>NZ_BLTG01000019.1 GCF_017312405.1 Mycobacterium sp. PO1
TGGGCGGTGGTGCGCGGATCCTCGCCGCACACGCTGTTGACCATGGCTTTGAGCCGGGCCGCGGCGATCGCGGCGTCGAGGGAGTTGATCCGGCCCCACACGCTGGTGGTGCCCGCGGCCTGATCGCGGCCGCCGATGCGGACATCGCGGCCGCGGTGGGCGGTGGCCGCGCGCCGGACGGCGTCGGGGTCGAGGGTGTGGATCCACACGGTGATCGCGGTGTCGAGTTTGTCACCCGACAGCGTCCCCCAGGTGCTGGCCGCGGTGGCGAACTGTTCGTCGAGTTGGGCCCACACCTGTTCGTCGACGACCAGGGCGCACAGCCATACGATGCGCGCGACCACGCGCTCGCTGACGTGGCCGGCCAGGAAGCGGGCGTTGAGGCGGGGCAGGTGATCGCGCAGGATGACCGCGGTGTCCATCAGCGCCACGGCGCGGCCGTGGGAGACGGTCAGTGCGCACCCGATCTGGGCGGCGGCCTCATCGACGGGGTCACAGGCCCACCGGGTGCGTACCGGATCAGCGTCGGCGGTGGTCTCGGCGCGGCGGCGCCGTTCGGCCACCGCGGCCAACAGTCGGGCCTGAGCTGCGGCCGCGGCGCCCGCCCAGCCGGTGATCGCCTCGATCAACTCGCCATCGGAGACCTCGGCCAGAGCGGCCGGACCAGGAAGCGAACCATCGAACATGTGTTCTACATTAATCAGCGCCGGGGACACTCAGCCGTCCCGGGACACCATCCCGCTCAGGTTGGGGATGAAAACGCAATTGGGGATAACCCCAAGCAGGGTTCAACTCGCGACTCGGGACAACCCCAAGGCGGAGCGGGGTTCGGAATGGGGACAACCCCAAGCGGGGTTCGGGAATGGGAACTACCCCAAGCGGGGTTCGTGAACGGGGATGCCTTAGCCCCCTCCCAGGAGCAGAACGCCACAGACTCCGAGGGAGAAACGCACAGAGCACGACGCCGTACGAACCACCAACTACATCAACGCCGGTGACGCCGACAGCCGCGGGCCCGGCGCAAGATCGGTGGTGCGCGGCCCCCAAGCGCAGGCTCCCGCGCAGACAGTCAAGAAGTGGGCCGAACGAGCCTCACGACCAAGGCTCCTCCCAGAGCGTCAACTTCCCAGTTCGCCGCTGATTCCGCGTTCCAATGCGACCCGCGCCCGTTCCGGCAGCACGATCAATCCGTCGAGTTCCCGACGAGCCAGTTGGTAGGCACGCTCGCGTTCCTGCGCGGTCGCCGCGCCATCGGAAGCGACTCGCAGCAGCCGCTGAGCACGGGACAACCGCTCCTGCTCGTCGTCACCGAAGTCGCTGCGGCGGCGGCGAATTGCTTCGGCTTCGGCAATGTCGAATGCCGTCACATACTCCTGCACTGCGTCGCGGTACTCGCGGGCGGAGTCCCGGTCAGAGACGAGGTCGACCGGCTCGGCAGGCCTGAGGAAGTCCGCCCGTAGCTTGGCGCGGTGAAACCTCTCCGTCAGCGGGTCTCGCATGTCGGTCATCACCGGATAGTCGAGCAACTTCGCCACGTCCAGCTCGTAGTCCAACCATCTCGTGTCGGTCCGGTCATGCTCTTCGATGGTGCGCTCGACGGCCCGCCGCTGCGCCGCATCGGAGTCTGCCGATAGCTGTGAGTCCGCTGGAGACGCTTGCACCTGGTCCCGCGAGCGCGCCGAGGCGATGGCCCTGAAGGTCGCATAACCCACGCCAACCAGCGGCAGCGCAATCACCAAGAGCTCGATCAACCGGATCAGCAATCCCATCTGGCCAGGATGCCACCCGAGAAAGTTAGGGGGTTTTGATTGTGCGCTATCGGGTTATTGCTCTGTCATGCGACACAAGACATTTAACCTCGGATCCCTGTTCTTCGTGGGCGCCGCGGCGGCCGCGATCACCACTGCTCCGTTGGCGGGAGCCAATCCTCCGCCGCCGGCGCCACCGCCACCGCCGCCGCCGGCGTGCGTGAACCCCGACGGCGGACCGTGTGTGGCCGGCCCGGGCGGCGCCGAGGGCGCCATTCCGGGCGGTCCCGGGGGCGAAGCCGGTCCTGGCGGAGCCTCGGGCGCCATTCCCGGCGGTCCGGCCGGCGCGGCGGGGCCGGAGGGTGCGACCGGCAGCCTGAGTCCCGTGGGGCCGAGCGGAACCGCGGGCCCGGGCGGGGCCAGCGGCTGCATCCCCGGTGTGGGTTGCGCGACCATCCCTGCTCCCTGAGTCGACGAGAACGGACTAGCCGGGCCTGAACACGATCAGGCCCGGCTGATCCGCGTTCCGGCGACAGCGGGCGAACCACCCGAGCGCGTTGACGGGTTCGATCACCCGGCTGGCTGAGGGTGCGAAGGCTTACCGATCCCTTTCGCCCAGCGCGATGAGACTTCGCGCGGTGTCGACGATCGTCTGCTCCACCGGGCGCGGCCGCCAGCCCAGGACGCGGGTCGCTTTTCCGGTCGCCGGCTCGCGTCGCTTGCCCGCGTCGGCCGTCCACGCGGCGAGGGACGGGACCTTGGTCCCGACGCTCTTCAGCAGCCACGTCGGGATGGAATGCCTCGGTACCCGCGCAGCAGACGGGCCCAGCTGGTCGCGCAAGGTTCGCGCCATATGCCGAATATTCACGAACCCCGCGCTGGCGATGAAGCGCTGTCCAGCCGCACGTTCGTGCGTCATCGCCACGATATGCAGTGTCGCAACATCTCTGACGTCGACGATGCCGAATCCCACGTCGGGCAGCCACCGCGGTTGCCCGGCCAGAAGGCCGGCCACGATGGCTACCGACGCGGCGTAGTCACGGCCCAGGACCGGACCGAAGATGCCGCTGGGGTTCAGCACCACCAGCTCCAATCCGACGCCGTCACCGGTGACATAGTCCCACGCGGCGCGCTCGGCAAGCGTCTTCGACTTGATGTATGCCCCGATCGGGGCATACACGTTCGTCTACACGTCCTCGCCGAACGGTCCGGAACCGTTGTGCCCGTACCCGATCGCAGCGAATGACGACGTCAGCACGACGCGCTTCACCCCCGCCGCGCGCGCGGCCCGCAACACCCGCAACGTGCCCTCCCGCGCCGGCACGATCACGTCGTCCTCGGTGCGCGGTGTGCCGGCCGGAAACGGTGACGCGACGTGCAGGACATGTTCGACGCCGGAGGCTGCCGCAGCCCACCCGTCCTCGTTCATCAAATCGGCGCGGAGGACCTGCAACCCGTGCGGGTCCACCCCGGCCTGAGCGACCATGGCCCGCACCTCGACCTCCCGTTCGAGAGATCGCACCGTGGTGCGCACGGCGTGACCCCTGGCCAGGAGCTGGGCGATCGCGTGCGCGGCCAGATATCCCGAGCCGCCGGTGACCAGTACCTCGCCGTCACTCATCGACGAAACGACGGGTGGCGAGCACGGCGCCATCCCCGGTGACGAGGCTGTTCTGGTCCACCGGCACGCCGAAGTACGTCGCCGCCGGATCAACCACGACGGGTGTGCTCTCACCCCGACGGGCGAGCACCGCCCGAGCCAGCTCAGCGAACGACATCTTCTCCGGTCCACCGAGGTTGACCACGCCGTTGACGGGCGCCTGCTGCGCAACCCGGGCGACGTACTCGGCAACGTCGGCCGCTGCGATCGGCTGGATCCGGGCCTCGGGCACGCGCACTTCACCGTCGACGGTCATCCCGGTGACGATCATGTCGGCGAACTCGTGGAACTGGGTGGCCCGCACGATGGTGAACGGCAGCCCCGACTGCTTGACCGTGTTCTCCTGTGCCACCTTGGCGTTCATGTAGCCGCTGACCGGGAGACCGTCGGCGCCGACGATCGACAACGCGACGTAATGGCCGACGCCGCCGGCCTTCGCGGCCGCCACCAGGTTGGCCGACGAGGCGGTGAAGAACGTCATCGCCGGCTCGTCGTCGACCGAGGGAGAGTTGGTGAGGTCGACCAGCACCTCGTTGCCGGTGACCGCATCGGCCACACCCGCACCGGTCACGACGTCGACCCCCGACGACCGGGACACCCCGGTGACCTCGTGGCCGGCCGCGCGCAACAACTCGACCACCCGGGATCCGATCTGTCCGGTGGCCCCAATGACTGCGAGTTTCATTGTCCAAAAACCTTTCTCAGTGTGTGGATGGCGAGCTCGATCGCAGCCGTGGCGGCCGCGGTGGAGCGGACGGGGTTGAGCATCATGAAGTCGTGGATGATGCCGTTGACGCGGACGCTGGTGGTACGCACGCCCGCCGCCGTCAGCCTGCGCGCATAGGCCTCGCCCTCGTCGCGCAGGACGTCGTTCTCGTCGACGATGACCAGCGCAGGCGGTAACCCGGCGAGTTCGTCGAGTGCGGCCCGCAGCGGTGACGCGGTGATCTCCGAGCGGGTAGCCACCTCGGGCAGATAACAGTCCCAGAACCAGGCCATCGCCTTGGCGGTGAGAAACGGTCCGTTCGCGAATTCGGTGTAGCTGCCGGTGTTCTGCGCAGCATCGGTGACCGGATAGTAGAGCGACTGATGGCAGAAGCTCACGTCACCACGCTGCTTGGCCAGCAACGTGAGCGCTGCAACCATGTTGCCTCCCACCGAGTCTCCGGCGACGGCCAGACGTGCGGTGTCGAACCCTTCGTGCTCGCCCTGCGCCGTGATCCACCGCGCCACGGCGTAGGCCTGCTCGATCGCGACGGGATACTGCGCTTCGGGTGAGCGGTCGTACTCGACGAACACCACCGCGGCCTGCGCCCCCACCGCCAGTTCCCGCACCAGCCGGTCGTGGGTGGCCGCGCTCCCCAGCACCCACCCCCCGCCGTGCACGTACAGGACGGTCGGTGACGGTCCCGGTTCGCTCTTCGGGGTCACCACCCGGACTGCGACGTCGCCGTGATCGCATGGCACCACGACCCAGCGCTCGTCGACGTCGGGCATGTCCACCGGTCCGGCCTGGACGTCGTCGAGAACCTGTCGGGCCCCAGCCGGGCCCAGTTCGTAGAGGAAGGGTGGGTGGGAGGTGGCGTCGGCGAACGCCTGCGCCTCGGGTTCGAGCACGTGATCGGGCATGGTCTCAGCCTGGCGTGTGCCGGGCCACCGACGCACCCTGGAGAATCCGTAGTCTCAGGGTTACCGGCGGTCCCGTAGTTGCCGGCGGGAGGTGATCCCCAACTTGGTGAACACCTTGCGCAGGTGCCACTCCACGGTGTGTGCGCTGATGAACATCTGCGCGGCGATCTCCCCGTTGGTCAATCCGGCCGCTGCCAGTTCGGCGATCTGCTCTTCCTGGGCGGTCAGTTCGTCACCGGAACTCGCGGGTCGCTTCCTGTGCTTTTCACCGGTGGCGAGCAGTTCCCGGCGCGCGCGGTCCGCGAAGGCGGCGGCGCCGAAGTCGGTGAACATCGCGAACGCCTGGCGCAGCTGATGCCGCGCGTCGGTGCGCCGGTTCTCCCGCCGCAGCCATTCGCCGTAGAGCAGGTGGGTGCGGGCCAGGTGCACCGCGACGCGCGTGCGCTGCAATCGGGCCAACGCCTCGTCGAAGTGGTCCTGCGCGTGCCGCCGGTGCTGAGCAGGGCGCGTGAGCGGGCCCCGACACCCAGCGCCCAGTCCGTGCCTGCCGCCGCGGTGCGCTCTTCCAGCTCCTCGAGTGCCGACTTCGCCACTGCGGTCTCGTCGGCCCGGGCGGCGGACTCGACCAGCTCGACCAGGTTCCAGGCGTGGATCCCGAGATCCTCGTGTCGGCAGGCGTTCTGCAGGGCTTGCAGCGCAACTTGATAGCGGCCCATCCCGTTGTGCAGCACCGCCGTGGCGTATGCCGTCAGGGCGATCACCCGGCCTTCCCCTCGGGCAGCCGCGTCCCGCTGTGCGCCCCCGATCAGCCGCATCGCGACCTGCTCGTCGCCCGTCCATGCAGCCAGCGCGAGTTCGTGATACCGGATCGGCGTATGCCCCGTGGCCGCGGTGATGCGGTCGCATTCCGCGAACAGAGCGCGGGCGGAGTCGAATTCGCCCTCGAGGAGATGGATACCGGCACGCGACACCAGAGCGGTGGGGAGCACGGTCAGCGCGCCCGTGTCTTCGGCGAGCCGGACCGCGGCCGCGGAAATGCTTCGCGCGCTGTCGAGATCCCACACCTCGTTGGTGAGCACTTCGTGCGCGATCGGGAACGCCAACCACAACTGGCCCGGTCCGGCGGCCTTCGCCGCGGTGAACGCCGCCGTCGCCCGGTCGACGGCCCTGCGCATCGCCGGCATCGCCACCGCCGGCCCCGCGCTGATCCGCTGCGCCAACGCCCCGGCGAGAACCGCGGCGACGCCGGTGGGCGCACCGACCGTCGCGGTGCGTGTCACCGCAGCGGCGGCCGCGGCGGTCCGATTCCCCGATCGGCCCGCGTACATGGCGGTCGTCAGAGCCTCCAGATGGGCTTCGTAGGCACTCTCGGTGGCGGTCGCGGCGAAGAACCGCGCGGCTTCGGAGAACCGGTCGACGGTGTCATCCAGCGACTCCGCCACGGATCCACCGCGGATCCCGCGAAGCGTCAACCGGGCACGCAACTGGGCGATCCGCCCCCGCCCCTCATCGTCGACCGGCGCCAACGCCGCGGTCGTGAGCATTTCCCGGGCCGACTCGAAGGACGCGACGTCGTGTAACGCCTCGGCTGCCGTCAGCGCGCGGGTGCTGCGGGTGGCGGGATCCGCGGTCAGTTCCACCGACCGCGTCAGAAAGGCGGCGGCGGCCGCCGTCCCCCCTCGCCGTCGAACACGGACGGCCGATCGCTCCAGTTCGGCGGCGACGTCGGCGTCGGTGCCCTCGACGGCGTAGGCGCGATGCCACGCGAGCCGATCCGGATCCACCGTGCCGTCGATGGCCGCGGCCAGTGCGGCGTGCACCTGCCTGCGTTCCGAGACCGACCCGGCGCGGTACGCGGCGGTCCGCATCAGTGGATGCCGGAACCTGGCCCGCACCCCCATCTCGATCAGCCCCGCCGCCTCGGCGGGGACGACCGTCTGCGGTGACATGCCGAGACGGCGTGCCGCGGAGATCAACAGGGCGGTGTCGCCCACCGGTTCGGCCGCGGCGAGCAGCAGGAACAGGCGGGTCGGCGGCGGGAGCGCCTCGATCTGTCTCGCGTAGTGACGTTCGAGTTCGCCCACGGCCTGCACGTCGGGACGGTGGTAGCCACCGGCCAGTTTCGCCGCGTGCACCCCTTTCGGCAGTTCGAGCAGCGCCAGCGGATTTCCCCGCGCTTCTGAGACGATCCGGTCGCGGATCGCGTCGTCCAGCCGGCCCGCATAGGCCGAGGACAACAGCGTGCGGGCGTCGTCGCCGGACAATCCGGTGAGCACGAGCTCGCCGGCCTGCGTGAGGCCGTCGACGGGCTGTCGGGCGGCGAACACGATGCCCACGGGGACTTCACCGAGTCGCCGTGCGACGAAGGACAGGGTTTGCGCGGACACGGCGTCGAGCCACTGCACATCGTCGACGAGGCACAGTACGGGTCGTTCCGTGGCGGCCGACGTCAACATCCCGGCGACGGCCAGGCCGACCAGGAACCGTTCCGGTGGCGGGCCCGCGTCGAGCGCCAGGGCGGTCTCGAGAGCGTGGCGTTGATGCTGGGGCAGCGTGGCGCGGGCGGAGAGGATCGGCGCGCACAGTTGCTGCAACCCGGCGTAGGGCAACTCCATGTCCGACTCGACCCCGACGGCCCCGAGTACCAGGAAGCCGGCAGCCGAAGCGCCCGCCCACTCCAGCAGCGCGCTCTTGCCGATGCCGGGTTCCCCGCGCAGGACCAGCGAGCGACTGTGTCCGGATCGGACCTCGGCGAGCAGCTCACGCAGGTGCCCGAGCTCGGTATCCCGACCGACGATGCGGTGTGCCGGTCGCTCGATTCCCACCGAACGAGGCTACCGATGGTGCGGATCCGGTGGCGGGCTAACCTGTGCGGGACGCACGAGGAGGTGGCCAGGATGGGCGCGGAGACGTCGGCGGGCCGGCGCTTGCTGATCGAGAACGTCCGGATCTTCGACGGTGTCTCCGAGCACCTCTACGACGGCCATGTCCTGATCGAGGGCCGCACCATCGCCGCTGTCGAGTCGTCGCCGATCAGCACCGGCGACGGCGATGTGGTCATCGACGGAGCCGGGCGCACGCTGATGCCGGGGATGACCGACGCCCATGTCCATCTGGTCGGCATGGCCAACACCGTGATCGATCTCGTCATGGGTTCGCAGACGCAGCTGGCGGCGGCGACGCTGGCGAAAGCCAAGGACACTTTGTTGCGCGGCTTCACCACGGTGCGGGACATGGCCGGCGACACCGCAGGTATCCGCAAGGTCATCGACGCCCAGCCCGAGCTGGGTCCGCGCATCTACCCCAGCCAGGCCGCGATCTCCCAGACCGGCGGGCACGGCGATTTCAGCTTCGTCTACGAGCGCCCGACGGCGCTGGGGGGCAACGAGTCCCGCGCCGAACAAATCGGTTTCATGCGGGTCGCCGACGGTCCGGAACGCGTGCTGGCCGCGGTGCGGGAACAACTCAAGCTCGGTGCCACCCAGATCAAACTGATGGTCGGTGGCGGGGCGGCATCGCTGTACGACCCGCTCTACACCGTGCAGTTCACCGCCGCCGAACTGCGGGCCGCGGTCCAGGCCGCCGAGGACTACGGCACCTACGTCGCCACCCACGTCTACAACGTCACCGGGATCCGTCGGGCGGTCGAGGCGGGGGTGAAGTCGATCGAGCACGGCCACCTCGCCGACGAGGCGACGGTCGCCATGCTCGCCGAGCGGGGCGTGTGGCTGTCCACGCAGCCGTTCGCCGAACACGATCACGGCTTCCTCAACCCGGACAGCGCCGCGAAGAACAAGGAGATCTGCGCAGGCACCGATCAGTTGTACCGATGGGCGACCAAACATGGCGTCAAGGTGGCCTGGGGCACGGATCTGCTGTTCGAGCCCGACCGGGATGCGCTGCAGAGCGAGATGATGACGCGACTGGGCGAGTACATGACCAACGCCCAGGCGCTGAAGATGGTCACCTCGGGTAACGCCGAGTTGTTCCGGCTCGCCGGCGAGCGCGACCCGTACCGGGCCGCCCGACTGGGCGAGATCCGTTGCGGCGCATGGGCCGACGTGTTGCTCGTCAACGGCGACCCGCTGGCCGATCTCGGTCTTCTCGGGCAGCCCGAGGACAATCTGTGCCTCATCGTCAAAGACGGTGTGATCGTCAAGAACAACCTGGTGCGCGCCACATGACGGCCCGGGTGCCGACGACGCTGCTCGACGGGCGCGTCATCATCATCACCGGCGCGGCCCGCGGGGTGGGCAAGGGCATCGCCGCCGCGGTCACCGAGCGCGGCGCCACCGCGCTGTTGGTCGACCGTGACGAGCGGTTACTCGCCGAGACCACCGCAGAGTTGACGACCGCGGGCCGCCGCGTCGCACCCCTGGCGGTCGACCTTCGCGACCCGGGCAGCGCCCAACGCATCGTCGGCGCAGCGGTCGAGCACTGGGGCGCGGTGCACGGACTGGTCAACAATGCGATCGCGACCAACGAACCCAAGCGGTTCATGGAGATCACCCGCGCCGACTACGACCTGGTGTTCGATGTCGGGCCCCGGGCCACGTTCGAGTTGATGCAGGCAGTGCACCCGGTTCTGCTCGCCGGCGGTGGCGGAAGCATCGTCAATCTCGGTTCCGGCTCCGGGACGATGGGCAAGCCGAAGTTCGGCGCCTATGCCGGCGCCAAGGAGGCCATCCGCGGCATCTCCAAGGTCGCTGCGCTGGAATGGGGCCGCGACAACATTCGGGTCAACGTGGTGTGTCCGTTCGCCGAGTCCGACGGGATCCGCGCCTGGCGGGAGATGGCGCCGGACGCCTATGAACGCAGTCTGCGCGGGGTGCCGATGGGTCGGCTCGGTGACGTCTCCACCGACATCGGTCCCGCGGTGGCGTTTCTGCTCAGCGACGAAGCGTCGTTCGTCACCGCGCAAACCATCCTGATCGACGGCGGCACAGCAGGTTTCCGCTGAAGCCCTGAAAGGAGCGGTGTGCAACCGATACCCGTCATCGCACTCACCGGGTATCTGGGCGCCGGGAAGACCACCCTGCTCAACCACGTGTTGCGCAGTCCCGACGCCCGGATCGGCGTGGTGATCAACGACTTCGGTGAACTCAACGTCGATGCCGGACTGGTCACCGGTCAGGTCGACGAGCCGGCATCGATCGCCGGCGGATGCATCTGCTGCCTGCCCGACGACGGCGGGCTCGACGTGGCGCTGGCCCGCCTCGCCGACCCGAAGTTGCGGCTCGACGCGATCATCGTGGAGGCCAGCGGCCTGGCCGACCCGCTGGCGATCGCCCGCATGCTCCGGTTCAGCGGCGTGGACGGCGTACGCCCGGGCGGCGTCGTCGACGTCCTGGACGCGGTGACACACTTTCAGACCGTGGACCGCGATCCCACCCCGCCGGCCCGCTACGCCGCGGCGACCCTGGTGGTGGTCAACAAGCTCGATCAGATCGCCGAGAACGACCGCGACACCGTGTTGCAGCGAGTGGAAAGCCGGGTGCACGAACTGAACCCGCACGCGCAGGTCGTCGGCGCGGTCGCCGGGCGTATCGACCCCGCGCTGCTCTACGACGTGTCGGCGGCCGAGGAGGAATCGGGTCAGCTCACGTTGCGCGAGTTGTTCTTCGACGAGGCGCACGCCCACGACCCCGACCACGTGCACGCCGACGCGGTGACCGAGATCGGCGACGGCTGCGTCGATCCCGGCGCGGTGATCGATCTGCTGGAGGATCCGCCGCCGGGTGTCTACCGGTTGAAGGGCACGGTGGCGATCCGGTACCGGTCCACCACCCGTGCCTATGCCGTCAACGTGGTCGGACCGTCGATCCACCTCGCGGCCGCGCCCCCGCGCGCCAGGGCCAATTCGCTGGTCGCCATCGGGATGCATCTGGACGTCGACGCGGTGGCGAAAAGACTGCGCGACGCCCTGCTGCCGGTCGACGGGGCACCGCCGGCCGAGGGGATCCGCCGGCTGCAGCGCTATCGCCGCCTCAGCATCTGAAGGCGCGATACTGGACGGATGGCAGATCGCAACGTTCTCGGCCAACCGCTGCACGAATGTGGCACCGATCCGCTGACCGGTTTCTACCGTGACGGCTGCTGCAGCACCGGTGAGCAGGACCTCGGCCTACACACCATCTGCGGGGTGATGACCGCCGACTTCCTGGCCCACCAGCGCGGAATCGGCAACGACCTGTCCACCCCCATGCCCGCCTACCGGTTCCCGGGCCTGGTGCCCGGCGACCGCTGGTGTGTGACCGCGTTGAACTGGCTGCGCGCCCATCAGGACGGGCGGGCCTGCCCCGTGGTCCTGGCCTCGACGCACGAACGGACGCTCGACGCCGTCCCGCTCGACGTCCTGAAGCGCTACGCCGTGGACGTCCCCGACGATCCGGCCGGGCTGTGAGGTGTTTACCTGAACCTCCCGGCAAATTATGATCTTGGTGCTCCTTCGCCAGGGATCGAGGAACTCCGATGGCCACATCGACTCACCGCGCCGCGCTGTTGACCTGCGGGTCGGCACTGTTGCTCACCGCATGTAGCTTTTCGTTCTCCAGTGGCGGGCTGGACCACGAGAAGCTGCAGAACGCGATCACCGACGAGCTGAACACCAGCTACGAGACGATCTCCCAACAGGTTTCGTCGGTCGACTGCCCTGAAGACCAGAATCCCGGGCCCGGCGAGAAGATCCTCTGCACCGCGCAGGTGGGTGATCAGTCGGTGCGGGTCGAGTCGACGGTCACCGACGAGGACTACAACGTCAACTTCGAAACTCTCGACACGCTCTACGATCTGCCCAGCGTCGGAACGACGCTGTCGGACGAGCTGACCAATCAGCTCGGCTTCCCGGTGACCGTGACGTGCGGGGAGGGCCTGAAGGCGGTGGAGATCGGGCAGACGTTCGACTGCACGGCCGCCGACGAGGACGGCGACGAGCGCACCGTCCGGCTCACGGCGGCGCCGATCGGTGAGAACGACCAGTGGGAGCTTCTCGAGTAGTCCTCGGGCGGTGAGGCAGCCGACCCAGCGGCCGTCGGAGAACCTGGTTAGGTTTTGGATATGGCTTCGGTATTGACGGTGAACACGGCGGTCGCGCCCGCCGCGCAGACCCCACTCGGATCGGGAATCGACAAGCGGCCGAGCGCGGAGCCATTGGCGGTCCGTGCACCCGGTCCGCGGCGCGGCGGGCTGGGCAGCGGCGTCGTCGGGGACTCGATCGGCAACCCGAAGTTCCACGGCGGCGACGATCAGGCGGTGTACGCCTACGCGCGCGAAGACCTCGACGCGTGGCAGACCAAACTCGACCGTGAACTCACCAACGGCGTGTTCGGCGAGAACCTGACCACGACAGGCGTCGCCGTCACCGACAGCCTCATCGGCGAGCGCTGGGCCGTCGGCGACGACGGCCTGGTGCTGGAAGTCACCTCGCCCCGGACCCCCTGCAAGACGTTCACCTCGTGGCTCGGCATTCCCGGCTGGATCAAGACCTTCACCGCCGCCGGGGTACCCGGGGCCTACCTGCGCGTCATCACCCCCGGACGCGTGCGATCCGGTGACCGCATCGAGATCGTCGACCGCCCCGACCACACCGTGACGGTGGGGATGGTGTTCCGGGCGCTGATGCTCGAGCCCGATCTGATGCCGTCCCTGGCGGTGGCCGACGCACTGCCCACCCGCATCAAGAGCAAGATCGCGCGGAGGGCGGACCACCCGATGTGAGCTCGCTCCCACATCGTTGTTGATGCCGCGGTTGCGGTTTGACACCACGGGCGCGGCGGGAAGGCATTACGCGCGGCGGCATCGTCGGCGCCGATCATCTCGATGAAACCTCTTTCAACTCAGGAGTCATCGCTTCATGCCTGAATCGACCGGGATCGAATCCGCGACCAACGTGGCCAGCACCGCGGCCTGGGTGGCCGGGGCGGTCGTCGCCGCCTACTTCCTCGGCGTGGCGCTGTCGTGGTTACTGCACCGGTTGGGGCGCCGCAGCCAGGTCCTGCACGACGTCGCCGACCTGACCCGGCGCCCGGCCCGCGCGACGCTGATGATCATCGCCGCGACCGCCGCGGTCCAGCGCACCGCTTCCGCCGACGCCGCCTGGCGAGGGTGGGTCGACCACCTGCTGCTCCTGGCGCTGATCGCGTCCGTCACCTGGCTGGTGGCCAGTTTCGTCAAGGTCGTGGAACGCCAGATGCTGACCCGGTTCGCCGCCGGCGGGGACTCCGGGTTGGGCGATGCCGACCGGCACCGGCGCAAGATCATGACCCAGGTCACCACCCTGCGCCGACTGGCTGTTGCGGTCATCATCGTGCTGGGCGGGGCGGCGGCCCTGATGACGTTCCCGTCGTTCAGCGACATCGGCAAGACGCTGCTCGCCTCCGCCGGTGTACTGTCCGTCGTCGCCGGCCTGGCCGCGCAGACCTCGCTCGGGTCGGTGTTCGCCGGCATCCAGATCGCGTTCTCGGGGGCCATCCGGGTGGGCGACGTCGTTGTCCTGGAGGACGAGTGGGGCCGGATCGAAGAGATCACGCTGACCTATGTCGTGGTCAGGGTGTGGGATGAGCGTCGACTCGTGCTGCCGTGCACCTACTTCACCAGCAAGCCGTTCCAGAACTGGACGCGCAACGCGACGGAGCTGATGGGCACCGCCGAGCTCGACGTGGACTTCACGGTGGCGTTCGACGGCATGCGCGCCGAGTTGGATCGCATCCTGCAGGCGAACCCGAAGTGGGACGGACGCGTGGGTGTACTGCAGGTGACCGACGCCGTCGACGGCGTCGTGCGGGTGCGCATGCTGGTCAGCGCGTCGAATGCGGGGGCGCTGTTCGATCTGCGATGCGATGTGCGGGAGGGCATGGTGCAGTGGCTGCAACGGACCAGCCCGGGCGCGCTGCCTCGCCGCCGGCTCGAGTACCAGCCCGACACCGGTGACCGTCGGGTCCAGCAGAACGGCGCCTACCGGGGTCAGCGCCAGGCCGATTCCGGATTGTTCAGCGGCAGCGCGGAGGCCGAGCGGCGCAGCCGCGAATTCGACGACGAACGCCAGCACGACACCCGGCGCAACGGCGAGCTGGCCCAGGTGCGTTACGACGGATAAGACCTCTCAGGTCGGCAGCCCGTAATCCATCGGCGGGCCGCCGGGTCCCACGGCATCCTGCTCGGCGACGGCGGTAGCGACGGGCACGCCGTTGCGGACGACGCCCACGACCACGACGGTCTCGCTCGGTTCGAAGCCACCGGTGATCCGGTTCGTATCGGGGGTGAGCCGGAACGTGGTGGTGTGTCCCTCGGGAGTGACGGTGGTCAGGGCATCGTCGGAAACGGCCACCACTTGGCCGGTGTGCTGGATCTCGATCGGGGCTTCGGCCGCAGCCGTGCGAGCCTGCGGAGCCGAATCGCTCGGCGCGGAATCAGCCGACCCCAAGGTCCACCCGGTCACGGCCGCCACACCGAGGGCCGACATCAGCGCCGCACGGCCGGCATAGAAATGCCGGACGCGGCGGTGCCGGCCGCTGCGGGGTGTCTGCGTCATGTCGGGCCAAGTACCCGCGGGGGCGGGAGCGAAAACCCTGCACCGCGTCACCGCCAGGCGAAAACCGGCTGTTCGAGCTGGTCGACGCGGTCGCTGCGCCCCTCCAGGCACAGCCATCTCAGCTGCAACAGCACCGCTCCGGTGGGTGCATGAATCAGGTCGTTACCCAACGGAATCTGCACCACCGGGCGCGGACTCTCAGGAATCGCGACGAACCGCGGGGAGTCCTCTCGCAGCAACTGGTGCAATCCCACGCGGTAGACCGCCACGACCTCGTCGGGCGCCGGCTGAGGGTCGAGCCGTCCACCACCCCAGATCACGACCGGGGTGATCACGTATCCGGACCGCGTCGGATAGTCGTCGAGCAGTCCGAGCACCGCGGAGTCGGCCAGTTCCACACCGACCTCCTCGTGCAGTTCCCGCAGCGCCGCTTCGACGACCGTCTCGCCGGGATCCAGCCGTCCGCCGGGCAACGCCCATTGGGCCGCATGCGACGACAACCGTGAGGCCCGGCGGCAGAGGAAGAACGCCGCGCCGCCACTGACGTCGACCATGCGGCCATCCAGCCCGGCCTCCGGCATCGGCCGGCCGGCGATCCAGTCATCGACGGGTGCGGGATCCACCCGGTCCTCGCCGAGCACCGAGTCCACCAGCACCACCGCGACCGCAGCGTGCCGTTTGGTGGGGTCGTCGACGATACGGCGGTCATGGCCGGCCAACCGGTCCCGGATCACGTCGCGCAGCGCGCCGTCGTAAGTGAGGGTCACCGCTCGAGACTAGGAGGCGCCGGCGACAACCTCGCCACGACTACAACCTCGACACAACTACAACCGCGACACGACGTATGCGGCCGCCTCGTTGACCGAGCCGTTCAGCCCGTACAGCGCATGCGCCAGGTTGGGCCCGCCGCCCGGGGCGCCGGAACAAATCGTGTCACCCGAAGCGCACAGCGCCAGGGTCTTGTCGGCGTAACGCGGCCCGATCGTCACCGCCGGTGCGCCGAACTGGCGCAGGAATTCCTCGGAGGGCAGCGCGAAGAGCACCACCGCCGCCACGTGGTCGGCGACCTCCGGCGGCATCGGTGCGGGCACCGACTCGACCGGGATGCCGTCGGGCACCTGGGCCGACGTCACGAACCCGGCGACCACGGCGCCCTGGGAGTAACCGCCCAGGACGATCCGCGTGTCCGGGCAGGTGGCGGCGACGGCCTGGACGTGGTCGGCCGCGTCACGGATGCCGTCGACGACGGTGCTCGCGAAGGCCGTGCGGTCGCTGAAGTTGTCGGCGGCCGGGTAGTTCACCGCGTAGACGCCGACGGTGCGGCCCGCCGCCTGGGCGCGAACGGCATCGACGAAGGCCTGGCCGACGCCGCCGACGCCGGGTGCCTCGCCGGTGCCCCGGGCGAACACCACGTCCACATCGGGGCAGGGCTGTGCACTGGCCGACGGGGCGACCCCGCCCATCACCGCTGCGGACACACCGAACACCGCGGCGGCTGCGGCGCGGGCCAATCGTCGAATTTTCATGCCGATGCTGTACCCCCGCGCCTGAGCGGGTAACCGCACACACAGGGCCTCCGGTGAGGTCCCAGCGAATGAAAGGACGTACAGAAATGCCGAACGAACTGCAGGGCCGCAAGATCGCCTTCCTCGCCACCGACGGTGTCGAGAAGGTCGAACTCGAGCAGCCGCGTGCCGCAGTGCAGGACGCCGGCGGACACGTCGAGCTGCTGTCGGTGCAGACCGGTGAGATCGCAGCCCGCAATCACGACCTGGAGCCGGCAGGAACCTTCGTCGTGGACCGCGCAGTCGCCGACGCGCGGGTGGAGGACTACGACGGCCTGGTGCTGCCGGGTGGCACGGTCAACGCCGACAAGCTGCGGCTGGAGCGGGCAGCGGTCGACTTCGTCGGCGCGTTCATGCGCTCCGGCAAACCCGTCGCGGCGATCTGCCACGGCCCGTGGGCGCTCGTGGAAGCCGATGTCGTGCGCGACCGCACCCTGACCTCGTACCCGAGCCTGTGGACCGATCTGCGCAACGCCGGCGCCACGGTGGTCGATCAGCAGGTGTGCATCGACGGCGATCTCATCACCAGCCGGTCCCCCAAGGACCTGCCGGCGTTCTGCCAGGCGATCACCGATCAGTTCGCCAATACCCCGGCGCACACCTGAGGGGGCCGGCGTTGAGTCACGTCGACATCGACGATGTGTTGTGGGACGAGTTCCACCGTGTGGTCAACATGACCTCGCGGGAGCTCTCCGAGTGGCTACGGGTCCGTTCGGCGGACGAGCACTCCGAGGCGTTCCCCGACCACGCCGGCAGCGAGACCGGCCGTCACGTGTTGGCCATTCTGCAGAAGCGCAGAGGCGACCTGACCGCCGACGACGAACGAGTGATGCAATGTGGTCGACCGCATCCGCGCCCAGCGGCGCGAGGATCTGGAGCCGACTGCCGGGCAGGACCACTGGCGGCACCGGCTGATG
The DNA here is from genome assembly GCF_017312405.1 of Mycobacterium sp. PO1. GTDB lineage: Bacteria > Actinomycetota > Actinomycetes > Mycobacteriales > Mycobacteriaceae > Mycobacterium. The sequence continues at coordinate 17,049 of NZ_BLTG01000019.1, forward strand.
ACGCTCGGCCACGATCCGCTCAAGCCCGCCAGCTAGAGAGGGGCACGCGATGGAACGGGGAAACTCCAAACACGGTCAGCGCGAAGACGACGCGTTGAAATCCGAGATGCGCGGCATGTTGCAGGGCAACCGGCCCTCGCGCGTCGAAGAGTGGCGCCAGGCCGAACCACCGGCCGACGACGATCCGGACGTGCCGACGGGGCGTCCACCCGAGGCCTGACGGGTCTCACGGGGACGATGGGCAGCACGCAATTGCCGGTGCTGCCCATCGTTGTCAGGTATTCGCGTTCTGTGAGCGCCGGGAGCGCAGAGCCAGCCCGGCAGCGGTGAGCAGCGACAGCACCCCGACCACGGTCACCGTGATCGTCCAGGCCCGACGATCGGAGATCTCCTCGTCGCACAACTGTGCGTAGTCCACGTCCCCCACCCATTCGCTGTCGTACGGCAGTTCCTGGGGTGAGGTCTGGGTGTCGGCAGGCGCTTGCTGACGTGCGCTCTGGAGATCAGGCGCGACCGCCGTCCCACACGGCACCGGGGTGAGCCCAGGTGAGATGTTCACCGGGCTGAGCAGTCCGACGACACCGACCAGCAGGGCCACGACTCCGATCGCCAGAGCGGTTAGACGCGCAATCATGGTGTTGCCCTACCCCGATGCGTACGGGTGTACACCCCCCGGAGTCATTTGTTCAGGCCGCGCAGGAAGCGTTGGACGCTGCGGGTCAACGAGCGCGGGACGTGATCGGGGTCCATGACGTCGTTCTCGGCCAGCAGGCTGGCCTCGTCCGCCACCGTGCCCGGGGTGAACCGCCGCAACGTCCGCCCCGTGCCGCGCAACGCCTCCACCGCCTCCAGGAACGTCATCCCGGCTTCCCGCAGCCGCTCGAAATCCTCCGGGGAGGCACCGAGATGCTCGCAGATCAGCCGTTGCCGCGTCGCGATGACGAACCGCGACACCTCGTGGTCGGCGTCGTTCGGTCGACCCTCGACGGCCACGTCGCATTCGCTGTCGAAGCCCATGGACCGGTTGTTCAGGTTGGACGACCCGATCCGCAACAGCCGGTCATCGACCACCAGGACTTTCGAATGGACGTAGATCGGCTTCTCCCCGTCGGTCACCGGCCAGAACACACCGAGGCGGCCGTGCTCGTCGGCGGCCCACAGCAGGCCGAGCATCCGGTATCGAGCGCCGTCCATCGACTCCTGCTCCAGTCGGCTCTCCGAGGCGCGCGGGAGAACGACGACGACCTCCGGGCCGGCGGGGTCGCGCAGCCGGGCGGCCAGTGCCTCGACGACGGCCCGCGACGCCAGGTACTGGTTCTCCAGGTAGATGACCTCGCGAGCGGCGGCGATCGCGGCAAGGTTCAGCGTCTCGACCTCACGGATCTCGCGTTGCTCGGCGTGCAGCGGCATGGTGCGCGCGATCCCGACGTCGACTCCACGCAGCGCAGGCTCCAGCGTGTCCGGCCACGTGTCGCGGCCGGGCCCGACCGGGTCCAGCGCCCGGCCCACCGCGGTGCGCCACCGTTCGCGGGCCAGTTCGCCGAGCGCCCGCGCCGCGGCTCCGTCGACCGCGACGGCGACCTCGTGGCGCGGCGCGTAGTCGCGGCCCAGCACCCGCCGCAGCCGGTGGTCGTGCCGGTGCTCGCTGGTGTCCCATCGTTCTGCGGTGAAGTCGATGCCACCGCAGAACGCGACCGCGTCGTCGACGACCAGGATCTTCTGGTGGTGCACCGACCCGGTGGGGTGCGCGCCGTCCACCGCGAAGTGCAGCCGCCGGCTGCTGAGCCGGTTGACCACGGCGACCGGCGTGATGCCGTACCAGAGGTCGTCGAACGCCGGCAGCAGCCGCAGATTGGACTTCAGGAGATGGATCGTCAGGTCGGGCTGCTGCCAGAGCATCCACTGCAGGAAGGCGCCCAGCCGGTTGGGGCCGGGCACTGTCGAGCCGCCGCGCTCCAAAGCGATCCGGGTGTCGAAGTCCCAGCCGACCAGCAGGATGCGGTGGCGGGCCCGCAGCATCGCCGCCTTGGCATGACGGAAGTAGTCGGCGCCGTCGACGAGGCAGGCGAATCGGTCGGCCGGTTCCACGCGCCAGCAGGTGCGACCGGGCTCCAGCAGGCTCGCGGCTGACACAGCGGTGTGTCTACCACAGTCGCCGATCCTGCGACTTCGTCGGAACAACATCTATTTGCTATGCATAGTGGGTGACGTCATCGCGCCCCCTCACCACCACGCTGCCGGCTTCGGCCCGGCCGCGGGGTGCGCTGGGCCTGATGGTCGACCCGGTGTTCGGCGCCCTGTTCTGGGGCAAGATCTTCTCGGTCGTCGCGGTGTGGACCCACGGCATCGTCGCCGCGATCGTGATGTACGACGTGACCGGGTCGGCGCTGATGGTGGGTCTGGTGGGCGTCGCCCAGTTCGCGCCGCAGCTGGTGCTGAGCCCGACCAGCGGCAAGTGGGCCGACACCGGCAATCCGGCGCGCCAGATCCTCCTCGGCCGGGTGCTGTGCGTCGCCGGCTCGGGCGTGGTCGCCGGTTGGCTGTTCATGCAGCCGGGACTGCAGGGGATGTCGGCCGCGGTGCCGGTGCTGTTGGGCACCCTGCTGGTGGGATTCGGGTTCGTCGTCGGCGGCCCGGCGATGCAGTCGATCGTGCCCAGCCTCATCCGCGACGGCGAGCTGTCGACGGCGATGGCACTGAACAGCTTTCCGATGACGATCGGGCGCATCATCGGCCCGGCGGCGGGCGCCTATCTGGCCGCCCACTTCGGACCGGCGGCGGCCTTCGCGGTCAGCGCCCTGCTGCACCTGGTGTTCACCGTGCTGCTCCTGATGGTGCGTTTTCCCGCCCGCCCGGAGCGGCGCCTCGGCGCCGACTACCGGGTGCGTACCGCCGTGCGGTACGTCCTCGGCGACCGCCCCCTGCTGCTGGCGTTGATCGCTGTCGCCATTGTCGGGGTGGCCTCCGATTCGTCGATAACCCTCACCCCGTCGTTGGCCGATGAGCTCGGCGGCGGCGCCCCGCTGGTGGGCACGCTGTCGGCGCTGTTCGGGGTCGGCGCGGCGGTCGGGATGGCGACGCTGGCGTTGATGCGGGGCCGGATGCCTGCGGCCCGGGTGTCTGTCGTCGGGCTCGTCGGCCTGGGCGGCGGCTGCGCGACGCTGGCCGCGGCGACGACGCCGGCGGTGGCGATGACCGGCTTCGTGGTGGCGGGTCTGGGCTTCGGTTGGGCGATGACCGGCCTGTCGACGGTGGTGCAGGAGCGCGCGCCGGAGGAGCTGCGCGGCCGCATCATGGCATTGTGGCTGGTGGCGTTCCTCGGTTCGCGACCGATCGCGGCGGCGGTGCTCGGCGGCGCCGCCGACCTCCTCGGTGTGCTGGCGGCGTTCGCGATCGCCGCGTCGCTGTGCGCGGTGGCCGCGGTGGTGTGCCGCCCCGCGAACCTGACCGGACCGCTGCCCGTGCGCTGAAAGGGGTCCCGGGAGACGGATGAACGACATGCCGGCGTCACGGCCGCCCCGCGAGGTCGCCCTGGATCTCTACCGGTTCGGCGCGGTGGTGATCGTCGTCATCGGCCACTGGTTGCTGTCGGTGATGACCTACCGCGACGGTGAGTTCGGCCGCGACAACCCGCTGGTCCTGATGCCCTGGACGCAGTGGCTCACCTGGTTCTTCCAGGTGGTCCCGGTGTTCTTCGCGGTGGCCGGCTACGCGTCGGCGGTGTCGTGGGCGCGCAGGGACGCAGACGAGCACCCCGGGGTGTCCCGCCAGGACCGCATCCGTGCGCGGGTGGCGCGCACCCTCGGACCGACCGCGGTGTACTCGGTGTTCGTACTGCTGGTGATGAGCGCGCTGATCGTGGTCGGGCTCAGCGGGCAGGTCCGCGACGTGGCCGGCTGGGCGGTCGCCATGCACCTGTGGTTCCTGGCCGTCTACCTGATGGTGGTGCTGTTGACCCCGCTGTCGCTGGCGGCGCATCGTCGCTGGGGCCTGGCGGTGCCCGCGGTGCTGGGTGCCGCGGTCGTCGTCGTCGACGTCGTCGGCATCAGCACCGGTCACACCGGGATCCGGGTGCTGAACTACCTGTTCTGCTGGGCGGCGATCTACCAGCTGGGCATCGCATGGCACGGCGGTCTGCTGCGCCGCCGCCTGCTGCTGACGATGGCGGTCGTCGGCGCCGCGGCGCTGCCCGCGCTGGTGACCTGGGGACCGTATCCGGTGGCGATGATCGGGGTGCCGGGCGTGCGGGTGGAGAACAGCGCTCCCCCGTCGGCGGCGTTGCTCGCGCTGGCCGTGGTCCAGATCGGGGTGTTGTTCGCGATCGTGCCTGCGGTGAACCGCGTGCTGGCGCGCGGCCTGTGGCCGCGCGTGCTCAAGGTGGGCAACGCCAACGTCATGGCTCTGTACCTGTGGCACATGCTGCCGGTCATCATCGTCACTCCGATCGCCTACCCGTTCGGGCTGCTCCCGCAGCCGCCGCTGGGTTCGGGCGCGTGGTGGCTGGCCCGCCTGCAGTGGGAACTGGTGCTGATGGTGGTCACCGTCGTGTTGCTGAGCCTGTTGTCCTGGCAGCGCCGCCTGTTCGCCGCACCGCTGCCGACGTTCGGTCTGCCGGTGCCCGCCGCGGTGACCGAGGCTCTGCTCTACCTCGGCTCCGCGGCATGCGCGCTGGCGCTGGCACTGATCGCGGCCACCGGCTTTGCGCCCGACGGGCGTTTCCCGGTGCTGCCCGTGGCGCTGTTCGCCGCCGGCGCCGCCATGGTCGCGGTACGCCCGCGCATTCGGACGGCGACGGGCTGAACCGATAGCGTCACCGGTATGTCGCTGCGTGCTTTTCCTCCCGCCGCCGAACGGCACCTGATCCGCTACAGCGGACGCGGCGCGTTCAGCCCGGTCGTCATCGAGCGCGCGGCGGGCACGTGCCTGTACACCGAGGACGGCAGAGAATTGCTCGACTTCACCTCGGGCCAGATGAGCGCCATCCTCGGCCATTCCCATCCGGAGATCACGGCCACCGTGGCCCGGCAGGTGGCCCGGCTCGATCACCTCTACAGCGGCTTTCTGAGCCGCCCGGTCGTCGATCTCGCCGAGAGGCTCACCGCCACGCTGCCCGCCGAACTGGACAAGGTGCTGGTGCTGACCACCGGTGCCGAGGCCAACGAGGCGGCGCTGCGGATGGCCAAGCTGGTGACCGGCAAACACGAGATCGTGTCGTTCGCCAGGTCCTGGCACGGCATGACTCAGGCCGCCGCCAACGCCACCTACAGCGCCGGGCGACGCGGTTATGGCCCGGCAGCACCCGGGAACTTCGCGTTGCCGGTGCCGCAGCGCTTCCGACCCGACATCGTCGACGCCCACGGAGACCTCGACTGGCGCCGCCAGCTCGACCTGGGTTTCGACCTCATCGACGCCCAGTCGGTGGGCAGCCTTGCCGCGTGCATCGTCGAACCGATCCTCAGCTCCGGCGGCATCATCGATCTGCCGCCGGGTTATCTGCCCGCGCTCGCCGAGAAGTGCCGGGAACGCGACATGCTGCTGATCCTCGACGAGGCCCAGACCGGGCTGTGCCGCACCGGGGACTGGTATGCCTTCGAACACGACGGCGTGGTGCCCGACATCCTGACGCTGTCGAAGACTCTGGGCGCGGGCATGCCCGTGGCGGCGGTCATCACCTCCGCCGAGATCGAGGCGGCCGCCCACGAACGGGAATTTCTGTTCTTCACCACGCATGTCAACGATCCGCTGCCGGCCGCGGTCGGCGTGACGGTGCTCGACGTCCTGCGCCGCGACGGCCTGGACCAGCGAGCCGGCGAGCTCGGCGCACGCTTGCGGCGAGGGCTCGAGGGGCTCGCCGGCCGCCACGATGCGGTGGCCGACGTGCGCGGGCGGGGTCTGCTGCTGGGGATGGAGCTGGCCGACGATCCGGCGTCCGGCGGCGCAGATCGGCTCGGCGCGGCGGTCACCGCACGGTGCATGGAGCTGGGACTGCACATGAACATCGTGCAGCTGCCCGGCATGGGCGGGATCTTCCGGATCGCTCCCCCGCTGACGGCCAGCGACACCGAGATCGACCGTGGGCTGGCCATTCTGGACGAGGCATTGACCACTGTCGGTGAGCAGGTGGCCTGATCAGCAGCCCCCTGCCCCCGGCCCCCGCCGGCGCCGATCCCGACGAGCTGTTCGAGTCGTTCTCGCTGTGGGCGCAGAGCAACGGCACAACCCTGTACCCGGCGCAGGAAGAAGCGCTGATCGAACTCGTCAGCGGGGCCAACGTCATCCTGGCCACGCCCACGGGGTCGGGGAAGTCGTTGGTGGCCACCGGCGCCCAGTACGCCGCGCTCGCAGCCGGGCGCCGCAGCTTCTACACCGCGCCCATCAAGGCCCTGGTGAGCGAGAAGTTCTTCGCATTGTGCGCGGTGTTCGGCGCCGACAAGGTCGGCATGCTCACCGGTGACGCGGCGGTCAACGCGGACGCGCCGATCATCGCGTGCACGGCCGAGGTCCTGGCCAACATCGCCCTGCGCGAGGGCGCGGACGCCCCGATCGGCCTGGTGGTCATGGACGAGTTCCATTTCTACGGCGACCCCGACCGCGGATGGGCGTGGCAGGTTCCGCTGCTGGAACTGCCGCGCGCGCAGTTCCTGTTGATGTCGGCCACGCTCGGTGACGTCACGTTCCTGCGCGAGGATCTCAGTCGCCGGACGGGCCGCCAGACGGCGTGGGTCGCGAACGCGCAACGTCCTGTGCCGCTGTTCTATTCGTATGCCACCACCCCGATGCACGAGACCATCGAAGAGCTCGTGGAGACCAAGCAGACTCCGATCTACGTCGTGCACTTCACCCAGGCCTCGGCGCTGGAACGCGCGCAGGCGCTGATGAGCATCAACGTGTGCACCAAGGAAGAGAAGGCGGCGATCGCCGAGCACATCGGCGCGTTCCGCTTCTCGACGGCGTTCGGCACGACGCTCTCGCGCCTCGTGCGCCACGGCATCGGGGTTCACCACGCCGGCATGCTGCCCAAGTACCGCCGGTTGGTCGAGCAACTGGCGCAGGCCGGCCTGCTCAAGGTGATCTGCGGCACCGACACTCTCGGGGTCGGCATCAACGTCCCGATCCGCACCGTGGTGTTCTCGGCGCTGTCCAAGTACGACGGCACCCGGACCCGGCTGCTCAACGCCCGCGAGTTCCACCAGATCGCCGGCCGGGCAGGTCGCGCCGGTTTCGACACCGCGGGCACCGTCGTCGTGCAGGCCCCTGAACACGAGGTGGCCAACCTCAAACAGTTCGCCAAGGTCGCCGACGACCCGAAGAAGCGGCGGAAGTTGGTGCGCCGCAAAGCGCCCGAGGGCATGGTGCCGTGGGGTGAGGCCACGCTGAACCGGTTGGTCGACGCCGCTCCGGAAGCGTTGACCAGCAACATGCGCGTATCGACGGCGATGATCCTCGACGTCGTGGATCGACCCGGTGACCCCTTCGAGGCGATGCGGCGGCTGCTCACCGACAACCACGAACCCCGCAAGCGCCAGCTGAAGCTGATCCGCGAGGCCGTCGGAATCGCCCGCTCGCTGTTGCAGGCCGGGGTCGTCGAGCGACTCGACGCACCCGAACCCGACGGCCGGCGCTACCGGCTGACCGTCGACCTGCCGCGTGACTTCGCGCTCAACCAGCCGCTGTCGACGTTCGCGCTGGCGGCGATCGACCTGCTCGACACCGAATCCGACAGTTACGCACTGGATGTGGTGTCGGTCATCGAGGCGACGCTGGAGGATCCGCGCCAGGTGCTCGCCGCCCAGCTGAACAAGGCGCGCGGCGAGGCGGTGGCCGCGATGAAGGCCGACGGGATCGAGTACGACGAGCGCATCGAACTGCTCGACGACATCACCTATCCCAAGCCGCTCGAGGACCTGCTCGACCACGCCTACGAGGTGTACGTGCAGAGCAATCCCTGGGCTGCCGACGGTCGGCTCTCCCCGAAGTCGTTGGTGCGGGAGATGTGGGAGCGGGCGATGACGTTTCGTGAGTTCGTCAGCGTGTACGGGTTGACCCGGTCCGAGGGGGCGGTGCTGCGCTACCTGTCGGATGCCTTCAAGGCGCTGCGCTCGGGGGTTCCCGCCGCGGCGCGCACCGACGAGCTCACCGACATCGTCGAATGGCTCGGCGAGCTGGTGCGCCAGGTGGATTCGAGTCTGCTCGATGAGTGGGAGCAGCTCACCAGCCCCGATCAACCCGCCGGCGTCACCCCGGAGGTTCGCGCCGCGCCGCCACGCCCGCTCACCGCCAACGAACGCGCGTTCACCGCGATGGTGCGCAACGCGCTGTTCCGCCGCGTGCAGCTGTTCGCCCGGGAACGCTGGGACGAGTTGGGCGAGCTGGATTCCGCGGCCGGCTGGACGGCACAGCGGTGGGCGGAGGCGGGTGAGGCGTACTTCACCGAGCACGAGTCGGTGGGCACCGGCGCCGACGCGCGCGGGCCCGCCCTGCTGGTCTTCGACCGCCGCCCAGACATCTGGCGGGTGCGGCAGATTCTCGACGACCCCGCCGGTGATCACGACTGGGGCTTCGATGCCGAGGTCGACCTCGGTGCCTCCGACGAATCCGGTTCGCTCGTTCTGCGGCTGGTGGACGCCGGCCGCATGGACTGAACGGAAGTCAGGTTCCGCCGTGCCGAAGACGATCTATGTCGTGACCCACCCCGAGGCCACCCATCACGTCGAGCGACTGGTCGGCGGATGGCATGACTCCGTGTTGACCGCCAACGGTCGGCGTGACGCGCAAGTCATCGCCCGAGTGCTGCGGGCCCGGATTCCGAGCGATGCCGAAGCGGAACTGTTCTCGTCGGACTCGCTGCGTGCCCGCACCACCGCGGAGGCCATCGGCGAGTCACTGGGAGCACATGTCATCGCGGACCCCCGACTTCGGGAGAAGTCGTACGGAATCGCCGATGGCCGTCCGCAAGGTTGGTTGGACACGCGCTTCGTTCCTCCGCCACGATCGGGCGAGCGTCTCTTGCACGATGAGGGCATACTCGGCGCTGAGACGAAGGCCGACTTTGCCGCCAGAGTGTTCGCCGCGATGGCGGAGATCACGGCCAGCGACGCGACTCACCAGGTGATCGTGACCCACGGCTTCACTCTCACCTTCATCATCGCGGCGTGGATCGGGATGCCCCTTTCTGCAGTCGGTTCGGTGAACTTCCGGGCCGACCCGGGCAGTGTCAGCACCCTCCACGAGGACGACTACTTCCACAATCGGCAAGTGTCGGCGCTTGCGGAAAGACTGGCGTTCTACGACTGAATCAATGTCTCCAGGGCCGTCCGGATCGGCTGCGGGATCGGCACCGCACGGCGGCTATGGCGGTCGACGAAGACGTGCACGAACTGGCCGTGGGCCACGGCTTCGGTGTCGGTGTCGGTGAAGATCGCGACCCCGTAGGTCACCGACCGGTTGCCGAGTTTGTCGACGCGAAGCCCGGCTCGTAACCGGTCCGGGTAGGCCACCGGGGCTCGGTAGGAGCACTGCGACTCGACCACCAGCGCGATCACCGGCGAGTGGTGGATGTCCAGGCCGCCCTCGGTGATCAGGAAGTGGTTGGCCACGGTGTCGAAGTAGCTGTAGTACGTCACGTTGTTGACGTGGCCGTAGACATCGTTGTCCATCCAACGGGTGGTGATGGGCAGGAAGTAGCGGTAGTTCCCGGCCACGGGATCGGCGGACATCACCAGTACCGCATCGCATCGCCGAACGTCTCGGCCAGCAGCGCCTCGTCGAACTCGATCGGTGCGTTGCCCAGCAGGCGCTGCTGCGGCCACGCCCCCTCGGCCAGCGCCTGCGCATCGGCCGCGGTGTACCCGACGCCGGTCAACCCGTTGGGCATGCCGACGCCACGCATGATGCCGATCAGGTGCTCGGCGAGAATGCCCCCCGCGTCGCGACCGGTATCGGCGCCGGCGACGTCGGCGCCCAGGTGGTGCGCGGCCTGCAGGTGCCGGTGCGGGTCGCTGCCGGACGTCACGCGGAATGCCGAGGGAGCGTTGAGGATCACTGCCATGCCGTGTGGGACGAGGGGCTCATCACCCGGATAACCCTGCGGGTGGAACCGCCTGACCCGCCCCGCCACCGCGTAGGCCATCGCGTGTGGCGCGTGCACTCCGGCGTTGCCGAACGCGATGCCCGCCAGCGTCGCGGCCCACATCGTCTGTTCGCGCGCCTCCCGGTCGTCCGCATCGGTGACCGCGCGCTGCAAATATTCGCCCAGCAGGCGCAGCGCCTCTCGGCTGCCCAGATCGCTCCACGGGTTGGCGCCCTGGCTCATCGGGCGCTGGCTGGGTCGCTGCGGCGCCGCGCGCCGGGTGTGGGGGCGTGCGGTGTAGGACTCCAGCGCGTGCGACAGGACATCCAGGCCGCTACACGCCACCACCTCGGAGGGCAGGGTGTCGGTGCAATCCGGATCGACCAGCGCCTCGGTCGGCCGCAATGCCGGCGCGGCGATGCCGGTCTTGGCGTGCAGGGACAGCAGGTCGAAGATCGCGATCCCGGTGACCTCGCTGCCGGTTCCCGAGGTCGTCGGGCAGGCGATGTGCGGGGCGAGGGGTCCGGGTACCGGGTTTCCGCCGCCGATGGGGGCGTTGACGTAGTCGAGGAAGTCCGCCGGGTGCGTGGCGTACAGATCGGCGGCCTTGGCGGTGTCGATGACCGATCCGCCGCCCACCGAGACGTAGCCATCGGGTTTCGTTTCCGTCGCGAAAGCCACTGCCTGCGCGAAGGATTGGTCGGTGGGTTCGACCCGGGAATCGGTGTAGGTGACGGTGTCGAGGCCCGCCGCACGCAGGGAGCGTTGCACAGTGTCGAACACCTCGAGACCGGAAACCGTCGGATCGGAGAACAGCGCGACCCGCGTCATCCCCAGCGCCCTGGCTCGGTCACCGACCTCACGCAGACACCCCCGGCCGAAGGTGACGCGTGAGGCGTCGACGGTGAACGCGGTGTCGTGGCCGTCGAGTCCGTCGGCGTCGTGGCAGCAACTCATGTCTGCATTCTCCAGTCGGGGTCGCTTCGGCGCGGCCGGATCGGCGGGGACGAGGCGGACGCGTTGACGATCAGCGCGAGCATCACCAGCGCGATGCCGGCGAGTTCGACCGGGGTGGGGTACTGCGCCAGCACCGCCGCACCCACCACCGTCGCGGTGGCGGGCAGCAGCGCCAACAGCAAGGCGAAGCGGGCCCGCCCGATCGTGGCCAGCACGGGCTGGTCCAGCGCGTAGGGGATCACGCTGGACAGCACGCCCACCCCCATGCCGAACACCCAGGTGCGGGCGTCCCCGAAGACGGAGGCGTCGTTGCCCAGCTGCACACCGACCAGAAGGGGCGCCGACAGCACCGCGGCGGCGGCCATCCCGACCGCGAGGGAGTCCAGTCCGGCACCGGCGTCTGCCACCGACTTGCCGACCAGGATGTAGCCCGCCCAGAGCGCGGCGGCGAGCAGCGCGAACAGCAGACCGACGGGGTCGACATCGGTCTGCACCCCGGCCAGCAGGACGACACCGGCCACAACCAGCGCGACGGCCGCGACGTCACGGGCGCGGCGCGAACCCAGCGTCGCCACCGCGACGGGTCCGACGAACTCCACCGCGACGGCGGTGCCCAGCGGAATGCGCGCGATCGCCTCGTAGAACGCCACGTTCATGCCGACGGTGACGAGGCCGAAAGCCGCGGCGGCGCCGGCGCTGCGCCAGGTCCAGCCACGCCGCCATGGTCGCCGCCATGCCAGCAGCACCAGCGCCGCCGCGGCCGCGCGCAGCCAGGCCACCGTCGCGGGTTCGGTCGTCTCGAACAGGAAGACCCCGACAGCCGCGCCGAGGTATTGCGATACCGCTCCGGCCATGAAGAACATCGGAACCGACCAACCCGGCAGCGGACCCGACACACTCTCGAGTACACCAGCACGCTCCGCTCGTGGTTTCGGCGGGCGGCCCGGAAGATCTCCCGCCGTCGGAGCGTTTCGACCGGATGCGGCCGGGTAACTCCGGAGCCGACTGTCGGGGCAGCGACGCCTGTCAGGTTTTCCCATTCGTCGAGTACAGGCAGGTCGAGATGAAGCAATTGGGTCGTTGGTTGGCGGCGGGCGCCGGTGCGGTGGCGGCAGCGGCGGGTACTCCGGTGGTTGCCGCCCCCGCCTACGCCGCACCGTGTCCGGACGTCGAGGTGGTCTTCGCCCGCGGGACGTTCGAGCCGCCGGGCATCGGTGCCACGGGCCAGGCTTTCGTGGATGCCCTGCGGGCCAGGCTGCCCGACCGCACCGTGCAGGACTACGCGGTGAACTACCCGGCGTCGCTGGACTTCGCGACGGCAGCCGCCGGCGTCATCGACGCCAGCAACCGGGTGATGACGACGGCGGCGAACTGTCCCGACACCGAGACGGTGGTCGGCGGGTTCTCCCAGGGAGCCGCGGTGGCCGCCTACATCACCGCCGACGCGATCCCGCAGGGGTACACCCCTCCGCCGGGCATGACGGGCCCGATGCCGGCAGACGTCGCTGACCACGTCGCGGCCGTGGCGTTGTTCGGCAAGCCGTCCAGCGGTTTCCTGCAGATGATCTACACCGGTGCGCCACCGATCACGGTCGGGTCCCGGTACGAATCCAAGACCGTGGATCTGTGTATTCCGGAAGACCCGGTGTGTTCGCCGGGGGGCGGGGACAACGGCGCGCACGGCGCCTACGCCGTCAGGGGACTCACCGACCAGGCCGCCGACTACGTCGTGGCCGAGCTGACGGGCAACCCACAACCGGTCGACCAGGCGGCCGGAGGGTAGGGCCGCGAACCCACCGCGGAGTTAGAGTCGAGGACGATGAAGGCGGTGGTGTGCGGAGCCGGAATCGCCGGGCTGTCGCTGGCTCATGAGCTCGCGACGCGTGGTGACGAGGTCGTGCTGCTGGAACGGTCGCCGCGCCCGCGCGAGCAGGGCTACATGATGGATTTCTTCGGGCCCGGCTACGACGCGGCCGAGCAGATCGGTGTGCTGCCGGCGATTCTCGACGTGTCCTACGACATCGACGAGGCCAGCTTCGTCGACTCGAAGGGCCGGTCCCGCGCCCGGTTGCCGTACGACCGCTTCCGTCGGGCCGTCGGCGGTCGGTTGTGCAGCCTGATGCGCCCGGACCTGGAACAGGTGCTGCGTGAAGCTCTGCCGAGTTCGGTGGAGGTGCGCTTCGGCGCCGAGGTGACCGCATGTGTGGACCGCGGGCCGGACGTGGAGGTGTGCACGGCCGACGGGGCCGCGTTGGCCGCCGATGTCCTCATCGGGGCCGACGGAATCCACTCCGCCGTGCGCCGCCTCACCTTCGGCGCGGAGTCGAATGCGCTGTGCTATCTCGGCTTTCATACCGCCGCCTTCGTGTTCGACGATGCGCGCATCCGCGAGGCGTGCGCCGGCCGGTTCGCGTTGACCGACACGATCGGTCGTCAGATGGGCTTCTACGCGTTACGCGACGGACGCGTGGCCGCGTTCGGCGTGCACCGTACGCCGGACCCGGGGCTGCCCGACGACACCCGCACCGCCGTCCGTGAGGCCTACCGCACCCTGCAGTGGGTGGTGCCCGAGGCACTGGCGCAGTGTCCGCCGTCGGAAGAGATCTACTACGACCAGGTCGCCCAGGTGGTAATGCCGGCGTGGAGCGCAGGCCGGGTCGCGCTGGTCGGTGACGCGTGCCACGCCGTGTCGCTGCTGGCCGGCCAGGGCGCCTCGTTGGCTGTCGCCGGCGCCAGAGTGCTTGCCGCGCAGCTGCATTCCGGCGCTCCGCTGGTTCAGGCGCTCGCGGCTTACGAAAGACAGTGGCGGCCCGTCGCCGAAGACAGACAGGCATCGGGACGGGCGACGGCCCGATGGTTCCTGCCGCGCACCCACGCCGAACTGTGGGTGCGGCGGGCAGCACTGCGATTGGCCGGTCTCCCGCTCGTCAACCGCGCCCTGGGCGCCTTCCTCTCCGGTAGCTGAGAAACGCTGGAAACAACCGGGAAACACGGCGGCCACGGGGTGGTATCCGACCGGCGATAGCTTCGATGCGCATGAACGCGCTGAAAAGTCCCGCTCTGCAGATTTCCATCGCTGCCGTCGCGGGGCTGATGTTCGGTCTGGTGGTCGGTGAGTGGGCCGCAAATCTGAAGTTCGTCGGCGACATGTTCATCCGGCTGATCCAGATGTCCATCGTCCCCTTGGTGTTGGCGTCGGTGATCGTGGCGACCGGCTCGATGACGGGCACCGGCACCGGCCGGATCGCGGTACGCACCTTCACGTGGATGCTCGGGTTCTCCTTTGTCGCAGCGGTTCTGGCCTGGCTGTTGAGTGTGCTGATCCAGCCCGGCACCGGAATGGTCTTCACCGGAGAGGTCGACGCATCCCTCGAGGAGTCCGCCCCGGAAACCGGCGGCTGGCAGGACACCCTGCTGAACTTCGTGTCGACGAACATCTTCGAGGCGATGGCCAGTGCGACGATGGTGCCGATCATCGTGTTCGCCTTGCTGTTCGGCGTCGCATTGCGCCTCCAGATCAACAGGACCGGCGACACCTCGGTGTTGTCCTTCGTCGACCAGGTCCAGCAGATCGTGCTCACCATGATCCGGCTGATCATGTACGTCGCCCCGATCGGCGTATTCTGCCTGCTGGCGCCGCTGGCCGGAGATGTCGGGTTCGCGGTGGTCACCTCGGGCCTGAAGTACCTGGGTGCGACGCTGATCGGCGTCCTGATCCTGTTCGTGCTGTTCGTCGTGACGGTCACGCTGCTCACGCGGCTCAGTCCGTGGAAGCTTCCCGGAAAGCTCGCCGAGCAGACCGCGATCGCGGTGACGACCACCAGTTCGGCGGTGACGTTCCCCACCGTGCTGCGCAACACCGTGGAGAAGGTCGGCGTCAGCCAGAAGGTCGCGAACTTCACGCTGTCGGTCGGTTTGACGATGGGGTCCTACGGCGCGGTGCTCAACTACATGATCGTGGTGATGTTCCTGGCCCAGTCAGGTGGTATCCAGCTGGGTTTCGGACAGATCGCGCTCGGCATGGGGCTGGCGATCATGCTGAACATGGGCACCATCACGGTGCCGGGCGGGTTCCCGGTGGTGGCGACGTTCCTGGCCAGCTCGCTGGACCTGCCGTTCGAGGCGATCGGACTACTGATCGCCGTCGACTGGTTCGCCGGCATCTTCCGCACCTTCCTCAACGTCAACGGCGACACCTTCGTCGCGATGCTGGTCGCCAACGCCGACGACGAGATCGACCGCGATGTCTACAACGGCACCAAGACCGTGACCGCCGAGAGCGTGGACCTCGACGAGTACGCCGACGTGATGGCTCGCGCGGATCAAGCGGATTGATCAGCCGGGTCGCGACGCCATCGCTGCTGGGGATCGACGAGCTGGGTGGTCGCGGTGAGGATCGCCTCCCGCACCTCGTCGGCGGTCATGTGGTCGAGCCCGGCCGATGCGCGCAGGAAAGGCGCGAACAGGCGCCAACCCAGCTGCAGTGCCACGGCATTCGCCGCGGCGAGGCGCGCGGTGTGCTCGCAGTCGTGCAGCGCTGCGATGCGGTCGAGCAGCAGCGCCACCGCCGGAAACGTCGTCTGGTACTCCCCGACCGGGAAGCCTTCCAGCAGCGCGCGCGCCATCACCACGGATTGCAGGGTCAGCGCGTCTTCGATGTCTTCCAGGGGCGCCTGCCGCTCGAGAAGCTCGGCGACGCGCCGCCCGAGATGCTCCAGTGTCGCCCCGACGAGCTGTTCTTTGGTACCGAAGTACCGGAAAACCAGGCCGTGGTTCACCCCGGAACACCACGCCACTTCGCGGATCGACGTCGCCGCGGGCCCCTTCTCGGCGTAGAGGTCCGCCGCCGCCGCCAGCACCGCGGCGACCACAGCGGCCCTGCCGACCGGCGCAGGCCGCGCCGACAGCTGTGTAGTCATGCGACTACAGTAGGTCCGCAACGGCGTGTAGTCAAATGACTGCACTTGACCGCATGGGGACTTAAGTCCCTGCCGAACGTGGCCGATGGCCGCAGCGTGGCGAGCCGGACGGAACCTAGCGTCGTCGCGTGAGGGCAGAACTGAAGGCCTACGAGTACGGCTATCGCATCCGGTGGTCGGGCAAGGACCGCGGTTACGTGGCGACTGTCGCGGAATGGCCGGCGATCACGTCGCCCCCTGCCGACACACCCCATGCGGCGTTGCAGTCGGTGATCAAGGCGGTCGTCCGTGAGCTGCGCCGCTGCGACGCCGAGGGCCGAGCCAGGCCGCCGACGTTGGGACGTGACGACCAGCCGCTCACGTCGGACGCGTCATGACGACGCCGCCAGCCGGGCCCGTTCGGTCACCGAGGCGACGACCCCGCCGTCGTTGAGGATGTCGGTGCCGGTCAGGTACCCGGCCTTGTCGCCGGCACAGAACGCCAGCAGTTCGGCCATCTCCTCGGGCTTGCCCCACCGCGGCACCGCGGCGTCGGCGACCATCGCCCCCGCCCCGGCGTTCTCCTCGAGCCGGCCCATCTCGGTGTCGGTCGATCCCGGCGAGATCGACAGGACGCGTAAGCCCTTCGCGGTGAACCGCTCGGCCTGCGCACTGCTGTACCAGCGTACGAAGGACTTGCTCACTCCGTAGGCGACACCGGAGCGGAATTCCTCGGGCAGCGACTCCCACGCCGGTCGCATCTTCTGCAGGAATGCGGCGGGATCCGACAGCGCCACCGGGAAATACTGCGCCGGAATCATGTCCGCCGGCAGCAGATACGCCGCCATCGAGGCGACGTTGACCAGCGCCGCACCCTGAGGGGCGATGGCGTGGAAGCGCTCACCCACGGTGACGGTCCCCACCGCGTTGGTGCGCATGACGTAGTCCGCATCGCCCATGCTGGGGCTCACTCCGGCGGTGTGGATCACCGAAACCAGCTCACCCAGGCCGCCGGCGGTGTCGAAGACCGCGCTCACGGCGTCGGGGTCGGTGACATCGGCGGACACACCGATCGCGGAGATGCCGCGGTCTTTCAGCGCCGCCACCGCCGCGTCGAGCCGCTCAGCCCGGACATCGGCCAGCACCACGGCATGGTCTCGGCCGACGACGGCGGCCGTCGCCGTACCCATACCCCCGGCACCACCGGTGATCACCGTCACACGTGTCATTCCTAGACTGTATAACGACCTTTGGTGACCAGTGCTCAGGCTTCTTCTAGGGCCTCGCCGATCTCCTGCACCACCCGGTTGTGGTCTTCCTGGACGAGGAAGTGGCCCGCACCCAACACCAGTGCGACCGGCCACTCGATGATCTCCACCGCTGCCAGCACGCCCAACGCCCCGTAGAACGCCAGTTGTTCGGGCCGGGGCAGCGGCACCCGTCCGATCAACGGCAGATCCACCGAGAACGACTGCCCGCGACGGACCTTCTGCACCGCTTCGTGCCGGGACGCCGACTGCTTCGGAATTTCGGCCATTTGTTGCCTTTCGGTCATGTCGGGTTGGGCCTTCAGACGCCTGCCATCCGGACCGTGGAAGGCGTGTCAACACCCGGTGTCCGCGTCACGTCCGACCCCGTGTCCGTCATGTCCCACGTCATCGCGATTCCGTTGCGGGAAGTGTATGCAGTGCTGTGGCGGCTCGGCGTTGTCGACATCGAGGACTGAAACCTGCTGACCACTCGCGGCGCCACCGTCGCCGCGACGGTGGCCACACCCGCTGTGCCCAGTCCCTGCGCCCAGCCAACCGGCCCCAACGGGGTGCACCCCAACAGCTGGCTGACTCCGGGAGTGCTGATCAGTGCGCCGAGCGCCACCAGCGACCCGACGGCGGTGGTCACCACCAGCGGGCTGTGGGAGTCGATCAGCGTCTGACCGAGCTGCGTCGACACCAGCGCCACCAGCGCCACGGTCGACGCCCGGCGCGGCTGCAGCGTGAAGCCGGCCATCACCCAGGCCGAGGTGGCCGCCGCGGCAGTGGTCGCACCCCGGATCGCCACCGTGCGCCACAGCGCTGCCTGGTCCGGTCCGCGCCCGGCCTCGCCGTCGGCCACGATCGTCGGGCTGACCGCCAAGGCCGCCGCGGGCAGGGCGTCGGTCATCATGTTGACCAGCAGCAGCTGCCGGGTGTTCAACGGTGAGGAGCCCGTCATCGCCGAGCCCACGATCGAGAACGCCACTTCACCGGCATTGCCACCGAGCAGCACCGCCACGGCCGCCTGCACCCGCCGCCACAGCTGCCTGCCCTCGTCCAGGGCGTCCAGCAGGGCACCGATGCGACCGTCGAGCAGCATCACGTCGGCGGCGGTGCGAGCGGGATCGCTGCCCCGGCTCGCGACGCCGATTCCGACGGTGGCCGACCGGATCGCCGCGGCGTCGTTGGCGCCGTCCCCGACCATCGCGCACACCAGCTCGATGCGCTCGAGGGTCTGCACGACCTGCACTTTGTGTTCGGGCGTCATGCGGGCGAACACGACCTTCTCCCGCACCGCCTTCTCCTGGCCACGTCGGGGCAGCTTCGCCCACTCGGAGCCGCTGATCACGTGCTCGGCGGTGACCTGCAGCCCCATGTCACCGGCGATCGCGGTCGCGGTCACCGGATGGTCGCCGGTGATCAGCCGCACTCCGATCCCCTGGGCCGCGAGTGCCGCGAGCACCGCCGCCGAGTCCTCCCGGGGTGTGTCCGACAGCCCGAGCAGACCGATCACCTCCAGGTCGTCCGCGCACAGCTCGGCGAAGGCACGGTCGTCGCGGATCGCGGCCGAGCGCTGCCGGTCGGTGACCGTGCGGCGCGCCACGGCGATCACCCGCAGCCCGGACGCCGCCATGTCCTGCACGGTGCGTTCGACGTCGGCGTCGGCGTCGACCCGCGCGGCCAGCAGAACCTCCGGTGCGCCCTTGACGACGAGTTCGGAGCCGATCAGCGATGCCGCGAACGGCCGCCCGGACCGGAACGGCAGGTGCGCGTCGGCGGGGCCGGCGTCGAGTCCACGTTTCTGCGCGGCCTCGGCCACCGCCGCGTCGGTGGCGTGCTGATGGTTGCCGCCGTTGCTCGGCTCGGTGGCGCCGGCGGCACAGGCCACCACCTGGTCTTCGGTGATGCCGCCGAACGCGTGGACGCGGGTGGTCTGGAGCCGGTTCTCGCTGAGCGTGCCGGTCTTGTCGAAACAGACCACGTCGACCCGGCCGAGGGCCTCGACCGCTTTCGGGGTGCGAACAAGCGCGCCGGCGGCCGACAGGCGGCGCGCCGACGCCTGTTGAGCCAACGTCGCGACCAACGGCAGGCCCTCCGGCACGGCTGCGACGGCGACCGCCACGCCGCTGGCGATGGCGTCGCGCAGCGGAGTCGCCCGCAACAGGCCGAGACCGCCGACCAGAGCTCCGCCGGCAAGGCTGAACGGCAACGCGCGGTTGGTCAGTTCGCGCAACTGGGTCTGCAGTCCGACCGCGGCACTGTGCCCGGGGGCGACGTCGGCGGCCCGCCGGATCTGGGTCTGCGCGCCGACCGCGGTGACGACACCGACCGCGCTGCCGCTGACCACCGTCGTGGTGCCGTACAGCATGCAGCTGCGCTCGGCGACGATGGCACCGGGAGTGGCATCGACACGTTTGGGCACCGGCAACGACTCACCGGTCAACGCGGACTCGTCGACCTCCAGGTCGACCGCTTCGACGATGCGGCAGTCTGCGGGAATGACCTCACCCGCCCGCACCTCGACCAGGTCGCCCGGGCGCAGCTCGTCGGCATCCACGCTGTCGGATCCGCCGCCGGTCACCCGGCGCGCCGGCGGGGCCTGGACCGCCAGCATGCGGCGCAGCAGACGCTCGGCGCGCACCTGCTGGGAGGCGGCCAACACGGCGTTGCCGGTCAGCACCGACCCGACCAGGATGGCATCGACCGGCGAGCCCAGCATCGCGCTGGCGGCCGACCCGACCGCGAGCACCGGCGTGAGCGGGTCGGACAGCTCGTCGCGCACGGCCGTGGCGAGTTCGCCCGCCAGCCGCACCGCTGCACCCGCGGTGCTGTCGACGAATCCCGCGGACGCGCGTGCGGTCGAGGCCAACCGCGACGGCGACGGCGCAGGCCGATCGGCGGGCGGCGGCAGGGCGTCCCGGACCTGCTCGACGGGCATCGCGTGCCACTGCTGGGTCGGCGTCGGCGTGGGCGCCGCGGCGGAGAGCACGCCGCGCGCCGCGAACAGACCCGTGGCGAGTCCGGCAGCGGCACCTGCGGTGACCGGTCCGGTCCCCTGGCCGCGCACGCCCGGGATCAGGAGCAGACCGCCGAGCAGCGAGGCGCTGGTCGCCAACTCGATGCCGCGCCGGCTGACCCGCCGGGCCGCAGGTAAGGCATGCAGGATGCGCCACGTCGCAGCCAGGTCCGGGGTCAGCACGTCGGCTCCCCACGGTGGACGGGTGCCGGCGTCGAGCACGCCGATCGACAGATCGGCACGAGCCAGTGCCGCCGACGACACCACGGCCACCGTGCGGCCTTCGTTCTGCAGCGCGACGACGGCGTCTGCGAGCGCGTCGCCGAGCGTGGTGTCGACCGGGTAGATCTCGTCGAACGACGAGCGCAACTCGTCCAGTTCGTCGCCGTCCACCGTGACGAGGTCGATGTCGGCGTTGCGCACCTCGCCGATGACCGCGGCGGCCAGTGGATGGTGCACGTGGCGGATCAGCACGCGCCCCGCGGACGCGCCGTGCCCGTTGCCCTCGCGTGCGACCGGCGCGGGGTGCCATCCGGCGCCCAGCTTCCCGCGCTGCACCTGCTCCTGCGCCCATTCCCAGACCTCGGTCCGACGCCGCTCGGCGACCTCCTCGAGGTGGCCCACCTGAAGGTCGTCGGTGAGCAACACCCGCGGATCGACGACCACCGCGTCGACGCGGTCCAGGCGGCGCAGCGCCTCCGGGCGCATGGCGACCACATCGTGTCGGTCGGCCATCCCCCGGCTGAGCGTGGCGACGAAAGCCTCCCGGGCGTTGCGGGCCGCCTTCGGTGCGGTCACCACCGCGGCGGTGGCGCCCGCAGCGAGATCGGCGGTCAGCAGCCCGACGGCCGGGGCAGCGACGCCCTGGGCGGTGCCGCTGCGCTGGGCGTGCCGTTCGATCGGCCCAGGCGGCAGCGGGCAGGGTCGCGGCGGGGCAGCGGCGCCGTCGCGCTCCCCGGCCTGCGTCGCGGCCGCGTGGTCGAGATCGAGGCTGGGTTCAAGTCGCTGCCACGCGTGGGAGCCGGCGGTGAGCTCTCCGACCTGGGCGAGGTGGCGGACGAACTCCACGGCCAGTGAGGCGGGCGCCTGGGTGAGGGTGTAGACGGTCGCCGCGGTCAGGCCGAGAACGGTGTCGGCGGCCGGTTTGCCCAACCTGTTCTCCACCACCGCACGCAGGCGGGGCTGGTAGTCGATGGCGGTCAGCGCAGCGGCCAGGCCCGGGGGCAGCGGGCGCCAGGGCAGCAGCCACCCGGCGGTGGCCACGCACAGCCCCGCGCCGTTGGCCGCCGCCGCCACCACGCGGCCGGTCAGCACGACGCCGTCGCCGGGCAGGTCGCTCGGGCGGCGGTCGGTGTCCGCCGGGGCGTGACGCGCCTCGGCGGCCGCGACGGCCTGGCAGAGTTCGTCCATCGAGGGGCCTCCCTCGTCGACGGACACCACGACCCTGCGCACCGAATGATTGAGGCGCGCGTCGCGGACCCCGTCGAGGTCACGCACCGCGGCCAGCACGGCCTCACCGAGTGGCCGACCGTCCTGGCCGTCGAGGCCGTGCACCTCGATCCAGCAGCGGTCCTCGTTGCGCCACCGGCGGCGCGCCGGTGTGCCGCCGACGAGTTCGCGCACCGCCGCGACCGCGCCGGAACCGGGGCCGGCGGGTGCGACCGCGTCGCCGAGGCCGCGGGCGACGGAGGACGTGACCTTCAGGCTGACATCGAGGCCGGTGGCGGCGCACGCGAGCGTGAACGCCACGGGAGCCGTGGCGAGCCGGGCCGCGCGTCCGATCAGGCGTGCTGCGTTACTCACTTGGCGGAGGCGCTGCGCGCCGCCGACTTGCGGGCCGTCGACTTACGGGGAGTCGACTTGCGGGGCGTCGACTTCTGGGCCGTCGATTTCTGGGGGGTCGATGTCTGGGGGGTGGTCACGGCCCGTGCAGTGCCGGATTCTGCGCCGCCGGACCGTTGGTTGATCTGGTGCAGGACCAGCGCGGTGCCGCCGACGGCGAGCAGCAGCGGCCACTCGACCAGTCCGGCCGCTCCGATGGCGCCGAGAGTCAGCGCCGCCGCCCCCGACGAGTGACTTCCGCTGCTCAGCCCGGAGCGCACCCCGTTGGCCGCGCCCTGGATTCCGCCGACCACACCGTTGATCGCCGCGCCCCCGACCGCGCCGGCCGCGGCGGTGGTGGTGTCTGCTACTCGCGCCACGCCCCTGAAGGCTGATTTCACAGGGTTCATGTGCACTCCTCGATACGCCGCATCAGCTGGGGCAATTCATTGTCCAGTCATTCCCCGATAACCGCCCGTTATACACAGCTTTGGTGAACAAACGATTCGGCGTCGCAGGACCGCTGTCGGCGCCTGCCCCGAACGGCTTCGGCGGCACGGCGAACCAGCCGGGCCCCGTCCCGGCCAAACCCGGTGACGCCACATCGTTACCGACGTTTACCCCATCTGTCACACGGGTAACTCACGTCACAGTGGTTGCCGCTAGGTGCCACCGCCAACAGAAAGAGTCGGATGGAACGAGCACATGAACACTGTCTTGTATTTCAGCACCCGTGGCGTCGTCTATGAAACCCGCGCATACAGCAAAGCCGACATCGCCGAGCTGGTCCACGAGCAAGGCCTGCAATGCCTGACCAGCAGTGACCGGCAGTTCGACTTCTGGTTCTCCCCGTCGATGCACCGGTGCCAGCGCCGCGCCAATCGGGCAGCCACCGAGCTGCTGCTGGCGACCACGAACTTCACCGCCACATCCGTGCCGCTGCTACGCGGCTGCGTCGTCGTCGCCACCCATGACGCCGACGGCGACCTCGATGGGCTGAGTTGGCAGCAGCTCGATCTGCTGGCCGAACGCAACCGCGCCCTGAACAGCCGGGACGACCGGGTACTGAGTCGCCGGATCGCCAGAGACCTCCGCCGTCAGCAGCGCGTCGAGCCGGTCATGCCGGCCGCTGCCGGTGCGCGCCCGGCACGACCCCGCGTTCCTGTGTCGCACTGAGCGCGGTCGCCGGTACCGAGTCGCCCGTCTGCCTGCGTAGGCTCGAACCCGTACCGACGACGAAAGATTCACGATCATGAAGGCAACGGTGACTCCGGCCGCCGAGAGTGCGATCACCGACATCGCCCAGCGGCACGGTCTGTCCCGCGAGGCGGTGTTGGCCATGCTGTTCGCGGTGGAGGCCGGCGGCGGCACCATGGCTCAGTTCGCCATCCCGGAGCTCGGCGGCAGCGGACAGTGGATGCGTGGCGGCATGACCATGGTCGGCGACATGTTCGACCACACACTCAAGGCGCGCGTGGACGCACTGTGCACCGAACTCGCTCAGCTGCTCGCCACCACGACGGTGTTCCCCGCTCCGTCGTCCAGTGCTCCGGGCGCCCATGGCGGGTTCACCGCGGCCAACTGGTGGCCGGCCGATCTGGGGGTGCCCAGCGCGACGGGCGGGCAGAACGACGTCCGGTACGCCGTCTTCCCCGCGACGCGGCGCCTGGCCGTGCACCTCAACGGCGTCACCCGGGTGTTCGACACGGGTGATCACCGCGTCGCCGGGGTGTCCCAGCAGCAGGGCGGCGGGTTCGGGTCGATCGTGTTCACCAGCCAGCACGGCACCGTCGACGTCTCGAGCCTCACCGAACTCGGCGACCGGCAGGTGGCGGAAACCCCTGCCGCCGCACCCACTCCACGCCACCGCGCGCCCGAACCGCCGTCGGGGGCGGTCGCGTCGGGCGACCAGGCCGGGATCATCGCCGCCATCGAATCCCTGGCCGGACTACACGAGCGCGGCATCCTGTCCGACGACGAGTTCGCTGCGAAGAAGGCCGAGCTGCTCGGGCGGCTCTGAGCCGGTCCGTCAGCCGCGCCCCTTGCCGAAATACAGCTCCTGGGTGGCCACACAGACCAACTGACCGGACCGGTTGTACATCGTCGAGGTGGCCAGTCCCCGTCCGGCGATGCCGCTGGGCGACGACTGATCCGAGAGCACCCAGTCCGACAGGTCGATCGGCCGGTGGAACCACAGCGCGTGATCGATCAACGCGTTGAACGTGCTGAGCGGCGTCGCACGTCGCATGGTCAGCGCCGTCTCGAGCATCGTGGTGCCCGACAGGTACGTCAGCAGGCAACACCCCAGCACCTCGTCGCACAGGTCGTCCTCGACCGGCTCGGCGGGCCGCCACCACATCCGGATGCGGGGCGAGGGCTCCGGCTGGTCGAGCGCCAACCGCGGCGGAGCGTCGACGTAACGCAGGTCGAACGGTTGGGGCCGCACCCAGTGCCCGCCGAACTCGTCGGCGTAGGCCGCCAACTGCTCCTGCACGGGCAGCAGTGAATCCGGTTCCGGCACATCGGGTATCGGCTGCTGATAGTCGAGCGACTCGACCGGGGTGCTGAACGAAGCCAGCGCTTCGAGCAGGATCTGCCCGTTCTGGCGCGCGGTGATCTGGCGGGTCGACAGCGTGCCGCCGTCGCGGGCCACGTCGACGTCGATGTCCACGGGGTGCCGGGCGTCCCCGGCCCGCACGTAGTAGACGTGCACGCTGTGCGGGACCCGCCCGGGTGTGGTGCGACTGGCCGCCATCAGCGCCTGCCCGGCGATGTGGCCGCCGACGATGTGATGGGCGGGGTTGTCGAGCTGCGTGGCGACGAAGCGCAACTCATCGACCCGGTCGACCTCGAGGGTGGCGACGATGTCGGACAGCGACGGCGATCGGTAGGTCACTCCGGCATCATGCCGTAGGCATCGGAGGGCTCAGCCGGTTAGCATCCGGTGGATGAGCCAGCAGCCCGATTCGGCGGACGTGGAGCAGGAGCCGGACTACCGCTTCACGCTGGCCAACGAACGGACCTTCCTGGCCTGGATCCGCACCGCGCTGGCGCTGATCGCCGGCGGCGTCGCCATCGTCCAGTTCGTGCCGCAGTTCGGCATTCCCGGCGTGCGGCACGCGCTGAGCGTGATCCTCACCGCGGGCGGCGGCATCATGGCGGCATTGGCCGTACGCCGTTGGCAGCGCGTGCAGGGAGCCATGCGCCGCAACGCCGATCTGCCGCCCACCCACGTCCCGGCGCTGCTGGGCGTGACGATCTTCGCGGTCACCGTCGGGGTGCTGATCGTGCTCATGATCTGGCCGCCGGGAGGCTCCTGAGGTGCCCCGCCCTGCGCCGGACAAGCCCGGTCTGCAGGCGGAGCGCACGCTGTTGTCCTGGGAGCGAAGCGCTTTCGGGTTCCTCGTCGGCGGCGCACTGGTTCTGCTGAGACCGCACGGCCCGTTGGGGTTCGGGCGCAGCGCGCTGGCCATCATCGCGGGACTTCTCGCCCTCGTGGCGCTCTGGCTCGGCTACCGGCGGTCCCGGCGCGTGCACACCGAGGCCGGGGCGACGACCCTGCCCGCGCCGACACTGGAGGTGGCCGTCCTGGGTTACAGCACAGCGGGATTCGCGCTGTTGATCGTCACGGCGCTGCTCCTGGCCCCCTGATCTCCCGTTATGGTGCAGCCATGGCTCTGGTCACCTATGAGTGCGACGATCACATCGCCACCATCACCCTCAACCGGCCCGAGGCGCGCAATGCCATCAACGGCGCGTTGCGCCAGGACCTCAACGCGGCGTGGGAACGCTTCCGCGACGACGAGGACGCGTGGGTGGCGATCCTGACCGCCGCCGGCGACGTGTTCTGCGCCGGCGGCGACCTCAAGGACGGCGAGGGATCGGTCGGCACGTTTGCCGGCACCTTCTGGGAGAAGCCCACCATCAACTCGTTCGAGAGTGGGATGGAGTTGTTCAAACCCACCATCGCAGCCGTGCACGGACCGTGCGTCGGCTACGGGGTCACCGGCGTGCTGTTCTGCGACTTCGTCATCGCCTCCACGACGGCGACGTTCTCGTTCCCGGAGGTGACACTGGGAGTGCCGACCATCGTCGGGGCGATCCGGCTGCCCGAACGGGTCCGGTGGGCCGATGCGATGGAACTGCTGTTGACCGGCAAGCCCGTGTCCGCCGGGCGGGCCAAGGAGATGGGCCTGGTGTGGCGGTTGGTCGAGCCCGAGGACCTGCAGGACACCGCTCGCGCATGGGCGCGCACGCTGACCGAAGCGGCACCGCTGGCGCAGCGGGCGACCAAGGAGGTGGCCTGGCGCACCGCCAACATGGGCTGGATCGAGTCCGTGCGATTCGGCGAGACGATGCGCAAGGTCGCCGGGGCGACGCAGGACGTCGTAGAGGGGATCTCGGCGTGGCGGGAGAAGCGCGCCCCGCGCTGGCGGGGACGCTGACGATCCGCGGCCCGGCCTGGGCCGGCGCAGGATCGGCTTCGCTCAGCGGATAGGCTTCGCTCGCCTGATCTGCGTACAGTAAGTCTTTCTACCGAATTTTCGCCTTTTCGTCTCGTGGCTCCAGTGCGTGCGCGGAGGTGTTTGGCCGTAGCAGCACCGCGCTGACCTGCGCACGCGGTTGCCACTGGCTGGTCGAGGAGGCTGCGATGCACGACGAGATCCCTCTCGGCGTCGCCGCGTCCACGGCGTGGGCGTCGGTTCCCCATCCGGTCCTCGTCGTCGACCGGGACGGGACCGTGGGTGGTCTCAGCGACTCCGCCCGGGCCGCACTGCCCCACGTGTCGGTGGGCACGGCCCTGCAGGACGCCGGAATGCCCTGGTTGGCCCGCGCGCACCGGGACTTCCTGGCGGCCGTGACCGACGCCGGCAGCGAGGTCCGCGGCGACATCGGCGCCCAGGAGTTCACCGCGCAGCCGACCACGCTGCCCGACGGGCAGGTCGCCTGGTGGCTGATGGCCCGGCCGGACGCCGTGCTCAGACAGACCCAGGTCGACCTGGCGCGTGAGCGCGAACGAGCCACGGTGCTCGACGAGGCGTCCGCGGTGCTGATGGCGTCGCTGAACCTGGAACGGTGCATGGCCGCCACGGTTCGGCTCGCGGCCGTCCACCTCGCCGATGCCGCCGTGCTCGTCGCTCCCGCCAGCGAGCACCGCCTTCCGGTGGTGTGCTGCGGTCCCGACGGATCCGTCGAGCAGCGGTGGGTCGAGGCCGATCCGGCCGACGTCGCCGGGCTCAGTGAGGCGCTGCGAGGGTTCCCGCCCGTCCCGTCGCGCTGGATCGACCCAGCCACCGTGCCGAACTGGTTGATCCCCACCACGCTGTCGGAATCGCTCGGGTCGGTCGTGATCACGCCGCTTCCCGGACACGGCGTGCCCGCGGGAGCGCTGGTTCTGCTGCGCCGCGAGTCGCACACCGCGTTCAGCGAAGGCGAGGAGATCTTCGCCCGGCTGTTCGCCGCACGCGCGGGCGCGGCGTTGTCCGCGGCCCGGCTGTATGCCGAACAGTCGGCGATCACCCGCACGCTGCTGCGTGAGCTGCTGCCACCTCGGCTGCACCGGCTGCACGGCTTCGAACTCGCCGGCGGGTACCGGGCGTCCGAGGACCACGAGTTGGTCGGCGGCGACTTCTATGACGTCCACCCCGCCGAGGCCCCCGGTGACGAAACCCTGGTCGTACTCGGTGACGTGTGCGGCAAGGGACTGGAGGCCGCGCTGCTCACCGGCAAGATCCGCAACACGCTCCAGGCTCTGGCCCCCCTGGCCGATCAGCACGAAGACGTGCTGAAGCTGCTCAACAGCGCGCTGCTGTCACCGGACAACAGCCGGTTCGCCACGGTGGTGCTGGCCTCGGTGGTGCGCCACGACACCCAGCTGAACCTGCGGCTGACGTGCGCCGGACATCCCGCCCCGCTGATCGTGCGCCACGACGGCTCCGTCGAGACCGCCGATACCCGGGGCGTGCTGGTGGGTGCGTTGCCGCAGTTCAAGGCCCGCTCGTTCGAGACCACTCTGGAGCCGGGCGAGACGTGCCTGTTGTTCACCGACGGCGTCACCGAGGCGCGCGGAGGACCCCTGGGCTCAGAGATCTTCGGAGATCAGCGGCTGTCCGAGGCGCTCGCCGAATGCCTTGGCATGCCGGCCGAGGCGGTGGTCGAACGGATCATGATGCTCACCTCCCAGTGGGTGGGCCGGCTGCCCCATGACGACATCGCCGTGGTGGCCATCACCGCGCCGCGGCGCACCCATCTCACCGCGGTGGACGGCCACACCGCGGGGAGGTACACCGCGTGACCGATCGGGATACCGACACCGTCGCGGCAGTCGACCTCGCCGTGCTGCGCGACCGTCTGTGGGGGGCAGTCGTCGATCACGACGAGTACGCCGCCGCGGCCACCGTCTTCACCGCGGTGGAAGCCGGCACCGCACCGGAGGATGTGCTGCTCGAGGTGATCGCACCGGTGCAGCACCGCATCGGCAGCGAATGGGCCGCCAATCGCCTCACCGTCGCGCAGGAGCATGCCGCGACCGCCATCAACGACCGGGTGATCGCGGCGCTGGCCCACCATCCGGCCGCCCGGTGCAGCGGCGATGCGGGTCGTGTGACGGTGGCGTGTGTCGATGGTGAATGGCATGCACTGCCGGCGCGGTTGTTGGCCGAGGTCCTGCGCCTGCGCGGCTGGCAGGTCGATTTTCTCGGGGCGCAGGTGCCGACCCCACATCTGATCGCCCACCTGCATCTGCACGGCCCCGACGCCGTGGCACTGTCCTGCTCGATCCCCACCCGACTGCCCACCGCGCACGCCGCGATCACGGCGTGTCAGGCCTCCGGTGTCGCAGTCCTGGCCGGCGGCGCCGGGTTCGGCGGGGACGGGCGGTACGCGCGCCTGCTCGGCGCCGATGCGTGGGCGCCGGACGCCCGGTCGGCGGCCACCTGCCTGCGCGGGGCATTCCCCCGCGTGCCGGCCAGCCCGGCACACCAACCCATCGACGATCTCCCGCATTTGGCGGACCAGGAGTACACGATGGTCAGCACCACCGCCGGGCAACTGGTCGGTACGACCATCGATCAACTGGCACAACGCTTTCCAGCTATGGCCGGGTATTCCGAGCAACAGCGCAGGCACACGATCGACGACATCGCGCACATCGTCGACTTCCTCGCCGCGACGCTCTACGTCGACGACGACGAGCTGTTCACCGGATTCATCGGTTGGACCGCTGAGATCCTCACCGCGCGAGGCGTTCCGGCGTCCTCGCTGAACCCTGCCCTGGAGATCATCGCCAGCGAACTCATTGATTTCCCGCGCGTCCAGCGCATCGTCAGCGCCGCCCTGCACACCCTGGCCGCCACGGCCACCGACCCCTCCCTTCACGCATGAAAACCACTGTGACTGTCGACCAGACGACCCGCTCGGCAACCCTGCATCTCGCCGGCGATCTGGACTTCCGCACGAGCGACCCGTTCCTCACCACGGTGCGCCGGGTGCTCGACGACCATCCGGATCTGCAGAAGCTCAGGCTGGACTTCACCGACCTGTCGTTCTGCGACTCGGCCGGGCTGTCCGCTCTGCTGCTCGTGCACCGTCGCACGTCCGCGGCCGGTGTCGATCTGCGGCTGGATCACCGGCCACCGCAACTGGATCGGGTACTCGACGTCACCGGCGTGCTGGACCACCTGACCGCACCCTCGGGGACCGACGACGCGCAGGACGAGACGGTCGGTTAGCTGTCGGCTTCAGCGTGGCCTGACCGCTTGAGCGCATCACGCGGCCGCAGGAAGCCGGGCTGCTGCCGACGGCGCACCGCCCGCACCGTGCCCAGCGGGATGACGCGGGTGAAGAACTCGCTGGCGTCGAAGCAACGCCGCACCTCACGCACGTAGGTCTTCGGAAGCCCGAACCGGATCAGCCCCTGGCTCACGTCGATCAGATCGGCGCGGCGCATCGCTTCCGCCAACGTGGCGTGCGGCCGACTCGACGGGTAACGGGTGAACCGATGATGCTCGGCAACGGCGACGGCCAACTCGGTCGACCAGTCCTGCCGACCCGTCCGCTGTAGCCAATCGTCCTGGACGGCAATGGACGGGACCAGGTAGTCGAGGGTGTCGAACACGGCGAGATCGTGAAAGGCCGCAGCGATCGCCAGCTTGTCGTCGCGGTCAGGATGATCGGGTCCGAGCGCACGGGCGAAGTTGATCACTCGGTAGACGTGCGCGCGGTACGCGGCCCAACCGGATTCATCTCCACCGGCGCGATGGCTGTGTGCGTCGAGGATCTCTTCGACCAGAGGCAGGGAACGGACAATCTCCATGTCAGCGACGAGCCCAACGTGCAGCCGCGTCGCGCATCCGCGGCGACACCCGGAACGAGAAGACTCCGTTGAAGACGTCTTCGCGCAGCCTGGTGAGCGTGGATGTCTTGATGCGCCAGTCCCCGTCGATCTTGCCGTAGGTCTCGTGATAGTGCCCGTAGCCGTTCAGGTTCAGCCCCGGCGCGAGGCGGACGACGTCGTTGAGCGCCCACACGCCGGTGGCTTCCGTCGCAGCGATGAGTTCGATCTCCGGCGCGTGGACCTGATGCACCGTCGGCTGCGAGCGCTTCCCCAGATTCCTGCGCACGAAGGCCACGAACTCATCGGCTCCGACGATCACCTGCCCCCCGGATTGCGCAGTGTCGCTGACGAAGTCGTCGGTGAACAGTTCGCGCCACGCATCCCACTGTTTGGTGTCCAGCAGCCGGCAGTAGCGGGCCTTGAGTTGTTTGATGGCTTCGACCTCGGCCTGGGTGGTGACGGGATCCATTCATCCTCCTGCTCAGAGTGTTCGCCCATCACAGTCAACCACCATGCCTGCACCCGAGCGTCTGTTCGGCTGCGGGGCGGGACGCCGACGATCGCAGTCGCATCCCGGCGATCACCCGGCTGAGGATGGCGCTGCGCAGCCGTCGGGGCAGCGGCCGCAGCGCCGCGGTGAGGAACGTGCCCTGCAGTCCCGGAACGACGGTGCGCCGGCGTCCCAGCGCCGCCAACGTACTGCGGGCGACCGTGTCCGGGCTCGTCGCCGAGCCCAGGTCCAGCCCTGCGCGGGGGCCGAAACCGGATCCGACCGGACCAGGTGCGACGGCGAGAACGTCGACGCCGAACGGTCGCAACTCGCCATGCAACCCCTCGGCAAGGCTCTGCACATAGGCTTTCGACGCCGCATAGTTCGCCTGACCCGGCACCCCCTGCCAACCGACGATCGACCCGAACAGCACCAGCGCGCCGGTGCCCCGACTCACCAGCCGGGAGGCGAAGGTGTGCGCCAGGCGCATGACCGCGGTGACATTGACCGCGACGAGAGCCGACTCCTCGTCCGCGGAGGTCTCCAGAACCGTACCGGTGGTGCCGAACCCGGCTGCCAGCACGACGATCCCGATGTCCATTGTGCGTGTCTGCTCCTCGACGACGGTCACACCCGCTGGGTCGGCCAGATCGACGGCCAGAACGTTGGTCTGCACGCTATGAGCGGCGGACAGGTCCGCGGCGAGCGTCGCCAACGCGTCCCGCCAGCGAGCCACCAGGACGACGTTCAGTCCCTGCGCGGCCAGGTGCTGTGACAACGCGCGCCCGATGCCGTCGCTGGCGCCCGTGACGAGCGCCCACGGTCCGTACCGCTGCACATCGTTCATGACACCGTGGCCTTCACCGGGTGGGCAGGCAGGAAGGCCAGTACCGCGATCGCGCCGACCAGGCAGACCCCGGCAGCGGTGAGGCAGCCGGCGTGCAGGCCGGACATGAAGGCATCACTGACCACCGTGCGCAGCGTTTCCGCGACCGCGGGCGGAGATTGCGCCGCCACGGCGAGCCCCTGCGCCAGCCCCTCGCCGGCGGCTTCCTGAGCCTGCGGGGGCGCGGCGGCGAGCACCTCACTGGCGGACAGGTCACGGATGTAGAGCGTGGAGAAGATGCTGCCCACCACCGCCACCCCGAGAGTTCCTCCCACCTGCCGGGTCGCGTCGTTGACCGCCGAGCCCGCGCCGGCCTGCTCCGGCCGCACCACTCCCATGATGGAGTCCGTCGCCGGCGCAGTGGTGAGGCCGAGACCTCCGCCGAGCAGCACCATCTGGGCCGCCACCGCCGGGTAGGACACGTCGACGTCGATGGTCGCCACCCAGGCGAAGGCCGCGGTGAGCATCACCAGCCCAACGAAGACGACCACCTTGGTGCCGATGCGGGTCACCGCCAGGCGGGTGCCGAGCACCGACCCGGCCGCGATCGACAGCGCCACCGGCAGGATTCGCACCCCGGTCTCCAGCGGGCCATAGCCCTGCAGCAACTGGAAGAACTGCGTGATCAGGAAGATGAACCCGAACAGCGCGAAGAACGCGACGGTCACCGCACCGCTGGCGGCACTGAAGCGCAGGTTGGCGAACAGTCCGACGTCGATCAGCGGGTCGCCGGCACGGCGCTCCCACCAGACGAAGGCCACTGCTGACACCAGTGCCACGGCGAATCCCGTCAGGGTCTGCGCGGAGGTCCACCCGTGCTCGGGCGCTTCGATGATCGTGTAGACGAGGGCACCGAGCATGACCACCGACAGCACCAGCCCGCCGCGGTCCAGGGCGGTGTCGGCGTCCGCGGCCGACCGTGGGACGAACAACACCGCTCCCAGAGCGGCGACCAGCGCGATCGGCACCAGCGCCAGGAAAAGGCTTCCCCACCAGAATGTTTCGAGGAGTGCCCCGCCGAGTATCGGTCCGACTGCCACGCCGAGCCCGGTCACCGCACCCCACACGCCGATCGCCGCGGCGCGTTGCCGGGGATCCCGGAAGGTGTCGGTGATCAACGCCAGCGTCGTCGGATAGATCAGCGCCGCCGAGATTCCCATGATCAACCGCATGGCGATCAGCTGACCGGTCGAGGTGCACAGGGCGGCGGCGACGCTGCTGACTGCGAAGAGCACCAGGCCGGCGATCAGGGTGCCACGCCGCCCGAACTTGTCACCGACGGTGCCACCGGCCAGAACCAGGGCCGCGAAGGCGAGGTTGTAGGCGTCGACGATCCACTGCAGCCCGCGCGTCGATGCGCCGAGTTCCGAGTTCAACGTCGGCAGAGCGACATTGACGATCGTCGTTTCGACATTGATCGCCAGTGCCGCGATGAGGACGACGGCCAGAACCAGTCCGGGGCGGTGTCGCACACGGCTGTGCCCCACGGGGCGGCTAGGGGTGATGGTCATGAGGTCTTACCGCCTGGTTCTCGATGTTGACGACGCTAACATTTGGATACGATGGCAGACGATGTTAGTGCTGTCAACATTTACGCGGTGGTCACTGCAGGCCGTCGGCGATGACGTCGAGCAGCCGGTCGATGATCACCTGTCTGCGCGCGTGGTCGAGGCCGCTGAGCGGGCCGTCGAGAAGCAGGGTGGACAAGCCGTGCACCGCGGCCCAGGCCGCCTCGTCGAGTCCGTCGCGCCGGTCGGCGGCCAGCACTTCGGTGGCGATCAACTCGTCGATGCAGCGGATGAGCATCTGGAACGGATGGTGTTCGGGTACTCGCACCGGCTCATCGGCAGTCCCGCTGTTCCCGGAGACGTTGTGGGCGAACGCTGTTCGGAACAGCCCCGGCTCGGCCAACGCGAAGTCCAGATAGCCCTGCCCGGTGGCACGGAACCGCGCGAGTGCCCGTTTGGCCTTCGGTCCCCTCGAGGTGACGGCGTCCAGGCGTGCTGCCATCGCGTCGGCGAGCAGCGTCTGGGCGTGTTCGGTCACCGCGGCCAGGAGTTCACCGCGGTCGGCGTAATGGCGGTAGGCCGCCGAATTACTGACCCCGGCCAGTCGCTGCACATCGCGCATCACGACGGCATCCGGGCCACCTGTGCGGGCCAGGTCGACGGCATGATCGAGAAGGACCTGACGCAGGTTTCCGTGGTGATAGGTATCGGAGCGTCGGGAGGTCAGCGCGACTCCTTCCCAGAGCTGATGTTGACGACATTAACATCTGCGACAGAGTGCGGTCAGCCGCCGTACCGGCCCACCTTCTCGGCGAGGTCGTCGAGGATGCGCAGCGACGCATCGCGGGGCTTGGTCGGCAGCAGTAAGCCCACGTGATCGAATCCCACGTCCTCGGCGGCGCGCCAGTAGTCCGGGTCGGGCGGCGCGGCGAAGATCGTCAACGGCACGTCGTAATCGGCGTTCTCGCGGATCTGCGCCACCCGCCGAGCCAGCCGCTCCGCGGGGAGCGGGTTGGAGATCCACCCCGCCCGGTGGCGGATGATGCGCCGGACGGTCGCGTCGGAGTCCCCGCCGATGTAGACGGGCGGATGCGGTTCACGCACCGGTTTCGGCCGCTGATACGACGAGTCGAAGTCGACGTAACGGCCGTGGTACTCGGCAGGCTCCGCGGTCCAGAGCTCTTTGATCGCCTCGATCCGCTCGTCCAGCAGCGCTCCGCGCGTGCGCGGGTCCGTGCCGTGGTCGGCCATCTCCTCGAGGTTCCATCCGGCGCCGACGCCGAAGACGAAGCGGCCCCCGGAGATCACGTCCACGCTCGCGGCCTCTTTGGCCGTGGTGATGGGGTCGCGCTGGATCAACAGCGCGATGCCGGTGATGAGGTCGATGCGTGACGTCACCGCGGCGGCCGCAGCGAGCGTCGCGAAGGGATCCAGCGTGCGGTAGTAGATCGACGGCAGGTCGCCGCCGAGGGGATAGGCCGACTCCCGGCTGGCCGGGATGTGGCTGTGCTCGGCGACGGCCAGCGACTCGAAGCCCCGTTCCTCGATGGCACGGGCCAAGGTGACCGGGTCGATGGTGTCGTCGTTGACGAAGGTGGCGATCCCGAACTTCATACCTGAAGGTTGTACACCCCCTTCGGGCCTCACCGTTTCAGCCGCGTAGGCAGCGGGAAGGATTCCATCACGGTTCGATGGTCGACAGCGCCAGGGAGGTAGGCCCTGTGATCCGTGCTCTTGCCGCTCGGTTCGCCCGACGGGTGGGCGCCGTGTTCCCCGGTGTGGCGATGAGCGCCGACAACGCGCTGATGTTGATCAAGGCCGTCATCGCGGGAACGATCGCCTGGGCGCTGGCCACCGACGTGTTCCACGCCAGCAACGCGTCGTTCGCCGCGTTCGCCGCCATGCTGCTCATGCAGCAGACCATCGCCGAGTCGGTGCAGAAGGCCGTTCACTACACCGGGGCGGTGCTCGTCGGGATCGGACTGGTCAGTGCCGTCGCGCTGCCGTGGGGTCCCGGCCTGTGGCTCTTCCCGCTCATCCTCCTGGCGAGCATGCTGATCGGCCGCTGGTATCGGCTCGGCAGTCAGGGCTTCAACGTCACGGTCGCCGCCGTCTTCGCCTACGGCGTGGTGGCCATGCCCGACGCGGGCACGTCACCGCTGATGCTGATCGGCGATCTCGCGGCCATGGTCCTGCTGGGGGCAGGCATCGCGGTCGGCACCAACCTGCTGATCGCCCCGCCGCTGCGCTACCGCAGCGCCGAAGACGCAGTCGCCGCGTACTGCCAGTCGGTGGTCCAGCTGCTCGACGACATGGTCGCCGGGTTGGGCGACGGGGCGCCCGACGACGACCAGGCCAGGGACTGGCGCAGGCGCAGCGACGAACTGCCGGGCCTGTCGGCTCAGCCCCGCAGCACCATCGACCACGCCCTCCAGACGTCGAAGTTCAATCCGCGAAGGCTGGTGACACGCGGCAGCCCAACGTTCGACGGACACCGGGTCACCGTGCACGTCGTCGAACGAATCTCCCAACAACTGGTATTCGTGTGTGCCGGGCTGCTGCGCTTCACCGGGTCCGACGAGGACGAGTCGGCCGGTCGCCGCGCCCGCACGGAGTTCTTCGGTCAGTACGCAGCGGTGCTGTCGGCGGTACGGGACGCGATCGCCGAGAGCGCGTCGCTGCACTCCATGTCGGACCTGCGGGCCGGGACCGCATTGAACACGGTGAACGAGCAGTGCCGGTCGGCGCTGCACACGCTCAGCAGCGCAGCCGCGGTCGACGGTGAGCACGACGTTCCACGGCAGTGGGCATTCTTCGGTGCCCTGTATGCCGACGCGCAGCGCATCTGCGAAGAGATCGAATGGGCCGACGACCAGTTCCAGCAGCTGGCCCGGTCCTCGGCCGGCCGCTCCTGAGAAAGGTATGACGTCGCGAGTCCTCAGTCGTCGAGGATCTCGACGTTCTGCGCGAGCGGATTGCGCGGAACGGCCAGGTGATTGGCGGCAAAGTTCGGGTCGGCGTAGCCGATGCACACTCCGCACAGGACGCGCAGTTCATCCGGTATGCCCAGATGTTCCCGGACGATGTCGGGATACAGCGCGGTCGACACCTGTACGCAGCTGTCGATGCCGCGTTCGGTGAGCGCCAACAGCAGCGTCTGCAGGAACATCCCCACCCCGACCGCGTCGGCCATGCCGAGGTCGCGGTGCATGCACACGATGCCCGCCACCGGGGCGCGGAAGAACTCGAAGTTGCGCAGCTGCGCCGTCCACCTGCCGTCGGCGTCATCGCGCGCCACTCCCATCGATCCGTACACCAGCGCGCCGAGTTCGCGTCGACGCGCGCTGAACGATTCGGGCAGTCCCATCGCCTTCGGCGGCTCGGCGCGCGCCGCGGCCACCATGGCGGCTGCCAGTCGGTCTCGGCGCTCCCCCACGGCGAGAAAGACCCGCCACGGCTGCACATTGGAGTTCGACGGTGCGCGCATGGCCAGAGTCAGCGCCTCGTTCAACGCGTCGGCGGGAACTGCTTTGTCCGGCAGGAACATCCGGGACGAACGCCGCCGGTTGATGATGTCGTCGAGCTCGGCCATTTCAAGGTCTCCCGTCAGATCGCCGTGCCGCCGCCGTCAACGTGCGCGGTGGTTGCGGTGATGCCGCCGGCCTGCGTGAACCTGTCGTCCGTCATCGTGTTTCCTCTCGCGGCACGCGTGCTGCGTCGTCCCGACCTGACAGTGACACGGTCGGTCCGCCGGGGGAATCACGGAAAGTCCGTAGTTGTGCGCCGGGCAGCCGGACTACGGGGTCAGGGCAGCCGGCCAGCTCAGCGGGTTCAGCTGCCGGAACGGGTCCGCCGACCGGATCTGCTGCAGGTCCGCGAGTTCGGCCTCCAGCTGTCGCTGCACCCGCCCCTTGACCGCGGCAGTCCACCTGTCGTCGGCCTCCCCCTCGGTGTGGGTCGTGGCGATCGGCGGACCGAACGACAGGTACATCCGCTGCGGTCTGGGTACCAGGGTCGGGCCGATGCCCCGCACCAACGGTATCCCCATATCGGAGCGGCCACTGAGACGGTGGCTGAGCCACCTGCTGGCGCGACCGAGGCGGCTGTCGCGACTGACCATGCTGGTGTACACGTCGTCGCCACCGACGAGCGCCGCGGTGACGATGGGATAGCCGTGCTCGATCGCGATCCGCGCGAAGCCGTCTCGGTTCTGCCAGCTCAGCATGTACTCCTCGCCTTTGTACTTGGCGATCTCCCGGGCTCCACCGGGGAAGACCAGGATCGTCTCGTCCTGGTCCATCAACCGGTGGGCGGCGTCGGGAGTGCCGACCACCGCTCCGTAGGCGGTGACGAGATCAGCCTGCAGCCCGCGCATCCGCCCGAACTGCCGGTCCGCCAGCGGGCGGACCCGGGTTCCGATGTGGCTGCGCACGTAGTACGGGATCAGGAGCACCTCGGACGAGTTCTGGGTGTGGTTGCCCACCAGCAGGAATCGGCCATCGGCCGGCAGATTCTGCAGTCCACGGACATAGGGGCGGTACAACCGCATCAGCGGCGACAACGCGCCCGTCGCGGTCTCCAGCAGGGACTCCAACGCCCGCACGCTCGGCGAGATGGCGGGCTCGGTCATCGGGCGGCGGTCCTGTCGTCTGGGGTCACTTCCGCCATTGTCCACACCGTGGGCACCTGCCTCGCTGATCGCCTTCGGCGACGCAGCGACCGGATTAGGCTCCACCGCATGCAGCCTGGACCGTCCGCACCACCCGAGCTGACCGACGTGGCCTCGGCAGAAGGTCCCCTGCCCGGGCCGGAACTCCTGGCCGGGCGTCCCTACGCACTTCCGATCGATCTGCTCGCAGAAGTGCACGGGCCCCTGTTCTACGCCGACTTCAACGGCGAACGGAAGCTCTACGCGTGCTCGGCGGAACTGGTCGAGGAACTCTGCGACGAGACCCGTTTCGCCAAGAACCTCACCGCGTCGCTGGCCAGGATCCGCCCGCTGGCCGGTGACGGGCTGTTCACCGCGTTCTACGGCGAATCGAACTGGCAGAAGGCCCACGATGTCCTGCTGCCGGGCTTCAGCTATGCGGGGTTGCGCACCTATCACTCCGCGATGCTCGACATCAACGCCCAGCTGATCAGCCGGTGGGACGCCGCCGCGGGACATGACGCGGTCGACGTGTCCACCGATCTGCAGAAGCTGGCGATGGACACCGTTGCGCTGGCCGGTTTCGGTGCCCGGTTCGAGTCGTTCGATGTCGACGGTATGGCGCCCATCCCGGCGAGTTTCACCGCAGCGCTGGGCGAAGTCTTCCAGAACGGGGTGACGCCGGCGTTCACCGGCGAGTTGACCACCCTGCACACGTTCTTCGACGAGTTGATCGCCGGCCACCGGTCGGGGCGCAGCGACGATGTCGACGACCTGTTGTCGGTGATGCTCGGCCACGACGCCAACGGCGCCCCGTTGCTCGAACCGGACAACGTCAAGAACCAGATCATGACGTTCCTCATCGCCGGTCAGCTCACCACCTCCGAGCTGATGCCCAACACGCTCTACAACATCGTGCGACACCCCGCCGTACTGGACCGCGTCCGGGCCGAGGTGGACCAGGTGTTCGGCCCCGACGACGACTACCTGCCCAGCTACGACGACATCGGGAAGTTCGAGTATCTGCGCCAGGTCATCAACGAGACGCTGCGTCTGTCTCCCCCGGTGCTGCAGTTCGACCGGATGGCGTTGTCCGACACGGTCATCGGGGGCCGCTACCCGGTGAAGAAAGGTGAGGCGGTCAGTGTACTCACCGGTGCGCTGCACCGCCAGCCCGGCTGGGGGGACAACGTCGAGCTGTTCGACCCCGAGCGATTCTCCCCCCAGCGCAGCCAGTCGCGTCCGGCAAGCCTGTTCAAACCGTTCGGCACCGGCGCGCGCTCGTGCATCGGCCGCCAATTCGCGCTGCACGAGGCCACCATGGCGATCGCCCGAATCGTGCACCGCTACCGCATGATCGACTCGCGACACTATGTGCTGCAGTGGGACGGCCCGGGCAGCCGCCGCCCCGTGGGCTTTCACGTCGATCTCCTCCGGCGCACCGCGGACGAACGGGCGGTCCGCCCGGCCCCCGACGCCGCTGGAGAGTCGCGGCCCACCACGGCTGCCGCGACCGCCGTCAAGGCGGGG
Organism: Mycobacterium sp. PO1; assembly: GCF_017312405.1. GTDB lineage: Bacteria > Actinomycetota > Actinomycetes > Mycobacteriales > Mycobacteriaceae > Mycobacterium. Next base: position 56,460 of record NZ_BLTG01000019.1, read on the forward strand.
ACGACGCTGGCCGTACTGCACGGCTCGAATCTGGGCACCTGCCGGGCGCTGGCCGCGCAACTGGCCGAGGAAGCCGCCGACCACCGGTGCCTGGCCACGGTGGCGCCCCTCGACAGCGCGGCCGGCGCGCTGCCGTCGGCCGATGCCACTCTGATCGTCGCCGCGTCCTACAACGGACAGCCCACCGACGACGCCCGGGCGTTCATGGCGTGGTTGAACGACCCCGACGCCTCACTCTCCGAAAGCCCGCTGTTCGCGGTGTTGGGGGTCGGCGACCACAACTGGGCCGACACGTACCAGGCCATTCCGCAGCAGATCGAGGAACGCCTCACCGAGCTGGGCGCCACCGCCCTGGTTCCGCGAGCTTCAGCCGACACCTCCGGTGACCTCACCGGAACGGTCGAGGAGTTCTCCGCGAACTTCTGGACGGCAGTGGCACAGCGCTTCGGTGATCCGGACGCCGCGCCGGTCAGCGACGCCGACGAACCGCTCTACGAGCTGCGGACCATCGTCGGTCCTGTCACCAGCGCCATCGACGCCCGCTTCGGGGTGACCCCGATGACGGTTCTGGAGAACACCGAGCTGGTCAGCGACACCGCCTTCGGACAAGCCAAACGCTATGTGCGGATTGCGCTTCCGGAGGGCATCGAATACCACACCGGCGATCACCTCACCGTGCTCGCCGACAATCCCCCCGAATTGGTCGACACGGTGATCCAGTTGTTGGAGATCGAGCCGGACCTACGACTGTCGGTCAACCCTCGACGCAACTCTCGGCGGCTGATCGCGCTCGACCGGGAGGTCAGCGTGCGTGAGCTGCTCACCCATTTCGTGGAATTACGCAAGCCGGCCAGCCGCAGTCAGTTGACGCGGTTGGCGGCGACGAATCCGTGCGCACCCGAACGACAGCGTCTCGAGCAGCTCGCCGCGGCAGCGGAGCCCGCCGTGCTCAGTCCGCTGGAGTGCCTGCTGGAGTTCCCGGCCTGTGAGATCACCGGCGCCCAGTTGCTGGAACTACTCGAACCGATGACGCCGCGGCACTATTCGATCGGCTCGTCGTCGCGCCTGTCTCCTCAGGTGGTCGGGCTGGTGGTCAGCGTGCTCGACGCACCGGCGCGCTCCGGCCGCGGACTGTTCCAGGGCGTGGCCTCCAATCACCTGGCGGCGGCCAAGCCCGGTCAGGTCGTGCGGGCCCGGGTGGACGCAGCGCGCCAGGCATTCCGGGCGGGCGCCGAACCCACCCGAAACGTCATCCTGGTCAGCGCCGGTACCGGTGTCGCCCCGTTCTGCGGTTTCCTGCTCGACCGCCTGGCCGCCCAGCAGGCCGGTGAGCCGTTCGCCCCGGCGCTGTGCTTCTTCGGCGTCCGAGATCCGGCGGTCGACTACATCTTCCGCGAGCAGTTCGAAGAAGGTGAGGCGCTCGGCGTCGTGCGCATGCGGCCGGCGTTCTCGAGGGCGCCGCAGGACGGGGTGCGGTACGTGCAGGACCGCATCGCCGCGGACGCCGACGATGTCTGGGACATGCTGGGTGACCCCGCCAAGGACACCTACGTCTATGTCTGCGGGGACGGCGCGCGCATGGCGCCCGCCGTCCGCGAGGCGTTCACGGACATCTACCGGTCCCGCACCGGTGCCGACGCGGAGGCTGCACAGCGGTGGCTCACCGGGTTGGTCGAATCCGATCGCTACGTCGAGGACGTCTGGGCCGGCTGACCGACGCGGTCACCCGTCCGGCAGCCATGTGGTGCGGCGCTGCCACTGCCATTCACTCCCCACGGGAACAGGCGCCGGGGGCCGGCGCCGGAACGCCCGGATCCCGAGAACACCGGCGAACGGCAGCAGTACCAGCGCGGGAAGCTGGTAGCGCCAGGAGAATTCGAACGCGGCGGAGAGGACGAGCATGGTGAGCGCCATCCCCAGGGCCAGCGCGATCGCCGACCGCACGCCGCTGGTGCGGGCCCGGCCCACTCCCAGCACAGCGGCCAGGGCGATGAGCCCGAACACCGCCAGCAGTGGCCCCGGCGTGTAACCGACGCTGAGTTGGTAGCCGCGCAGGAACGCGGCCAGGCCCGGCACGGTGGTCGGGTCGCGCCCGCTGAACTCCTGGGATGTTCGCCTGGTGAGGTCCTTGTCGGCGTTGGGGTACTCCAGCTGGAACTGCCAGCGGCTCACCGGCACGTCGCCTTCGGCGTCGGTGCGGGTGGGGCGGAAGCCTTTTCCGAAGTCCACCGCGACCGCCGCGGCGAAATCCAGGGGTTGCTGGCCGATCACGGTCCAGCCGAACTCCCGCTGCACCTGGTAGAGATCCGTGCCCGGCGGGAATCGGTCGCGGAACCCCTTCTCCCGCTGGATGTGGGCGTAGTCGTCGAGGCGCCGGCGATCGTCCAACGGCTCGGTGGGACAGGCCCGCTCGAGCAGCGCATCCAACTCGAGGGTGTCGCAGTCGGCGATCACCGCGGCACGCCCGTAGAGCACCTGGCTGGTGGTGCGGGTCAAACCCCACTTGCCGGTCTCGGCGTGGAAATAGGTCGCGTACCCTCCGAGCACCGCGCCACAGGCCAACACGAAGGCCACGATGCGCAGGCCGACGGTCCGCCAGCCGGGTGCGGTGCGCAGCAGCCGCCACGCGCCGCCGGCGATGAGCAGATAGCCGAGGATCGGAACCACCAGGGCCAGCGCCACCAGGCGCAGCATGACCGCCATTCCGACCAGCAACCCGGCCAGCGCCGCCCGGCGGGGGGTGGGGGCCCCGGTACCCAACAGCACCCACAGCAGTGCCACCAGCAGTACCTGTTGCCAGGCATCGGACATGATCAGCTGCTCGATCTGGATCTGATAGCCGTCGAGCAGCAGCGGTGCTGCGGCCGCCGCAGCCCACCAGCGGTTCACGCCGTAGCGCAGCGCCAGAGCCGACAGCGCGACGGCTGAGACGACCCCCGCGAGGTGCTGCACGGCGGTGACGAGCTCCAGTCCGCCGACCGCGAGCAGCGGAGTCAGGACGAACAGCTCGTATCCGATGGGGTTCAGACCGCTGGGATTGAACTCCCCGAGGTTACCCAGGTAGCGGAACGAGTCGACGAACAACAGCGCGGGCTGGTAGGCGAACCAGGACAGCACCCGCAGAACCACACCGGCGAATACCAGCGCGCTCAGCAGCCAGTGTCGGCGAATCAGCCCGCCGGCGCTGCCCAGGACGGCGACCACGCCGCTCAGTTGTTACCGGAGCTCGTCCACTGCACCGTCGGATACAGCTTCTCGGTGTCGACGCGGTGCTTGTTCTGCTCGACGATGGGGAACATCGACTCGATCAACACATCGGAGAGCAGGTGCGGGTCCAGACCGAGCTCGACGAGCCCGGTGTGTTTGACGTTGTAGTAGTGCTCCTGCAGCTCGATGCGGGGGTTGGTCAAATGCTCGATCTGCACCGGGCCCGGGAACTGCGCCGACACGACGTCGGCGATCTGGCGCACCGACTTCGACTCGGTCATCTGGTTGAACACCCGGAACTCGCCGCGCTCGGCGGGGTTCTCCACGGCCAGCCGGATGCATTCCACGGTGTCGCGGATGTCGATCAGACCCCTGATCTGGTTTCCGGTGCCGTACACCGTCAGCGGCTCGCCGAGCACCGCCTGGATGACGAAGCGGTTGAGAACCGTGCCGAACACGCTGTCGTAGTCGAAGCGGGTGGCCAGCCGCGGATCGAGCGCGGTCTGCGGCGTCGTCTGCCCGTAGACCACGCCCTGGTTGAGGTCGGTGGCCCGCAGACCCCAGGCCCGGCAGGTGAACTCCATGTTGTGCGAGTCGTGCACCTTGCTCAGGTGATAGAACGATCCGGGTCGTTTGGGGAACAGCACACGGTCCCTGCGCCCGTTGTGTTCCAGTTCCAGCCAGCCCTCTTCGATGTCGACGTTGGGCGTGCCGTACTCGCCCATCGTGCCGAGCTTGACCAGGTGGATGTCGCGGTCCAGCTCACCGATGCCGTACAGCAGGTTCAGCGTGCCGATGACATTGTTGTGCTGGGTGTAGACGGCGTGGGCGCGGTCGATCATCGAGTACGGCGCGGCACGCTGCTCGGCGAAGTGCACGACTGCGTCGGGGGCGAACTCGCGCAGCGTCGCATACACGAATTCGGCGTCGAGCAAATCACCCACGTAGGTGGCGAGCCGCTTTCCGGAGTGCTCCTCCCAGGCGGCCACGCGGGTGGTCAGGTCCTCGATCGGCACCAGGCTGCACACGCCGAGTTCGTCGTCGTAACCGCGCCGGGCGAAGTTGTCGAGCACTGCCACGTCATGTCCGCGATCGGACAGATGCAGTGCAGTGGGCCATCCGAGGTATCCGTCACCGCCGAGCACGAGAACTCGCAAAACAGCCATCCCTTTCGCCGCTGGTGAACCTGAGCCTAAGACACGGGCACAACCACGTGCACAATTGCGGCAACACGCGCGATTCACAGGGAGGGTCATATGGCCGAGGACCGGGGGGCGTTCACAGCGGCCACGGGCCGTCAACTCGAGGCCGCCGGACGTGACAAGCCGCGGTACCGCCGCTACCAGTACGACCTGATCGCCCCGCACTGCGGCCGCACGATCCTCGAGGTCGGCGCCGGTCTCGGCGAGTTCGCCGAGCAGTTCGGCGACGTCGACCGGCTGGTGTTGACCGATGTCGACCCCGGCGCCGTCGAACTGATGGCGCGGCGCTTCGCCGGGCGGCCCGAGGTGCAGACCCGGACGTTGGCGCTGGGCGTGGCACCGGAGCTCGACGAGCCGGTCGCCTCCGTGGTCGCGATCAACGTGCTCGAGCACATCGAGGACGACGCGGGCGCACTGCGCTCGCTGGCCACCGCGGTGCAGCCGGGCGGCAGCATCGTGCTGTGGGTGCCCGGCTACCAGCAGCTCTACGGGGAGTTCGACCGCAAGGTCGGCCACGTGCGCCGGTACACACCGTCGACGTTGGCGAGCGCCGTGCGGCGCGCCGGCCTGGACGTCGAGCTGGTCAAGCCGGTCAATCTCCTCGGCGGCATCGCGTGGTGGCTGACGGTGCGCCGGGGTGGTTCGACGTCCCCGGATTCGAAACTCGTGGCGGTGTTCGACCGCTTCGTCGTTCCGGTGACGCGCGCGCTGGAGCGGGTGGTGCGCCCGCCCTTCGGGCAATCGGTGCTGTGCGTGGCCCGGGTCCGGGCGTGAGCCCGGGTCTGCGCCGTCACCGCGTCCGGCTGTGGGGCCGCTACACCGGCGCCTCGGTCATCGCCGGCCTCATCAGTGAGGCGGTCTTCCTGCTCACCTACTGGCTGGCCGGGGCGCCGCTGCTGGCCAGCGTGCTCGCATTCGTCGCCGGTGCGGTCCCCAACTACCTGATGAACCGGTACTGGGCGTGGCAGCAGCGGGGCCGCCCGCACCACCGCAGGGAGGTGTTGCCGTATGCCGTCATCGTCATCGTCACCGCCCTCACCGCGATCCTGGTCACCACCGCCGCCGACAACTGGGTGCGCGAGCACGTCGACTCGCATGCCTGGCAGGTCGTCCTCGTGGGAGCGTCGTTCCTGGGTACCTACGGCGCGATGTTCGTGCTGAAGTTCGTGCTGTTCGACCGGTTCATCTTCGTCGACCGCCGCGCACGTACTCCCGGAACCACGTCCGCACCATGACGCGGGCGTAGTTCGCGCCGTAGACGAGGTTGGCGCCCTTCTTGCTCGCCCCGTGTGCGCGCAGGCGCATCGTCATCGGCACCTCGGCCACGCGTGCGCCCCGGGCGGCGACCCCGACCAGCAACTCCGAGGACTGGTACTGGGGCTCGGTCAGCGTCACCGACCGCGCCAGCTCGGCGCGCATCGCCCGGAAGCCGAACGAGGTGTCGGTGATGCGGCGCCACGTCAGCAGGCTGGCCAGTACCGCGAACACCCGCACGCCCAGCCAGCGGAAGCGGCTGTCGGATTCGTGGTGGCCCAGCCGGCGCGACCCGGTCACGAAATCCGCGCGGCCGTCGAGCAGCGGCGTCACCAGGGTCTCCAGTTCGGCGCCGTCGTACTGACCGTCGGCGTCGGTGGTCACCACGAAACGCGCCCCGTGCCGGGCGGCCAGCCGGTAGCCCAGCCGCAGCGCCGCGCCCTGGCCGCGGTTGCGGGGTGCGACGCAGGTGTAGGCGCCGTGCGCACGCGCCACCTCGGCGGTGGCGTCGGTCGCACCGTCGACGACGACCAGGACGTCCACCGGCATTCCGCAGCACCGTTTCGGCATCTCGGTCAGCACCGCGCCGATCCCGTCGGCCTCGTTGTACGCGGCGATCACCACGACCAGTTCGGCCAACTCCAGGCTCGGATAATGCCGGTCGAACTCCGCGACCGCACGCGTGTCGACATCGTCGGGGTAGTCGGCGAGCGGGGTCATGCCGTGCCGACCGTGTCGAGGAAGTACCGCCACGTGCCGGCCAGTCCGTCGGCCAGCGCGACGCTGGGGCGGTAGCCGATCGCCTCCGCGCTGTGTGACACGTCGACGACGACGGCGGGCATCTCGCCGCGCTGGGCGGCGACGTGTTCGGTGGGCAGCGGCCGGCCGGTGACGGTGCGGACGGTGTCGACGAGTTCGAGGACCGACACCGACCTGCCGGCGCCGACGATCGCGGTGCCGCTGTAGCGGCCCTGCCGGGCGAGCAGCACCGCGCGCGCCACGTCGTCGACGTGGACCAGGTCGCGACGCTGGGTGCCATCGCCGTAGATGGTGACGGTGGAGCCGTCCAGGGCCGCACGCATCAGCCGCGGCACCAAGCTGTCCTTGAGCGCCATCCCCGGCCCGTAGACGTTGCTGAAGCGCAACGCGCAGGTCGTCATCCCGTAGGCCCCGGCGTACCCGGACATCAGCATCTCGCAGGCGGCCTTCGTGGCGCCGTAGGGCGTCAGCGGGCGCAACGGCAACCGCTCGGTGATCGTCGCCTCACCGACGTCGCCCACGACGGCGTTGGTCGAGGCCAGCAGAAACTGGCCGACGTCACGGATGCGGGCCAACTCGAGCAACTCCTGGGTGACGGCGACGTTGTCGGCATACGTCGGCGCGGGCCGCTGCACGGACTGCAACACCGAGGTCGCCGCAGCGAGATGGACGATCGCGGCGGTGCCCGGTGCCACCGCGTCGTCGCGCACGCCCGCGTCGGTCAGATCACCGACGACATAGCGCACGCCGTCGAGCGGACTGCGGGGCGGCGTGCGGTCCACGACGGTGACGCCCGCCCCGGCGTCCAGCAGCGCCTTCACCACCGCCGCACCGATGAAGCCGCAACCTCCGGTGACAAGCACCCGTCCCTGCTGTTGTGCACCCACGGCGGTCAACTTAGCGTGACGTCATCCGGCGCGACGGCGCAGATGCTCCTCCTTGGCGTCGCGCACCACCCGATCAGGTGCCAGGAACGCACGCCCGATTTCGGCGGCCTGCTGCAGCCCCTCGTCGCGCACTGCCGAATTGTGTTCCCCCTCAACGTCGTAGATGAGATGGCTGGTCACATCCGTGACACCGCAGTAGGCGAAGGTGCCGACGTCGATCTGGGTCCTCATCGCCTCGTCGTAGCCGTAGCGGTCGTACGTGCGCCGAGTCGACCCGCCGATGCCGATCAGCGTGGTGGGGATGTTGCCCAGCAGCGACGTCAGCGGTTGCTTGCCCCGGTCCTCGACGCCCTTGCCGTACTGGTATGCCCAGCCGACCGTGAACACGCGCTCGATCCAGCCCTTCATCATCGCCGGCATGCCCCACCAGTAGACCGGGAAGACGAACGCCATCCGGTCGGCGTCCTCCACTCTGCGGTGCATCGCGGCGATCTCGTCGGGGATGGGTCCGCCCCAGAAGTGCGCATGGTCCTCGGGGGTGAATCGCGGGTCGAAATCCTCGCTGTGCAGGTCCAGGACATCGATGGTGTGACCGGCCGCGCGCACCGGTTCGTGGAAGGCCTTCATCACCGCGGCCGGATACCTGTCGGTGAACGGGTGTGAGTACACGGTCAGTAGATGCATGCCTTGCACTGACGCGGGCGCGCCGCTGCTTATTCCGTCGGTTCGACTCAGTGCGTCGGTTCGGGTCGGTCCGTCGGTTCGGGTCAGTCCCGGGCGAACCCCAGCGCGACGACCGCGTCCTGCAGACTCTCGCCTGCCTCGAGAAAGTCCACAGTGACCTGCTCCAGGGTGGCCTGCCGCAACGGGTTCGGCGAGGCGTAGTCTCGCGACACCGAGTAGGCGACGCTGAGCCCGACCGTGACCGGCTGCATCGGATCGAAACCGGCCATCGTCATCCCGTGCAGCGCGCCGACGGTGCGGCCGTCGACGATCAGCTCCAGGTTTCCGACCGCGTTGAGCGGTCCGTCGCCTAATCCTGTTCTACTGAAACGGATTTCGACGCCGTGCCGCCCCATCGTGATCGGCCCTTCGGACGTCACGGCCTGCTCGGCTCCGCCGTGATTGCAGACGTAGCGCAGGTAGCCACCGGCGAGGAAGAGTGCGTGTCCACCCGACCGGCTGCCCTGGGAGAACAGCACCCCGGCCGCGTCGGAGCCGGTGACCGCCACCTCGGTGCGCAACACGAAGGACCGGCCTCGCACCAGGCCGCTCATCGGAGTGTGCACCGCCGGGGTGCCCGGATAGAAGACCGCCCGCCGCGAGCCCCCGGCCAGATCGGCGACGCCGCGGCTGATGAGCTCGAACACGCTCAGATCGTTGAGCGGATAGGCGTGGCACCGCGTCGCCTCGTTCTGCCACAAGGACTTGAGCTCTTCGAGCTTGTCCGGGTGTTCGGCGGCGAGGTCACGGATCTGGCTGCGGTCGCTGTCGAGGTGGAACAGTTCCCACCTGTCATGCGGGAACTGGGACCAGCCGGGCCGGCCGGGGACCGCGGACGTCGGTGGGTGCACGGCGCTGGCGAACCACCCGTCATGCCAGATGCCGCGAGTACCCATCATGGCGTAGAACTGGGTACTCTTCTGCCTCGATGCATCCGGATCATGCAGCGTCGCAGCGATACTCACGCCCTCCAGCGGCCTCTGCGGAACGCCCTTGACCGTTCTCGCCGGTTCCAGTCCCAGCAGTTCGTACACCGTCGGGGTGATGTCACTGACGTGCGTGTACTGTTCGCGCACCTCTCCGCGGGCGGGCAGTCCGGCCGGCCAGGAGACGATGCACGGGTCGGCGATCCCGCCCTCGTGGGACGCGTAGCGCTTGAACAACTTGTACGGCGTGTTGAACGCCATCGCCCAGCCATTGGCGTAGTTCATCTTCGTGCCGGGTCCGCCGAACTCGTCCAGGCGGTCCAGCGTCGGCTCAGCCGACAGGCCGCCGCGAAGCGGCACGAACTCGTCGAGGGTGCCGGTGGGCCCACCTTCACCGCTGGCACCATTGTCGGACATGACGACGATGATCGTGTTGTCGAGCTGGCCGGTGCTGTCCAGATAGTCCACCACGCGGCCGATCTGGGCGTCGGTGTAGCTGAGGAACCCGGCGAAGACTTCGGCCATCCGGCTGAAAACCCGCTTCTGGTCCTCGGACAACGCGTCCCACGGGGTCACCGTGTCATGTTCCGGCCAGGGCAACCCGTCGGCACTGGTGCACTCGGCGTAGGGATTGATCGGTGACAGCTCGGTCTCGCCGGGCAGCAGTCCGAGCGCCTTCTGGTTGGCCAGGGCGATCTCGCGGTAGCGCTCGTAGCCCTCGTCGAACCGGCCGCGATATCTGTCGGCCCAGGAGCTGTCGACCTGGTGCGGCGAATGGCCTGCGCCCGGGCACAGATACATGAACCACGGCTTGTCGGGCGCGCAGGAGCGGTGTTCGCGCAGGAAGCCGATCGCGTTGTCGGCCAGGTCTTTCGAGAGGTGATAGCCCTGCTCCGGGGTTCCCGGCGGATCGATCGGCCTGCTGTCGCTGACCAGGTTCGGATACCACTGGTCGGTCATGCCGTCGAGGAATCCGTAGAAGCGGTCGAAGCCCCGGCTCAGCGGCCAGTACCGGCGCGACCCGGCGGCGTGGCAGTCCTCGGGTGGTGTCAGGTGCCATTTGCCGACCGCATACGTCGCCCATCCCCGTTCGGCGAGGACCTCCGACACCAGCGCGGTGTCTGCCGGGATGCGTCCGCTGTGACCGGGATAGCCCTGCGCCATGTTCACGACCGAGGACACCCCCACCGACGTGGCGTTGCGGCCGGTCAGCAGCGCAGCGCGGGTCGGCGAGCACAGCGCGGTGGTGTGAAACTGTGACAACCGGATCCCGCGTTCGGCGATGCGTGTCATGGTCGGCATCTCGACCATGCCACCGAAGCAGTCCCAGGTCGCGATCCCGATGTCGTCCCACAGCAGGTACAGCACGTTGGGGGCGTTGTCGGGAGCCTGCGGAGCTCGGTACGGCCCCCAGTCCGGCACGGAATCGCGGATGTCCTCGTTGATCGTTCCCTGGAAGTGCATCGTCGGCTCGTCTCGCTAGGCGGCCACGAGCACGGGCTCGTCGACCGTTCGGGTGGACCGGAAATCTGTCAGTACTGACACCTTATGGGAAAGTGTCAGAACTGACAATATGTCGTACCCGAGGGCCGTCAGCTGGCATAGTTCTTGCATGTCCGCTGATGTCGGCAAGCGCGAGGCGCACAAAATCGCCACCCGGGGCGCCATCCAGTCCGCGGCCGACGCGCTCTTCGAGCAGCGCGGATACGCCGAGACCACGGTCCGCGACATCGCCGACGCCGCCGGGGTCACCGAGCGCACCTTCTTCCGGTACTTCTCCGGGAAAGAGGCCCTCTTGGTGAAGGACATCGAAGCCGGGATTCCGGTCCTCGCCGACGAGATACGGCGCCGCCCGGCAGCCGAAGCACCGCTGGACGCCGTCGAGAACGCCGTGCTGGTGACGGCCGACCGGCTGCGCGAGGCCCAGCCCAACCTGTCGTGGTTGTTCCAGGACGGTCCGCCCGGGCCCAAGCTGGCCAAGTCGAGCCCGGGGTTGCTGTTCCAGCTCGAGCAGGCGGTTGCCGAGGCTCTGGCGGAACGGATGGAATCGTCGCAGCCGGTGACCGACGACCTGGAGTTCGAGGCGCAGGTGCTCGCCCGATGCGCGGTGGCTGCGCTACGCAGCACCGGAATCAGACGCTGGCAGCTCGAGCGGCGCGGGGTCACGGGAGTCAGCGAGACCCGGCTGCTGGGGCAGGCCTTCGCGATCGTGCGGCGGGGCGGATCGGCAGATCCGCCGCCACGCCGGTGAGCACCACGTCGCCGCAGCGTTCCCGCCCACCTGCCCCGCCGCCGGCTGGTTCAGCCCGTCGTCACCACCACCCGGTCGATCGTCAACGCGACACCGCGTCCCGTGTCATCCGGCTCCCTGGCTGCTGATCGATCCCACTCCACGGTGGCCGCCCCCGAGATCTGGACAACGCGACCGGTTGCCGTGGCGAACATCAGCGCAGCAGTGGGATCAACGGCGAGATTGCCGAGGCTGTTGAACATGTTGTTGCCGGGGTAATCGGGCCAACGCACTGTCCGCGGGCTGACGGTGACGAAGCCGGGCGGCCCTCCGCGATGCGATGCGTCGTTCCCCGCCGTGGGGTGGGTGGTGCCCAGGATGAAGGTCGCGGCGCGCCGGATCTGGTCGATGTCGCTGTCCCGCAAGCTGTCCCCGTCGTGCACCCGCGTGCGGTGCGGCGCCGGCAGCCCGGACCGCCACTGCGCCCGCGGAATGTACTGCGGGCAGTTCCCGTAGGCCTGCGCGATGCTGACCCGCAATTCGTCCTCGTCGCCCCTGTCGAGCTGTCCGTTCACCCGCAACCGGCGTCGGGACGCATAGTCGATCACGATCACACCGACCTCCTGCCCCGACGGCAGGTCGAAAAGCGGGTCGGCATCGGCGATTCCGCCGCGGATCCGCAGGGCCGACGCCGACTCCGGCGTTACGAACCCGGGTTCGCCCAGCAGCGGAGCCGTCCACAACCGGCCGGTGCGGTCGCGTGCGGTGAGCGCCCCGAACGTGGCGCCCGACACGAACGCCGCTGCCCCAGGCGTGAGCCCGCCCTGGCGCACCATGGGTTCGAGTCGCGCCGCGGCCTCGAGGACCCCGGCACGCTGTTGGACCATGAGCTCTCCGCGGTGAAAGCCGGTCGTCACAGCGAGACCACCGGCCAGTCGTTGTGGACGCCGGCGAGCACGTTGAAGTAGTTGGTGAGGATGTTCAAGGCCAGGTTGGCAACCAACTCACCGATCTCCTCGTCCGTGACGCCCGCGCGCCGGGCCCTGTCGAGGTCGCCGGCGTCCACGTCACCGGCGTTCTCGGCGATCGTGTTGGACAACTCCAGCAGGGCCGCCAGGTGCGGATCCTGCGACTGTCCCCGCCGGGCTCGCTCGAGTTCCTCCGCGTCGATCTTGGCGACCTGAGCGCCGACGTAGGTGTGGGCCGAGAGGCAGTATTCGCATCCGTTGAGCTGAGCGGTCGCCACCGCCAGGCGCTCCCGGGCTGCGGCAGGCAGGGCGCCACCGGCGACGGCACCGGACAGCGCCAGGTACGCCTTGAGCAGGGTGGGGCTGTTCGCCATCGCAGCGGTCATGTTCGGCACCGTCCCCAGCGACTTACGAACCTGCGCAAGCAGTTCCGCGGTCGTGCCGGTGGCGGCGGACGGGTCGACGGGGGTGAATGCGGTGGTGGTGGACATGGCGGTTCCGTTCGGTGTCTCGTGAGCTACCGGCGGTGGCTCTAACGGATGGAACACCTTCCATCCGTGATAACATTCCCGCATGCCGGAATCGTCTGCACGGTGGGTGTTGCCTGGCGAGCCGCTGCCCGTGCGGTTGATGAACACCGTCTGGGCGGATACGGCAGGGGTGCACGACGACCTGACCACGGCCACCGCCTTGCGTGGCTGGCTGACCGACGTGGCCGGCTTCGACCCGGGATCCGGTCCCGGGGTCGACCCGACGCCCGCCGAGCTGACCGAGGCTCGCGCACTGCGGGATTCGCTGCGCCGCGTCGCCGCGTTCGTCACCGACGATCAGCGACCCGCGGCACGCTCCCCGGTCGCATCCGTCGACACCGCGGTGGCCGACATCAACGCCATGGCCGCCGACCAGGCCTGGCCGGCGCTCCTCCGCCGCGGTGACGAGCTGCGCCGCGAGGCCGTCGCCCACGAGCCACCCGTCCGCACGGCGCTCGCCGGGCTGGCGGCGCAGGCGATCGACCTGCTCACCGGGCCGTCGGCCGGCGCACTACGGGCCTGCCACGCCCCGCATTGCGTGCTGTACTTCGTCAAGTCCCACCCGAGACGGGAATGGTGTTCGCAGGCCTGCGGCAACCGGGTACGCGCCGCGCGCCACTACCGGCGTATCCGCAGCGGCCGGCAATGAGCCGGCGCCGCTCTCACCAACCGGCGTTACGGGCGAGGTCGATGGCGTACTGACTGACGAACGTGCCGGCGCTGGGCGCCCCGCGGCACGACCCGTCGGATTCCCCGGGGCGCTTGACCCACAGGAAGGCGTCGACCGTCGGATTGCCGGTGGCCGTAGTCGGGGCCACCCCGAGTGCGCGACCGCTGGGATTGCACCAGTACAGGTCGTCGCCTTCCACCGGTCCGGCGCCATTGCGCGACGTGTCGATCACGTAGTGCGCTCCGTTGGTCATCCCGGAGATGGCCTGGCCGTACCCCATGGACTCCTCGGTCGTGAAGAAGTTCGCCGTGTTCAGGCTGAAGCCACGCGCCTTCTGGACTCCGACCTGGTTGAGCCGGCCCGCCATGACGTCCGCGGGCACCCAGCGCGAATGGCCGGCGTCGACGTACACGGCGGTGGCGGGATTACGGGTCAGCGTGTCGACGGCGTAGCCGATCAGCTCGAGCCGTTCCTGCTGCTGGCCCGGGGACAGGCAGTCGATCATGGCCAGCGCGTCGGGTTCGAGGATGACCGCTGCGGGCCCGGTGCCGATGGCGGCCGCGACACCGTCGATCCACGCCCGGTAGGCGCCGGCCGAACCGAACCCGCCCGCGGCGTAGCTGCCGCAGTCCCGGTTCGGGATGCCGTAGAGCGCCAGGATCGGCATGGTGCCGGCGGCCTGGGCGGTGGCGATGTACTTCGCATCCACAGCCGGGGTGGAGATGTGGTCCATCCAGTACGCGGTCGGGGTGTTGACCACCGCGGCCAGCAGCGGATCGGGGTTGCCCTGCGCCGCACGCATCCCCTTGGACTGGGGATTGACGTAGAACGGCATGCCGGCCAGCGGGTTGGCGTCACTGGCCAGCCGCACTGCCGGGGTGTCCGCCGGGTGGACGGGAGCGGACACCGCCCCCACCGCGGCGACCGCCGCGACTGTCAGGAAGGGCGCGATCCACCGCGCGACAGCAGCACCTGAGAACGTCACGTGAGGAAACCTAATGCGGCCCGCAGCGATCGCCAAACCAGGGTGACGTCACCGCTTGCTGCGCGGAATCCCGGCGGCCCACAGCGCCCAGGCGATCAACACGGGCTGGAAGAACAGCCGCACCAGACGCTTGGTGTCGGTGTCGAGCCCGAAGCCGTCCGCATGGTTGACGTACTGGGCGATATTGCCCGGAAAGATCAGGATGAAGAACGCGGCCAACAACCTGCCGACCAGGACACGGTCCCGGTTGAGGACGGCCAACCCGACGCCGAGCGTGATCTCGACGCCGCCGGACGCCATCACCACGCCGTCGGGATCCATGGGCACCCAGCGCGGAACCTGCGCCTGGAACTCTTCGCGGGCCCAGAACAGGTGGCTGAAACCGGCGAACACCATCGCGCCGGCGAGAGCCAGGCGCGCGACGGTCCGGGCGCGGGTGGTCGGCGGTGGTGGCGGTGGTTCGGACATCGGTGGTTGGGAGATGGTTGGTTGGGGCACTGGTGGTTGGGACATGGGTGGTTGAGACATCGGTGCTGCCTTTCTCCAGTGATTCGGGACGGGTGTTTCAGCCGTTCCGGGCGTAAACCTCAGCGGTGACGAGGGTCAGGGCATCACGCAGCGCGGCGAGCTGTGCCGGATCGGCGTCGGTCGAGCCGAGAAGTCGCTCCGGGACACAGGCCGCCCGGTCCTCCAGCGCTCGCCCGTCTGCGGTGAGCGTGACCTCGACGCGTCGTTCGTCGGTGTCACTGCGCTGCCGCCGTACGAGGCCGGCGGCTTCCAGACGTTTGAGCAGCGGCGACAGCGTGCCGGAGTCCAGGTGCAGCCGGTCGCCGAGTTGCCCGATGCTGCAGGCGTCGTCCTCCCACAGCACCAGCAGGACGAGGTACTGCGGATAGGTGAGGCCGAGTTCGTCGAGCAGTGGCCGGTAGGCGGAGGTGACGGCGCGCGACGCCGAGTACAGCGCGAAGCACAGTTGTTCCTCGAGCCGCAATTTCGTCACCGCTCTAATTTATTGCACGCAATCCCATTGCGCGCAATCGGGTGGGCGAGTGTCAGCGTGGCCCGGTCGAGTCCAGGATCAACTGCACGGTTTCGGACGGCCGGTCCCAGTGCGGAAAATGGCCGCAATCCGAGAAGCAGTACAGCGAGGCATCCGGGAAGCGATCCAGCGCGCGCCGCGCCTGCCGCAGGGGAGTCACCCGGTCGTTGCGCCCCCACCCGATCACCACCGGCGCACGCAGCGTGCCCGATGGCGCGCCCTGCTGCTTGGGCCCGCGGATGAGCGCTTCCAGCGCCTCGAACAGGCTGGGCGAACTCGCGAAGTTGCGGAGTTCGCTCAGCACCAGGTCGCGGTCCAGTGCCGAGGGCTTCGCCGAGAACTGCAGCAGCAGCGCTGCGCGGCCGACACGATTGCTCACCAACCTGGGCAGCACCGGCTGGATGCGGCGCACCAGTCCGATCGAGGGCACGACCGTCGCGGCGAAGTACGCCACCTCCGTGTCGGTCCAGAAACCGCCCGGGTCCAGTGCGACGGTGGCTCCGCCGTGACCGCGCCGCGCCAACTCCAGCGCCATCCGCGCGCCCATCGAGCTGCCGACGACGTCGACGTCACCGAGGTCGTGCTCGGCGATGAACTCCTCGACGGCATCGGTCAGAGTCGCCACCGACACCTCACCCGGCATCGGCGGACTCTCTCCGAAGCCAGGTAGGTCGACGGCGATGAGGTCACGCTCCCGCGCGAGAGCCGGAATCACCGGAGCCCAGTTCTGCCGATGCGAGATGCCGTGAATCAGGAGAAGGGCCGGGCCGGAGCCGCCCCGTTGATACTTCATCCATCGCGGGATACCCAGCGCGGGTCAGGTGTCACAGCGCGCCGGCCGCCGTTTTACGACGGCGATTTCCGGGGTATCTGCTGAGCACTGTCGACGATGTCGAGGAGGCCACATGTTGGCTCTACTGAGTTCGCCCGTCCGCCGCTGGGTGCTGACCGCTCTACTGGTACCGGCCCTGGCACTGGTGTTGCGCAAGATCGCCCAGTTCCTGCAGCGCCGCAACGACGGCACACCGACGAAGTCGTCCCGAGGGCTCATGAAGGCGTCGTCCGGGTTGCGCAGACTGAGCGGCAAGAAGTCCGAGGAGGCCGAGGCGGACAGGGCGAGCGCGGACAAGAAGCTGTCGGCCTGAGCAGCGGCCCACGCGTTTCGGCTGCGCTGCGCGGGGCAACACTGCAGCGCGGGCATCGACACGGTGCAGCCCCGCAACCGGGGTCGCGGACGGACCCGACCGGGTCGCTGACAGATAAGGAAGCGTCATGGCACTCGACGACAACGACATCACCACCTCCACCGGCGGCGGCGAGGGAGTCGCTGACGGCGGCTCGAACCCGGGCGGCCACGACGGCGGAGCAGACGGCACCGCCGGCGGCGAAGGCCCGGCCGACGGCGGCTCGAACCCGGGCGGCCACGACGGCGGAGCAGACGGCACCGCGGGCGGCGAAGGCCCGGCCGACGGCGGCTCGAACCCCGAAGGTCACGACGGCGGTGCCGACGGAACCGCCTGACTGCTCTCCCATGCTGAGCCGATGCGTCGCGACCGACACGCACACGTTCGCCACGACGTACTGGGGGCGCACACCCCTGCTCAGTTCGGCCGACGCGCTACCCCGCGACTTCGGCGATCTGCTCTCACCCGACGCGGTCGACGAGCTGATCGCTGAGCGCGGGGTGCGCTCCCCGTTCATCCGGCTGGCCAAAGAAGGCGACCTGCTGGCCAAGGATTGCTATCTGGGGCCCGCCGGATTCGGCGCCGAGATGCCCGACCAGGTGGACTCCGCGAAGGTGCTCGGCGAATTCGCCTCGGGTGCCACGATCGTGCTGCAGGGACTGCACCGGCTGTGGCCGCCGGTCATCGACTTCGTCCGGCAGGCGGTCGACGAGCTCGGTCATCCGGTGCAGGCCAACGCGTACGTGACTCCCCCCGGCAACCGCGGCTTCGACTTCCATTACGACGTCCACGACGTCTTCGTGCTGCAGGCCTCCGGCCACAAACGCTGGGTGGTGCACGAACCCGTGCACGCCCACCCGTTGCCGTCCCAGCCGTGGACACAGCACCGCGCCGCCATCGCCGAACGCGTGACGGGCGAGCCCGTCATCGATGCCGTGCTGGCCCCGGGTGACGCGCTGTATCTGCCGCGGGGGTGGGTGCACGCCGCCCAGGCGCAGGACACCACGTCGATTCACCTGACCGTCGGCGTCGCAGCGGTCACCGGCCTCGATGTCGCCCGGGCGGTGATCGAGCAACTGGCCGATGACGAGGCCTTCCGCCGATCGCTGCCGATGGGCGGCACACCCACCGACCGGGATGGCATCATTCCCGCGGTGACCAAGGTGATGGCCCAGATGGTCGACCGGCTGCGCGACGACGCCACCGCACTGAGCACCGCTGCCGCCACCCACCTGACGCACCGCCATGCCGAGCGGACCCGACCTGTCGCGGTACGGCCCCTGGCCACGCTGGACGCTGCCGCGCGCGCGGACACCACCTCCGTGCGGTGGCGACACGCGCTCGCCGCCGCAGTCGAGAACGCCGACGGCCGGGTCGTGCTGCGACTCCCCGACCGCGTCATGACCTTTCCCATGTCCTGCGCGCCGGCCCTCGCCGCACTGCACCGCGGTCGCGTCGTCACCGCCGCCGGCACTCCCGGGCTGGACCGCGCGGATGCGACGGTGCTGATTCGCCGGCTGTTGCGGGAGGGCGTCGTCGTCCCGGCGGCCGCCGATCGATGAGTCCCAGGACAGTGCCGTGCAGCGATCAGTCGCTGGCCCGCGGGGACCCCATGTACGGCACGGCGTCGGCGGGATCGAATTGGCTGCTGCTCGAATTGTCCGGTGCCTGGGGACCTTCGGCGTTTCTGCAGTCCCCGGCGATCATCGATCCCGTGCTGGGCCGGGCCGTGGTCCGGCGCGCGGAGAAGGCAGGGATGCGGATCGCGGCCATCCGCCGGCACGGTCGCCGGCCCGCGACGCCGCGGTGGCGTTGGTATGTCGCCCGCGCCGAACCCGGTGACGAGGCGTTGTACGGCGGCGAGGTCGACGACCCGCAGGCCTATGCCGACCTCGCCCTGGACGGCTCGGACGGTGAGCCGTCGACCGGACCGTTGATCGCCGTCTGCGCGCACGGCACCCACGACCAGTGTTGCGCGGTACGCGGGCGCAGCGCCTGCCGCGCCATCGCCGAGGAATTTCCGGAGAACACCTGGGAGTGTTCGCATCTGGGCGGCGACCGGTTCGCCGCCACGATGCTGGTGTTGCCCGAGGGGTTGTGCTACGGACGGGTGGACACGACGGACTCGGCCGGGCTGGTCCGGCGCTACCTGCAGGGACGGCTGGACAACCGGTTCCTGCGTGGACGGACTTCGCTGCCGCACGCGGTGCAGGCCGCGCAGTACTTCGCGCGGGAACAGACCGGTGAGGATCGCATCGACGCGCTCGCCCCGCTGCACGTCGAGCGCGGCGACGGCCACATCCTGGTGACACTGAACGGAAAGGCAGGCCCCATTGAGGTCACACTCGAAGAGCAGTTGTCGGAGCCGCTGCTGTCCCAGTGCCACGCCAAGGTTGCCGGTCAGGTCAGGGTGTTCACCTGCGCAGCGCTCGCGCCGGTCGCCGGCTGACGTCGCGGTGAGACGAGCCCGGCCATGACCGTGGTGCTGGCGCTGCGCTGCGCCGACGGGCTGGTGCTGGCCGCCGACTCGCAGATCACCGAGCCGGACCGCGGATTGAGTTATCCCGCCCAGAAGTTGCACGGCCTGGGCCGGCGCGCCGCGTGGGCGGGCAGTGGCTCACGCGCGGTGCTCTACGACCTCGAGCAGATATTCGACTCCCAGCCCGAGACGATCGTCGAGGCCGGGGACGTCGGGCGGGCGCTGCAGACCCGGGTCGTTCCGGTGCTGCAGCACCATTACGAGAACTTCATCGACGATGTTCCGGGGCAGGAGAAGAGCGGCTCCACGCCGGCGACCTACGTGCTGGCCGCGGGCTATTCGGACGGCAAGCCGTTCATGGTGGACGTCGACCCGCACGGGCTCATCGGCCATTACGAGGAGATCGGCTTCCACGCCATCGGCAGCGGGGCGCCGATGGCGCAGCAGGCGCGTGCCCTGCTCGCCAACTTCCGGATGAACGAGCGCCCGGTCGAGTACGGCGTGCTGGCCGCGCTGCGTGTCCTCGACGCACTCGACGAGACCTCGCCGACCGTCGGTGGACCGATGGACGTCTGCCGGATCACCGCCGACGGCGCCGACCACCTCACTCCGGAGGACATCGACAATGCCCGCGCCGAGGTCCGGCGCTGGCAGGACCGGGAGCGCGACGTCCTCGACACGCTGTTCGGCTGAGCGGGGCATTCGGTGACCGTCGCGCTGTTCGTCATCGCCGTGGTCGAGTTGGCTGCGTTGATCGCGCTGGGCGTCGTGACGCTGGTGATGCGACGGAAGCTGACGTCGGCGCGGCGCGCTCTGCGGGATCGCCCCACCCGAAGCGCCGATAGCCGGCCGCGGCGCAGACCCCGCGGTGTGGCGCCGCTGGCGGTCAAGACGGTCGTCGACACGGTGCAGACCGCCGACTCGCTGATCCGCAAAGGCCTCGGCGGGTCCATCCGCCACTCGATCGACGATCTGGCCGGCTGGGCCCGCGTGGAGCGTCCCGACCTCGCCCGGATCACAGCCGACGGGAGCGTCGTGCTGCTCTTCTCCGACATCGAGGACTCGACGCGGCACAACCAGACGCTGGGCGACCGCGACTGGATCACCGTTCTCGAACGTCACAACAAGCTGGTCGAGCACAGCGTCGCCGCGCACGGCGGATATGTGGTGAAGAATCAGGGCGACGGGTTCATGATCGCCTTCGCCGACCCCGCCAAAGCCCTGCGGTGCAGTCTGGACGTCCAGCGTGCCCTGGGCGGCGACACCGAGCGGTGGAACGGCATCCGGGTGCGAATCGGCGCCCACGCGGGCACGTCGGTGCGCCGTGGACACGACCTGTTCGGGCTCGACGTGGTGATGGCCGCCCGCATCGCCGACCTGGCCCGCGGTGGGGAGATCCTGGTCAGCGCGGCGTTGCGCGATTCGGTCGCCGACGCCGACGGCTTCTCGTTCGCCACGGGCCGAGAGGTCCGGCTCAAGGGCATCGCCGATGCACAAACGGTCCACGCGCTGGAGATGTCCGCGCCCTGACCGGCGTTTCGACCGCCGCCCAGCGGGGAAGTTGTCGCTCATGGCCGACATCATCGAGCTCATCTACGCCGACCACGACTGGCTGCGGCGGCAGTTCTTCCGTCTCGACGACGCGACGTCCGATGCCGAGCTGCAGGCGATCTGGAGCGTGCTCAGCGCCCGGCTCGACGCGCATGCCGAGGCCGAGGAGGCCGTGTTCTACCCCGCGCTGCTGAAGCACGGCGGCCGGGAGGATCCCGGCAACCCCGAAGGCGACCCGCAGGACGAGACCGAGGACGCGATCACCGACCACAACGACATCCGTGACGCGGTGCGCGAGTCACGGCGGCACGAGCCCGGCAGTGCGCAGTGGTTCGAGGCGGTGAACACGGCCCGCAAAGAGAACGGCTCACACCTCGATGAGGAGGAGCGCGAGGCGATGCCCGATTTCATCAAGAGTGCGACGCTCGAACTGCGCCACCAGCTCGGCATGCAGTGGCTCAGGTTCTACGCCGACCGCGAGTCCCTGGAAGGGGTCGACAACCGGGACAAGGACGCCGACGAGTACATCGAGGAGCACTCGCCGTAGTGCTGTCGCCGAATTGCTGACCGCCGCGCCGACCGGGGCGCGATCACTTCATGGCCTTACCGTGACCTTATGTAGCCCTTATTTTTCTTAGAAATCGGTGTAGGGTGGCGGCAGCCGGCCGCACAGGTGCGACGGACGCAGCGGCCGCGACGGAAGGACTCGGCATGCCACTCGGACCCGAACGGATCGTTCTCATCACCGGAGCGTCTCGCGGGATCGGCGCCCAGGTCGCGCTGCAACTCGCCACCCCCGGCACTCACGTCCTCGTCAACCACCGCAAGAGCGCTGATCGCGCGGCCTCGATCGTGCAGGCGATCCGCGACGTCGGCGGCCAGGCCTCCACGATCGCGGCCGACATCTCCGAGGAGGCCGACGTCACGGCGATGATGGAGACCATCCGGGCGAGGTTCGGGCGACTGGACGCGCTGATCCTCAATGCCTCCCACAGCCGCGAGACGGGCGCCGATCCCGAGTACGCGATGCGGCTGAACCGCGACGCTCAGAAGCGGTTGGCCACGATGGCGATGCCGCTGATGCCCGCCGGGGCACGGATCGTGTTCGTCACCAGTCACCAGGCGCACTTCTTCCCCCACAAGGCGGTGCCGAAGGGGTATGCCGCGGTCGCTGTCAGCAAGCGCGCCGGCGAAAGCGCGCTGTACGCCATGCGGCCGGAGTTCGTCCGGGCCGGAATCGGCTTCACGGTGGTGTCCGGTGACATGGTCGACGACACCATCGTCATGCGCGCGGCGGTGATTGCGCAGGCGGCGACGACCGCCCCGTCCCCCGGCATCGTCTACGTCGGACGGGCCGACTACCTGACGACCGCCTGAGCGGACCCCTCGGGATCCGAACCGCGACAAAATCTTCCGCTTGTCGCATGAGTGAGACACATCCCGTCAAGTGTTGTGCTTACGCACCGCTACTGCTACACCTAGTGGTGCAATAGTGATCTAGCACACACCAGGAGTCGGGATGCGCCGTTCATCGGAGCCGGTAGCCCAGCAGCATCAGCCACGTCCGGCGCTGGGGTACGCCACGTTCATCGGCAGGGTCGGTGCGCTGGCCGTCTTCCTCGGTGTGGGTTCGGCGCTGGCCATCCCCGCCGCGCACGCCGACACCGACGGCGCGGCGTCGTCCGAGTCGTCCTCCGAGTCCGCGAGCAGTGCATCGACCGGTGAGTCGGGGTCGACGGAATCGTCGTCGGTGAGTGCGTCCTCGCCGAGTACGCCGTCGCCGGCCGAAGCCGTCGGTGAAGACGCCGACGAGGATGCGGACGTTCGCGACAGTGAGGATCTGGCAGAAGCCGACGCGGAAGCAGAAGCGGAGGCCGAGGCCGAGGAAGCAGCCGAGGCCGAGGCGGCCGCGGAGTCGGACGACGAGGCGGCCGACGAGCACGAGCTGGACGCCGCTGCGGTGACCGTCGCCCGGACGGTCGAGGCACCGGCGGTCATCGCCGAGGCCGCCGTAGACACCGAGTCGGATGCCGGGTCCGACGCCGACGATCCGCAGGTTCCGGCTGCGGCCCCGGCGGTTCCGGCACCGGCACCGCGACGGCTGGCAGCCTCGGAGACTGTCGTCGTCACCGAGCAGCAGACCGTCAGCGCCGATGCTGAACTGTCCAACCAGGTCAGCCCGTTGGGCACCCCACAGCAGATCGAACGCGAGAAGATCGCGATGTCGACGGCCAAGTCGCTGCCGGTGGCCCTGATGAAGATCATCCTGCGGTTCGGCTTCCTCGCCGCCGCCAAGGAGCAGTTCGCCCTCGTCGGCGGTCCCGACGCGGCGAACCGGGAGGCCCTGGACAACGCCATCGACGAGTACGCGCTGGCCGCGTCGTTCCAGCAGCAGATCCTCAACCCGCTGGACCCGGCAGTGGTCACCCAGGTCGCGCCCCCGCACAGCTGGTACGGCATCGACGTCGGCGGCTCGCGCCTGCTCTACGACAACCCCGACACCATCTACCGGTTCATCGCGGTCAACAAGACCTCGGAGTACGTGCTCACCGGACGTATCTATGACGGCATCCCGGCCGACACCACCTTCAGCGTGCTCGAGGGCACCGCGGGCACGACGTCGACGATCCTGACCCTGCCCGATCTCGACATCAACGACGACGGATCGTTCGTCATCACCGTCAGCGGTGACCCGGCGGCGCCGGGACAGACCAACCACCTGCAGCTGACCTCCCGGTCCACGCTGATCGCCGCTCGAAACACGTTGGGAGACTGGAACGTCGAAGACCCGATGGAGCTTGCGGTGCAGCGGGTCGCGGGTCCCCGCAACAGCCTGTTCGCCCAGCTGGGCGGCTTCGTCCTGCTCGGCGGTCTGGTCAACGACAGCCCGTTCCTGACGTCGCTGGTATCGCTTATCCCGCCGCTGGGCATTGCCGAATGGCGTCCCGTGCGCGGCACGCTGGCCGCCCTGTTGCTGCTGGTCCGCGGCGCCAACGAGCAGGCCAAGTACATGGCACTGGCCACCACCGACCCCGACACCGGAGAACTGCGTCAACCCAATGTCATGACGCAGCCGGCCAGCAATGCCGAGTTCCTGGCCAACCAACTGCAGAGCAACGGCTACTTCCAGCTCGCCGACGACGAGGCACTGGTGCTGACCATCGACCCGGGTAACGCCGGGTTCTTCACCGTGCCGGTCTACAACGACTGGACCATCACCGATGACTACTGGAACGAGCAGACCAGTCTCAACGACGATCAGTCGGTGGCCAACGCCGACGGCACCTACACCCTGGTCGTGTCGGTCGCCGATCCCGGCGTCGCCAACTGGGTGTCGACCGGCGGCCTGAACCAGGGGATCATCTCGATGCGTTTCCAGAACCTGGATCCGCAATCACCCGCGGTGCCCTCGGTGCAGTCGGTGGTGGTCAAGCTCGAGGACCTCGAAGACGAGCTGCCCGCCGGCACCGTGTTCGTGACGCCGCAGGAGCGGGCCGTGCAGCTGGCCGCGCGCAAGGCCGGCTACGACAAGCGCTGGGCGCCCTACCCGCAGGTGTGAGGGTTCAACGCCGCAACCCGTCCCGGAGCTCGTCGAGCGCCTGCGTCAGAGAGACCCGCGGCGCCCACCCCCAGCCCCGCGCCCGGTCGGCGACGATCTGGCCCGTCCACGCCGGCTCGTCGTTCCAAGCGGGATCGATGCCGAGCGTGTCGGTGACCGCGGTCAGATAATCCCGCTGGGTCGCGGCCTCGCCGGCGACGTTGACGACCGAGCAGCCGCCCTCGATCGGGCCCTGCTGCAGGTCACTCGACGTGGCGATCCGCCCGGTCGCCAGGTCGGCCAGCAGCGCCGCCAGATCGTCGACGTGCACCCAGGCGAACGTCTTGTCCGGGTTGGTCCGGTGCGCCGCTCCGCTGTCCGCCATCTCGTTGGGGCGCAACGTGTTCCAGATCGAGGTGGCGCCGGGACCGAGGATCGCCGGCGGGCGCACCAGCACCCGGGTGATGCCGTCCACGTCGGCCAGCGCCGCGTCGGTGTCGCGCTTGGTGACCGGATAGTCACCGCCGTCGTCGTCGACCAGGTGGGCTGACTCGGCCACGTCGCCCACGCCGGGCGAGCGGTCGTAGACCCCGGCGGTCGACATGTGCACCAGCCGGTCGACGCCGGCGTCGCGTGCCGCGCGGGCGATCACCGGAGTTCCCTCGACGGCCACCCGGTGCTGGGTTCGGCGGTCCGAGCCCATCGGGTGCACGGTCGTCACGACGGCCCGGGCCCCGTCGACGACCTCGGCGGCGAAGGCCGGATCACCGAAGTCACCCACCCGTTCGTCGACACCGTCGAGCCGCGGCGCCGCGCCGGCGCGCCGGACGACGACACGCACCCGGGCACCGCGCTCGACGAGCGCGGCACAGGTGCGCGCACCGACGAATCCGTTGGCTCCGGTGACGACGACGGTGAGGGACTGCGTGCTGGTCATGCGCTCCACCATGCCACCGCCGGAACCCTCACCCGGCGGACAGTCAGACGGACGCCCCGCAGATGCCGCACACCTCGAACTGGCGGCGACTCCACCGCGCGACCGGGATGAAGAACAGCGTGAACTGCTTGAACTGGCGCATCCGCATCCACTGGGTGGTGTTGTGGCAGCGTGGGCAGGTCCGAACCTCACCCGGGCCGAGAGCCTTCTGCTTGGTCCCGTAGCCGAACAGAAGGAACAACACGTCGCCAGCGTAGGCGGGCCGCGCGACAACTGGTCCGCGGCGCCTGATCGCCGGCGCGTTAGTGTGCTGGGGTCGGCGTCAGCTGACCAGTCGAGAGAGAAGTGGGACAGCACACATGACCACAGCAGCAGAGGCGTCGCAGCTCGAAGCGCGGGTCGGCCACTGGTACCGGATGGACGACACCTACCTGGTCGGCCGCGAGAAGCTGCGCGAGTACGCCCGCGCTGTGCAGGACTACCACCCCGCCCACTGGGATGTCGCGGCCGCCGCCGACCTGGGCTATCCGGACCTGGTCGCACCGCTGACGTTCACCTCGACGCCCGGCATGACGTGCAACCGGCGGATGTTCGAGGAGATCGTCGTCGGCTACGACACCTGGATGCAGACCGAAGAGGTCTTCGAGCAGCACCGGCCAATCGTGGCCGGCGACGAATTGACCATCGATGTCGAGCTGACGTCGGTGCGCAGGATCGCCGGCAGGGACCTGGTGACCGTGACCAACACGTTCACCGACACCGCCGGGGAGCGGGTGCACACCCTGCACACGACCGTCGTCGGGGTGACGGCCGAAGACGTCGACCCGGCCATCAAGACCGCCGTGCACAACGCGATGATGCACGACGTCAACATCCTGGCTGTCGGGCAGTCCGACACCGCCTACGAGAAGACCGTGCGGCCGGAGGGTGAGGTGCGCATCTCCGAGGGCGCCTTCACGCGCACACCGGGGACCCCGTCGTTCGACGAGGTGAAGGTGGGCGACGAGCTCCCGCCGCACCATGCCCGGCTCTCCCGTGGGGATCTGGTCAACTACTCCGGGGTGGCTGGGGATGCGAACCCGATCCACTGGGACGAGGACATCGCCAAGCTGGCGGGCCTGCCCGACGTGATTGCCCACGGCATGTTGACGATGGGTCTGGGCGCCGGCTTCGCGTCAGCGTGGTCGGGCGACCCCGGTGCGGTGACCCGCTACGCGGTGCGGCTCTCGGCGCCCGCGGTGGTGTCGGCCAAGGAGGGCGCCGACATCGAGTACAGCGGACGGATCAAGTCCCTGGACCCGGAGACGCGCAGCGGCGTCGTTCTGGTCTCCGCCAAGTCGGAGGGCAAGAAGATCTTCGGCCTGGCGACGATGCACGTACGCTTTCGCTGAGCCTCACCCGCCCGGACGGTCGGCTACCCGATATTTCTGAACCAGCGGTACCGTAATGGTGTTGCTGTGGTGAAACAGCAGCGAGGTGCCGTCGAGAAGGGTGCTCTGCGTGGGCCGTTATGTGGTGACCGGCGCCGCATCCGGCATGGGCGCAGCGGCGGCCACGCGGTTGCGTGCCTCAGGACACACGGTCATCGGAGTCGACATCACCGCATGCGACGCCGTCGATGTCGTGACGGACCTGTCCACGGAGCAGGGACGCGACCACGCGGCCCGTCAGGTGGTGCTGTCGACGGACCACCTCGATGGCGTAGTTCTGGCCGCCGGTCTCGGCCCTGCCGCCGGCAGGGACCGGCTGCGTCAGATCGCCGAGGTCAACGTCTCCGGCACCGTGGATCTGCTGCGGCACTGGCGACCGTTGCTGGCCACCTCCGGTGACGCGAAAGTGGTTGTCCTCGGCAGTAACTCGGCGACGACCGTGCCGGGCGTACCGGCGCGGACCGTCGCTGCGCTGCTGGCCGGCGACACCGCCGCGGCCGTGCGGTCACTGCGCATGTTCGGCCCGGTCGCGCCGACGCTCATGTATGCCGCCTCCAAGATCGCAGTCACTCGTTGGTCGCGTCGCACCGCTGTGCTGCCCGCCTGGGCCGGGGTCGGCATCCGGCTCAACGTCCTGGCGCCCGGCGCGGTGCAGACCCCTCTGCTGGAAGAGCAACTGGCCCATCCCCGTCAGGGCAAAGCGGTCCGCCGGTTTCCGATCCCGGTGGGGAAGTTCGGCGATGCCGATGACGTCGCCCGGTGGGTCTGTTTCATGCTCTCCGATGCTGCCGAGTCACTGTGCGGCAGCGTGATCGTCGTCGACGGCGGCACCGATGCACACTTCCGCGCCGACGATTGGCCGCGTGCGGTGTCGCTGCGCCGGTTGCCCCGGTACCTGCGTCAGTTCCGGGGATGACACGGCGGGTCGCGTCGAGACCGTGCTGACATCGAGCTGCGGGCGGCATCCGCCGGCGACACCGCGATACTGAAGGTGATGACAGAAGACGACGCCCCCCGCAGAGCGGCCGGACGCCCGCGGGACGACTCGATCGACGAGCGTGTGCTGGCGGTGACGCGGGAGCTGCTGCTGGAGGTGGGCTGGGACGACCTCAGCGTCAGGTTGGTGGCCGCCCGGGCCGGCGTCGGGCGCGCCAGCCTGACTCGCCGCTGGCCATCGAAGGCCGAGCTGGTCCTGCATGCCATCCTCGGCGAATCCCCCGATCTGGCACCGTTCTCCGGCACAGACCTCAACGGCTGGATCGACTGGGTGGTGCGGGGCAGCCACCAGCTGTTCTCGCGGCCCGATGTGCACGCGGCGGTACCCGGGTTGCTCCTCGCGCTGCGCGAGAACGAGGCGCTTCGAACGACGTTGTGGGCGAACTTCAGCGGGCCCGCGATCGCGCTGTACGCCGAGCACGTGGCTGCCGCGACCCGTGCCCAGCGCCGGAGAACAGAGCTGGACTCCCGGGCCCTTCTGGTCCTGGCCGCCGGTGCAGCGCTGTTCGTCACGACGGTCGCCACCGATGACGACTCGGCGGCACTACTGCGGCGCATCACCGAGTTGCTGACCGCCGCGGTGGAGAGCCGCCTGGACTGACTCGACGATCGCGG
Organism: Mycobacterium sp. PO1; assembly: GCF_017312405.1. Taxonomy (GTDB): domain Bacteria; phylum Actinomycetota; class Actinomycetes; order Mycobacteriales; family Mycobacteriaceae; genus Mycobacterium. The sequence continues at coordinate 84,570 of NZ_BLTG01000019.1, forward strand.
CCGTGGGGCTACGCCAACGCATGCCGAGCTCCGACAGTGTCGCGCTGTCATCCGTCGGGACAGCGGCCGTCAACAGCGACGCCGCCTCCAGGCTCAGCCCCTCGGCCAGCGGGTGGACCCGCCCGACCTGGTCGGCGACCCGGCCCAGGGTCCGAAATACGCCCGGCGCCAGACCGACCCGCCGTATCCGCCGCCTCGAACCCTGTTCCAGCGCATCGACCATCTCGTCGAACGACACCATCACCCCGCCACACAGATAGCGATGTGCACCACGATTCGGTCGCATCAACCGCGCGTGCACCTCGCCGACGTCGCGCACATCGATCATCTGCATGCCCCCGCGGATGCTCGGCGCGATCCCCCAGCGGATCAGAGGTTGCCAGCCCCGCTCGGTCACCCCGACCGCGGTGTGGAAGGGCGGGCCGACCACACTCGACGGGTAGGTCGTGACCACGGGCGCACCGCTGCTTTGCAGGCGCCGCGCCACCCGGTCCGCGTGAGCCTTTGTCTTGGCGTAGGCACTGCGACCGGCGGCCGTCGGGGTGTCGGGCGTGATGACCCCGGCCGGCGGCGGGAACAGGGCACTGTAACTGCTCACCGACACCACCGGATCCAGACCCAGGTCCACCCCGCGCGTCAGGACACACTCTGTCGCATACGCGTTGATCTCCCACATCAGGCGCGCATCGCGGTCCCCCGTGCCGACCACGCCCGCGGCGTGCAGCACCGCGTCGGCGTCACAGAGCAATCGCGTCACGACCGCTTCGTCGCGGACGTCTCCGATGAGCACCGAAACCGCTCCCCGCCTGCGCAACCGATCCACCACGGGGGTCTCGCGTTCGTGGGGTGGCACCAGCAGGTCGAGCGCGTGGCCGGCCTCGAGCAACGCCAGCGCCGTGTGGGCGCCGAGGTAACCGGTGGCCCCGGTGACCGCTACGCGCATTGCATGCTCCCCTCTCGAGTGCTATTACGATACCAATGGCATCGCAAAGTGTGTTCGAGCCGGTTCCGCTGGGGCCACTCGTGCTGAAGAACCGGTTCGTCAAAGCGGCGACGTTCGAGGGGGTGATGCCCCGCGGCGAAGTCAGTGACGCCCTGATCGACTTTCACGCCGAGGTCGCCGGCGGCGGCGCCGCGATGACCACCGTGGCCTACTGCGCGGTGTCACCCGGAGGGCGGGTGCACCGCGACACCGTGGTGCTCGACCACACGGGTGTTGCAGCGCTTCGCCGGCTCACCGACGCCGTGCACGCACACGGCGCCCTGGCCTGCGCACAGATCGGCCACGCCGGGCTGGTCGCCAACACGCTGTCCAACAGGATGCCGACCCTGGCGCCGTCCACCCGCCTGAGTGCCCCCGCCATGGGTCTGGTCCGCCGCGCCTCCCCCGAACAACTCGACACGGTCATCGCCGACTTCGGGACAGCCGCGGCCCATGCGGTCGACTGCGGCTTCGACGCTGTCGAGATTCACATGGGCCACGGCTATCTGATCAGCTCCTTCTTCAGCCCCAACCTCAACCGGCGCTCCGACCGCTACGGCGGTGACAGGGTGCGCCGGGCTGAGCTCGGCCGCCGGGTCGCCGAACGGGTGCGGCTCGCCGTCGGCGACCGTATCGCCGTGACCGCGAAGTTCAACATGGACGACGGAGTCCGCGGCGGTTTCTGGTTGACCGACAGCCTGCCCACCGCGCAGCTGCTGGAGAGCGATGGTCACGTCGACGCGCTACAGCTGACCGGAGGCAGTTCGCTGCTCAACCCGATGTACTACTTCCGCGGTGACGTTCCCATGGCGGAGTTCATCGCATCCCAGCCCCGCGCGGTCGGGCTGGGCCTTCGACTCATCGGTCACCGCCTCTTCCGCAGTTACCCCTTCGAGGAGGCGTTCTTTCTGCCGCTGGCTCGGCAGTTCCGTGAAGCGCTGTCGATGCCGCTGATGCTGCTCGGCGGCATCAATCGCCTCGACGCCGCCGAGGCTGCGGTCGCCGAAGGCTTCGAGTTCGTCGCCATGGCGCGTGCTCTGCTGCGGGAACCGGATCTCGTCGACACCTTTGCGCGCGGTGAACGCGACGCCGGCAGATGCATCCACTGCATGAAGTGCATGCCCACCGTTTACAGCGGTACCGAGTGCGTGGTCCGGTCGGCCTTGCGTGATCAGCCGAACTCCAGCAGCGTGTAGGCGCCGCGATGGTTCCGCGTCACGCGCCACTGCCAGAACCGCGGGAAGACGTGCGCGAAGAACGGGCCCCGCCCGGCGGGCATGGGCAGGTCGTGCACCGCGCGAATGCCCGGCACGGTGTGGGCCAGCTCGGCCAGTTGTGCCGCCGACAGGCTGAACGGCATCGGTGGGACGCGGTAGCGGCGCGACGACCGCACGCCTTTGGGGGCGAGCTTCTTGACGACGGTGGGCGGCAGGTCGAACACCATCTGGGCGCCGGGAAACCGGCGGGCACACTCTCGGATCAGACTCATCGCCTCGTCGGGCTGCAGGTACATCAGCAGTCCCTCGGCGGTGATGAACACCCCGTCGCCGGTGTCCACCTGGTCCATCCAGCTGAAGTCCAGCGCAGACTGCGCCAGGCACGTCACCCGCGGCGACGGCGGCAGCAACTGTTCCCGCAGCGCCACCACCGGCGCGAGATCCACGGTCAGCCAGCGGAACTGGGGGTCAGCCATCGTGCTGCTCAGCCGCCAGAAGCTGGTCTGCAGCCCCTCGGCCAACGCCACCACCGTCGCGGACGGGTGATCGCCCAGGTAGCGGCTTGCCGCCGCGTCGAAGGCCAGTGAGCGCAGCGCCATCTCCTGGCCTCTGCGGCCGAACTTGGCGAAGTCGAATTCGATCGAGTCCACCAGCCTGATCGCCATCGGATCGTCGATGATGGCGTTGGGGTGACGGGCCTGGTGCGCCCTGCCGTAGAGCGTGAGAAGAGCCGTTTCCGAGACACCGGTCAGGGTGCGGGCGTCCACCTTGTCGTCATCGGCGCGATCCACCTGACCGACAGTACCGACCGATCCGCCGAGTCAGCTGCGGTCCGACCACCGGAACAGCGCCCGGCAGCCCAGCAGTCCACCCACACTCCACGCCGCGAGCACCAGGAAGATCCGCTCGTGCTCCCAGCTGCCGGCCGGTTCGAAAACGACCAATTCGGGGGGCAGCAGCACCGAGCGAAATCCCTGGGCCATCCATTTCACCGGGAAGATCGAGCCGACGATCAGCATCCAGGTGGGCAGCACCATGATCGGCACGTAGGTACCCGAGACGAACTGCAGACCGACTGCGGGCCCGTTGGTGAGCACCGCCGCCGAGACCGCGTTGCTGGCGACGTTGCTGATCAGCACGCCGATCAACGAGCAGCTGACGACCCCCAGCAAGAACACCCAGGTGAGGGTGAACCAGCCGAAAGCGGTTGTCGGCAAGCTCAATCCGAAGATGAACACGCCCACGGCCAGCAGCAGCACCGCCTCGGCGAGGCTGACGACGGCGACCAGCATGATCTTGCCGATGAAGTACGACGTCGCGGTCGCGGGCGTACCCCGTAGCCGCCGTAGCGCACCGGTGTCGCGATCCGCGGCGATGCTGATGCCCAGGTTGATGAACGACGTGGACAGGATGCCGTAGGCCAGCATGCTCGCCGCGATCACCGCGCCGGTACTGACGTCGCTGCCCGGCAGCCGCGCGGTGAAGATCGAACCGAGCAGGATGCAGATCGCCGCTGGCATCGAGAACGTCAGCACCATCTGCTCCGGCCGGCGGTAGAACATCTTCAGTTCCGGCAGCACCCGGGAGAACCCGATGCGCAGCGGCGACGGCAGGTATTCGTCGGCGCGGTGCCGCGACCGCGTGACCCGGGTCGGATCGTCGACGGCCATCACGCCCGACCGATCAGGTGCAGGTAGGCATCTTCGAGCGTGGGGCGGGTGACGGTCAGCTGCGACAGCTCGACGCCGTCGCGGCTGTGCTGCCTGATCAGTTCGGTCGGGAACTCGGTGCGCTCCTCATGGACTCCGGTTCCGTCGACCCACCGCACTGTGGCTGCGGTGTCGACGTGCCCGGTCAGTCGTGTCGGTGAATCGACGGCGACCACCGTGCCGTTCGCGACGACAGCGACACGGTCGGCGAGCGCCGCAGCCTCCTCGAGGTAGTGCGTGGAGAGCAGGATGGTGGTGCCCTCGGCGGCCAGCAACCTGATCAGTTCCCAGAACTGCCGGCGGGCTTCGGGATCGAAGCCGGTGGTGGGCTCGTCGAGGAACAGCAGGTCGGGCAGGCCGACGATGCCCAAGGCCACGTCGAGCCGGCGACGTTGGCCGCCCGACAAGGTCCTCACCGCCCGGTCGGACACCTCGGCGAGCCCGACCAGTTCGAGGACATCGGCGCAGTCTCGTGCGCTGCCATAGCAATTGGTGAACATCTGCACCGTCTCACGGACGGTCAGCATTCCGGCATCGCTGACCTCCTGCAGCACGATGCCGATCCGCGCCCGCCATGCCCGGCCCGCTGTCGCCGGGTCCTCACCCAGTACGAGCACCTGCCCGGCATCGCGGTTGCGGTTGCCCTCCAGGATCTCGATGGTGGTCGTCTTGCCCGCCCCGTTGGGGCCCAGGATGGCGAACACCTCGCCGTGCTCGACGTCCAGGTCGAGGTCACTGACCGCGGGCACCCGTCCGTAGGTCTTGCACAGCCCCCGGACCTGCACCGCAGCGGTCACGGATGCGCCCCTCCCGCATCCGGCTCGGCGGCCGGGGACTCGAGTTCGGCGAGCAGCGCGCGCAGCTCCGACTCGGACAGCTCCCCCAGCAGCTGCTCCAGATCGGCGTCCTGGGACTGCGGCGGTTCGGCCGGAGGCTCGACGCTGACCACGGTGGCGTGGTGGATGGCCTGCAGCTCGGTGTGGATCCGGTGCGCCAACGAGTTCACGCTGACACCCCGGAGGATCTCGAGAACCGGCAGATCGATCGAGAACATGGTGTTGATTCTGACCCGGAACTCCATCGCCATCATGGAGTCCAACCCGATGTCGTCGAGCATGTCGTCGGGCTCGATGTCGGTCGGCGCGCAGTCGAACACCGCGGCGACGACGCCGCGGACGTGTTCGGCGATCACGGCTGACCGGTCACCCTCCGGGGTTGCCGCGAGGATGTCGATCAACGAGACACCGGAATCGTCGGCGGCGCCGGCCGATTCGGTCGCGCCGAGCTCACCGAACATCGCCGGGATGCGGTTGCCGAGTCCGGCCTGCCGCGCTCGGGCCCAGTCGGCGGTGATCGCGACGACGTCCGTGATGTCCTGGCTGATCACGCGATCGAGGATCTTCGCACCGACGGCGGGCGTGATCAGCTCGATTCCCCGGGCTGCGTAGAGCTTCTCGAGATTGAGCTCCTCCACCATGCCCACCGACCACGGACCCCATCCGATGGTCAGGGCCGGCAGGCCCAGGGACCGGCGGTAGTGCGCGAAGGCGTCCAAGTAGGCGTTGGCGGCAGCGTAATTGCCCTGCCCGGGTGAGGCGATGGTCGACCCCGCCGAGCCGAACATCACGAAGAACTCCAGGTCGTGGTGCTGAAAGGCCTCGTGCAACACGCGGGTGCCGGTGACCTTGGGCGCCATCACCTTGGCGAAGTCGGCTTCGCTCATGTTGATCAGGAGCTGATCGGCGACGGTGCCCGCCGCGTGGATGACGCCCCGCACCGGCCGCCCACCCTCACGGTCGTGCCGATCCAACCAGGCCCGCACCTGCTCGCCGTCGGCGATGTCGACGCTGACGGTACGGACGTCCGCACCGAGGCGTTCGATCCCGCGGATCATCTCGACCGTCGCGAACTGCGGATCGGCTGCGGTCAACTCCGGCCATGCGCTCCTCGGCGGCATGGGGGTACGGCTGAGCAGAGTGAGGTGTCGCGCTCCGCGTTCCGCCAGGTACGTGGCCACCACGCGGCCGAGCGCACCCGCGCCTCCTGTTATCACGTAGGTCGCGTCGGCAGAGAGCTTGGTGGGGAAGGGCCGGGTCAGCCCGGTGCACGGCCGCAGCCGCGGGACCAACACCGAGCTGCCTCGAAGCGCGATCTGGTCCTCGTCGGCGTTCTCGTCGAGCAGCTGCCCGCAGATGCGCGCAGCGATGTCGGCCCTGCTGCCGCGCGCCGCCGCGTCGCTGTCGATGTCGATGAGGCCGCCCCAGTACTCGGCGAATTCCTGATGGCCGAGCACGCGGCCCAGTCCCCACATCGCCGCCTGCCCCACACTGGTCACCGGCGTGTCGCCGGCCGGCTGCGCGTTCGCGGTGACCACGAACAGCCGCGGCGTGACGGCCTCCCGCGCCGCCAACGCCTTGACCAGCCGCAGCACCGGGAAGGCGCCGAGCTGATCACTCCATTGCCCGGACATGTCCAGCGGCCAGCAGTCGACGATGCCGGTCAGGTCACCGTGGCGGTCGAGGTGGGTGTCCACCAGCATCCGAATCTGTTCCGCTGAGTCGGGATCGACCAGATATCCGGCTTCGGTGCTGGTGAGCACGGGAACGTCGCGATGCTCGACGGTGTGCACCCGGTGCCCGCGGCCGCGGAGGTCGGCTGCCACCGCGGCGCCCATCCCCGTCTCGTCGGAAAGCACCAGCCACGACTGCTCGCCCGGCTGCGCAGTCGGCGCGGCGGACGGCTCCCGGTCGGGCCGTTCGCACCACTGCACGCGGTAGAGACCCTTGTCGATACGGTCGGCCGACATCCGCGAGGACGCACTCAGCGACTGCACGGTGAAGCCGTCGAGAACCGCCAGGACCTCCCCGCCACCACCGACCACGGTGAGGTCGCACTCCACCTGTTCGCGGGTCGCCGACACCACCCGGGCGTGCACGGTCATGCGCGTGTGGGGGCGCCCGTAGACCGCGCAGTGCCGGATCCGCGTCGGCAGGTAGGCGTCCTGGGTTTCCCCCGCCCCGAGAAGCGGTGCGCCGAACAGGGTCTGGAACGCACCGTCGATGAGCGCGGGATGGAAGCGATACTGGTCGAGTTCGGCGGCGACGGCGGCGGGGACGGCGATCTCGGCGACCACCCAGTCCTCTCCGGCGGTCACGCCGCGCACGGTCCGGAACGCGTCACCGTAGTCGAAACCGATGTCGCGGGTATGGGCATAGAACTCGTCCCCGTCGATGGTCGTCACCGGTCCGGTGCCCTCACGGTGGGGCGCGCTGCGGGGGCGTGCCCGCAGCATCGTCAGTTCGGCGGTGGCCGTGATCGTCCACTTCAGGTCGCCGTCGGCGCTGACGGTGAACGACGCGAACTCGACCGTGCCCGCGTCCTCGTTGAGGGTGGTGCGCAGGATCGGATCACAGCTGTCATCGAGGATGACCGCGCGGCGCAGCTGCAGATTGTTCACGCTGTGCGCCGACCCGTAGGCCTCCTCCGCAGCCGCGAGGGCCATCTCGACGTAGACCGCACCGGGCACGACGACACTGCCCTGCACCCGGTGATCGGCCAGGAACGCGTTGAGAACCGCGCTGATCTCGGCTTCCCAGGTCGGATGCACCCCGCTCACGGGTTGTCCCAGCAGCGGGTGCACCGGACGGTAGAACAGCGACTCCGTGGCCTCCTGCGTCTCGTTCCAGTACCGCTTGGTCTGCCAGGGGTACGACGGGAGCTTGACCAGCCGCCCCGACCCGTCGGGGTGCAGGGCGTCCCAGGCGATGTCGTGGCCGGCACAGTGCAGGGCGCCGACGCAGCTCAGCAGCGTGCGCACGTCGTCCTCGTCGCGGCGCTGCGTCGGGGTCACCGAAACACGTTGGGCACCGGCGGTTTCGAAGATCGAGGCGGCGAGCACCGGGTGCGGCGCCAACTCGACGAAGTGTGTGTAGCCATCTTCGAGCATGCGCCTCATCGCCGGCTCGAAGAGCACGGTGGCGCGGGTGTTCTGCCACCAGTAGGCCGCGCCCGCCTCGTAGCCGTCCAGCAGTTCGCCGGTGACGGTGGAGTACAGCGGGAGGGCGGCGTCCTTCGACGACAGCCCGTCGAAGGCGTTCAACAGCTCGCCCTTCACGGCATCCATGTAGTGCGTGTGGTACGGCACCTTGACCGACAGGTAGCGATGGAACACCTCGGTCTCGCCGAGCTGGCGGGCGATGTCGTCCAACACCTCGCCGTCGCCCGCCAGCGTCACCGCCGACGGGCTGTTGATCGCCGCCACCGACACTCGCCGGCCGAACTCGGTGACCGCGTCGGCGTCGAGGGTGCGCAGCAGCGTCTCGGCGTCGAGCCCGACGGCGAGCATGCGGCCCAGGCCGGTGGTGCGCTGCTGCAGCCGGCTGCGGTGGAAGATCACCTGGACCGCCTGCTCGAACGTCAGCAGACCCGCCAGGTGATGGGCAGCGACTTCCCCTGCGCTGTGCCCGATCACGGCGTCCGGGCGAAGGCCGAACTGGGCGAGTTGCTCGGCCAGGGCCAGCTGTACGGCGAAGTTCGCCGGCTGCGCGAACTCGGTTTCCCCCAGCCGCGAGCCGGCCTCGTCGCGGAGCAGTTCGTCGATGAGGGACCAGCTCGCGTACTGAGAGAGCTCCCGGTCGCAGCGTTCGATCGCGTCGGTGAAGGCGGGAAGCGCGCCGAACAGCCCGCGGCACATCCGCCACCACTGCGGGCCCATGCCCGAACAGACGAAGGCCAGTTTCGGCGCGCTGGTGCCGATTCGGCCCGTGGAGATCTCCCCGCCCTCGGCGAGGGCGCGCAGTTGATCTCGGGCATCGGCGACGCTGTCGACGATCAGTGTCTGCCGGTGGTTCAGGTGCGCCCGGCGGCGGCTGAGCGTGTGACCCAGGTCTGTCAACGCGATGTCGGGGTGAGTGTCCAGGTGCCGGGCCAGTCGGCCGGCCGTCGCGACGAGCGCCTCGTCGCTGCGCGCCGAGATCGGTATGACGGTCGGCACTGCATTGGGCGGCGTGGATCCCGATTGGCGCGCAGGGGGTTCGGCGAGTACGACGTGGGCGTTGGTGCCGCCGAAGCCGAACGAGTTGACCCCCGCAATCCGGCGCTCGACGTCGGGAAACGGTCGACCGTGTCCTGCGACGTCGAGCTTCAGTTCGCTCAGCGACACCTGCCTGGTCGGGGTCTGCAGATGCAGGTTCGCGGGGATGTAGCCGTGCTTGAGCACGAGCGCGGCCTTGATCAGACCGGCTACTCCGGCCCCGGCTTCGAGGTGGCCGATGTTGGTCTTGACCGAGCCGATCACCAAGGGATGCTCGGCCGGACGACCGGCGGCCAGGACGCTCGCCAACGCCCTCATCTCGATCGGATCACCGACCGGTGTTCCGGTGCCATGGGCCTCCACGTAGCCGACCTGAGTGGGTCGGATTCCCGCGCGGTGCAGGGCGGTTCGGATCGCGGCACCCTGGGCGTCCTCCCGGGGCACGGTGATGCCGTCGGTGTGCCCGTCCTGCGACACGGCTGAGCCGAGGATCTGCGCGTAGATCTCGTCGTCGTCGCGCAGCGCCTGGTGCAGCGGTTTGAGGATCACGACCGCGCCGCCTTCACCGCGCGCGTAACCGTCGGCGGAGTCGTCGAAGGCCTTGGATCGTCCTTCGGGGCTGAGGAACCCACTCTTGGACTCGGCGATGGCGGTGTTGGGGCCGATCATGACGTTGACGCCGCCGGCGAGCGCGACCTCGCATTCACCGTTCCAGATGCTCTGGGCCGCAAGGTGAACGGCGACCAGCGAGGACGAGCACGCCGTATCGATGGTCATGCTGGGGCCGCGGAAGTCGAAGGCGTGCGAGATGCGGTTCGCCAGCATGGTCATCATCATCCCGGTGGCGGAATGCGACTTGAACCGGTAGCGGCTGGTGAAGCCCTGGTTCTGCAGGAGCTGGTAGTCGAGCGTGAAGCCCCCGACGAACACCCCGACGTCGGTGCCGGCCAGTGTGTCGGCGGGGATTCCACTGTCTTCCAGCGCCTCCCAGGTGGCCTGCAGCAACAGGCGTTGCTGCGGATCCAGGGAATGTGCCTCGCGCGGCGAGATCCCGAAGAACTGCGGGTCGAATTGATCGATCTCACTGAGGAAACCGCCTCGGCGGGTGACGATCTTGCCGGCCTTGCCCGGGCTGGGATCGTGATATCGGGCCCCGTGCCATCGCGTTTCGGGCACGGTCCGGGTGGCGTCGGTTTCGCTGCACAGCAGATTCCAGAAGCTGTCCGCGGACTCGCCGCCACCCGGGAAGCGGCATCCGATACCGACGATCGCCAACGGCTCGCCGACGCCGCGCTCAGCGCGCATGTTCATTCCCCTACCCTCACCGATCAGACGTCTCGACGAATCCGCGGTCAAGTCGCCTGCAGCGCCGGTGAGGCGGTCACGATCCAGTCGGGGCTGACCGGACGGGTCTTCTGTTCATGGCGGTAGATCGACCTCATCTCCCTGATCAGCGGGTCGCGCTGCCACGCCTGTACCTGATGCATGACTCTGTCCTCACCGAACGCCGACGCCTTGTCGGCGAGCACCGTCTCGAACAGCTGGCCGGCCAGCTGGCGCAGCAACTGCGCATTCGTGTCGAACTGGTCGGCGAAGTCGTCGGCCGGGGCGATCATCGCAACGTGCAGCCACGCCATGAAATTCAGTGGTGCGTACAGATCGACGAAGGGTACCGGCGAGGTGTCGTCCTCTACGGCCGCCCACTCGCGGAAGAACTGTTGCACCCGGTTGCTCAGTGCGATCAAGCCGTCCAGCGCAGGGACGAAGTCGGGGTCGTCGGCGATGCGGACGAACCGCCCGTTGATGTAGAGCAGTCCGATGAACCCCCAGTAGAACGCGACGTCCCAGACGATCTTGGCCGCCATCACCGTGGGGGTACCCATCAGCGTGTATTGATCTTGATAGATGGCCAGCCACATGTCGGTCAGCGACCGGAACAGCGTGTCACTGATCTGGGCTCGAACGGCGATGTCCTCGCCGTCGAGGTCGCGGGTGATCATGTCGGTGATGAGGCCGTTGCCGATCGCGACGAGGTCCAGGCCCGACGAGTACAGCGGATCCAGGAAGATCCCCGCGTCGCCGGTCAGGCACCACCGGTGCCGACCGTCGAACACCTTCGACGCGCCGTGGCTGTACTTCTTCATGACCCGGAAGTCGCGGATCTCGTCGTCGTGCTGGGCCAGAACGGCTGCACACTGAGGCTCGTGCTCCTCCAGCCACGCGCGCGCCTTGTCGAGTGTGTTGAACTCGTCGAAGGCGTGGAATGCGGGGTCGGCCACGATGCCGACGCTCGTCGCGCCGGAAGCGAGGCGAATGAGCCAGACCCAGTATCCCTCGCCCATCAGATGGTTCGTGGACATGGCGCGCTCGCCCTCCGCCAGGCGGCTGTGCCAACTCGGATCGTCGCTCCAGGCACCGACGTCGATCTCCGTCGCCACCCGGAACCACGCTGCGTTGCAATGATGTTCGTTGGTACGTCGGAGTTCGAGCTGGCGAGGCAGCACGCGGTTGCGCCCCGATGCGTCGACCACCCAGCGCGCTGTCGTCGTCGAGGTCACGTCGCCCTGTTGGAAGGACACGGTGTGCAGTCCGCCCTCGGGTCCGAGGTCCACCGTGCGCACGCGACCGTGCACGATGTCGATGCCCTCGGCGACGCAGCGGCGATACAGTTCGTTTTCCAGTCTGCCGCGATCGATTTGGTAGGTGACCTGCGGAACGAATACCGAGCCGCCGACTTCCATTCGCTGCGCGATATCGGTGTTTCCGTTGTGCGAAAAAAACATCCGCAGGCCCATCTTACGAATGTGTGACGTATTCAGGTGTTCGGCCAAATCCAGCCGCTCGCGCAGGTAATGCGCCGACACCTCCACCGTGGACTCGCCCACCGTGTGGGTGACCTCCGGCACCGGATGGGGGGTCGGCTCGATGAGCAGAACACTGGTATCGGGCCGCTCACGGCGCACGTCCAGCGCGAGGGTCAGCGCCGCCGCACCACCCCCCACGATGAGCACATCGTGGCTGCTCGCAGGCGCGCCGTCGCGCGAAAGCTGGCTCCTGATGCGTCGGGCCAGAGCCTCTCGTGCTGTCGGGTCGAGTTGCGAAAGCTGCGCTCGCACGTCCACTCGTATGCCTTTCCGAGAGGGGTCACAACGGTGGCAACGTTACACGCGCAGAGGGCCCCATCTGCGGGGAAAGGACCACAGCAGCCGGCAGCGCCCCGGCCGCACGGCGGGCTCCGACACCTCTCGCCCACGACGGTGCCCGCAGGATTCGGCCACCCTTCCCGCGCCATTTTCGAGGGGGCAGAGAATGGCGGGGACAACTGCTGCGCTACTTGTTGATTCATAGCAGCGTGTTTCTTCACGGCAATTCTGCGCGGGGCCCGCGTTGGACACGTCCCCGTAGGCTGAAGAACCGATGACGACACGTACCCACACGGCCGGCCGGGTCGCCGCTCTCTTTCGCTACCCGGTCAAATCGATGGTGGGCGAGACCTGCGCGACGATCGACGTGTCTCCGCTGGGGGTTGGCGGTGATCGCCGCTACGCGTTCATCGACGACGAGACGGGACGAGTCGCCACCGCCAAGAACCCTCGGCTGTGGCGCGGGCTTCTCCAGTGCTCGGCCGGCACCGGTCCCGCCGGGGTCACGGTCACGCTTCCCGCCGCCCAACCGGTGCCGGTCGCCGAGGCCGCCGCGCCGCTGTCGGAGTTGCTCGGCCGTCACGTCCACCTCGCCGAGGAGCGCGCCGCCGGCGCCATGGTCGAACGCTCCGACCCGGTCGACGTACTCGCCCACGGTCTCGACGCCGACATCGAGGCTGCCCTCCTCGAGATCGCCGAGGGCACCCCCGGCGGCGCGTTCGTCGATCACTCACCGGTGCACCTGGTGACCACCGCGACTCTCGACGCCGTCGGCGTGGGGATGGCCGAGGCGTTGCGCTACCGGCCGAACATCGTCGTCGAGACGCCGCCCGACTGCCCTGCGTTCGTCGAGAACGACTGGGTCGGCCGCACCATCGCCGTCGGGCCCGACGGCGTCGAACTCCGCGCGACGCTGCCCACACCACGGTGCTCGGTGCCCACGTTGCAGCACAGCGAGGTGGGTCGCTCACCCCAATCCGTGCGCTACCTTCTCGAACACAACCGCGTCGAGGCAACGGGTTTCGGTGTTCTGCCGTGTGCGGGTCTGTACGCCGAAGTCCTCACCGGCGGCGTCCTGCGCGCTGGTGACGCCGTCTGTATCGGTTAACACGGCCGCACCGTTCCTTCGACCGCAGACGGGATTCGACATCCATGGCTCCTCACGCCGTCATCTCCGGCGCCGGCATCGCCGGTCCCGCGCTGGCCCACCAGCTCGGTGCCCGCGGGTGGAACACCACCGTGGTCGAGCGCTACCCGGCCCGACGCGACGAGGGGCAGAATGTCGATGTTCGCGGTGCCGCGCGCGAAGTGGCCCGGCGGATGGGTATCGACGATGCGATCCGCGCGGCGAACACCGGCGAGATCGGCACCCGCTTCGTCAAGTCCGACGGCACGACGGCGGCCTCGTTTCCCGTCGCGTCCCGCGGCGGAAACGACGGTCCCACCGCCGAACTGGAGATTCTGAGAGGAGAGCTGTCCCGCATCCTCGTCGAGCGGACCGCCGCCGACACCGACTACCGCTTCGACAGCCAGATCACCGCGGTCGACGACCACGGCGACCGCGTCGACGTGGCGCTGAGCGACGGCACGACCGTCGACGCCGACCTACTGGTGATCGCCGAGGGGCTGCACTCGCGGTCGCGCCGTTTCGTGACCCCGGTCGAGGTGAACGACCTGGGCATGTACTTCGCCTACGCCACCGTGGCCCGCAGCGAGCACGACGACCTGTGGTGGAACTGGCAGCATGCGACCGGTTCGCGGTCGGTGCATCTGCGACCTGACAATCTCGGCACCACCCGCGCGATCCTGACCTTCATCTCCGATGTCCGCGGTTTCGAAGACCTCGACCGCGCCGGGCAACTCACCATCCTGCGCCGCACGTTCGCCGACGTCGGTGGAGCGGCGCAGCGGGTGCTCGCCGAACTCGACAACGGGGCACCGATGTACTTCTCGGTCGCCGGGCAACTCCGCAGTCCGACGTGGAGCAAGGGCCGCGTGGCTCTGCTGGGCGATGCCGCGTTCTGCAACGCCACGTTCGGCGGGGCGGGGACAAGCCTGGCCCTCATCGGCGCCTACATTCTCGCCGGTGAGCTGAGCACCGCCGACGACACGGTCGCGGCACTGCAGAGCTATCAACACCACATGCGGCCCTTCACCGCCGCTGCTCCCCAGGTCCGAGCCGAGGTGCTGCGCCTGGCCAACCCCCGCACCCGGGCGGGTATCCGGTTGTTGCACAGCGCGGTCGGGGTCGCAGCAGGACCGGTCGGCAGAGCCGTGAGTGCGGTGACCGGGAGAGGGTTGGTCGCCATCGGCGGCGACAAGCTGCCGCTGCCCGACTATCCCGACGCGACGCGGCCGCGACCGTAGGCGGCCTCGAAGATCGGCGAGGCCATCAGGGTGGTGACGATCGCCACCAGCACCAGCATCGTGAACAGGGTCGGGGTGATTATGCCCGCTTCCAGCCCGATGTTGAGCAAGATGAGTTCGATCAGGCCGCGCGCGTTCATCAGCGCGCCGAGGGCCACCGCCTCCCGTCCCGGGACCTTGCTCAGCCGCGCCGCCGCCGCGCAGGCGACGCCCTTGCCGGCGATGGCGACCACCAGCAGACCGAACGTCACGGCCCACAGCGCCGGGGTGTTGACCAAACCGATCTCGGTGTTCAGTCCGGAGTAGACGAAGAACAACGGCAGCAGCAGCGCCGTCGTCAACGGTTCGATCCTGTCGGTGAGGCGGCGCGCGAAGTGACCCGACGGCATGGCGACGCCGAGAATGAAGGCCCCGAAGATGGCGTAGATGCCGATCGTGTCGGTGATCCAGGCACACGCCATGAGCAGGATCAGCACCGTACTGAGAACCGGTGCCCCGATCGTCTCCTGTCCGGGCGCACGGTCCAACCGGCGCAGCACGCGCCGCCCCGCGGTCAGCAGCACCACCGCGTACGCGAGACCGCCGACGATGGCGACGACCGCCGTCGCCGGTGTCCCCCCGTGAGCGGCGAGGACGACGGCGAGGATGCACCACGAGATGGCGTCGGTCGTCGCGCCGCAAGCCAGTGCGAGGCTACCCAGAGTCGTTCCGGACAGTCCCTTTTCGAAGATGATCCGGGCGAGCATCGGGAACGCGGTGATCGCGATCGAGGCGCCCAGGAAGAGCATCGCCATCGCGGCGCTGACGTCGGCGCCGAAGTAGCCACCGTGGTTCAGCAGCGGCACCGCAGCGATGGCACCGAGCGCCAGCGGTGCCAGCGTGCCCGCCGCGGACACCGCCGCGGCGGTGCCGGCCCGCTGCCGGATGTGGTCGACGTCGAAATTGAGCCCGATGACGAACATGTAGAGAACGAGGCCGATCTGAGCCGTCGTGTAGAGGATCACGTTCGTCGGTCCCGGTGGAAACAGGGCGTCCTGGACCTCCGGCCAGAGACGACCCAGCAGGGACGGCCCCAGCACCACGCCGGCAATCATCTCGCCGATGACCGGTGGCTGGCCGAGTCTCTGCGCGATCAGACCGGCGAGGCGGCATGCCAGCAGGATGACGGCCAACTGCAGGAAGAACTGGATCGCGGTCTCTGCGGGCACGTCACAATCTAGCCCGTCCCTGCCCGTCCTTGACCGCAGTGTCACTTAGTGACAGAGTGGGTGTCACTAAGTGACAGGAGGTGAATCGACGTGTCCTCTCCAACCGTGCCTGCGACCGGTACCGACAAGCAGGCCCAGGCCCGGCTGGAAGTGTCCCGGCACGCCTGCGCGCTGTTCTGGGAGCGTGGGGTCGCGGGGACCAGCGGTGATGACATCGCCGCAGCCGCCGGGCTTTCCACGCGCACCGTCTGGCGGTACTTCCGTAGCAAGGAGAGCTGCGTGGAACCGGTGCTCGCCCAGTCGGCACACCGGTTCATCGAGCTGGCATGGCAGTGGCCGCCCGAGCTGTCGCTGGCCGAGCACATGGCAGCCCACATGGCCGCGCACCCGCTGACCGCACAGGAGATCGCCGATGACGTCAGCGCTCTGCGCATCGCGACGATGTCGACGTCGGATCCCGCGTTGCGCACCGCGTATCTGATGGTGCACGACGAGATGGAACGTGCCTTCGTCCCCGTCCTCGCCCGCCGGCTCGGGCTGGCGGAGGACCATCTGACCGCACGGCTGTGCGCAGCGACCGTCACGGGTGCCTTCCGGGTGATCGACGAAGACGTCGGACACCGGGCGATCGTCAAGAAGGAGAAGGTCACCCAGGAAGAAGCCCTGGCACTGATCGATCGCGCCATCCGGGACGCCACCAACGGCCGAGTCGGCGGTCCCGTGTCGCCCTGACATCCGCTGTCGAAACACCCTGTACCACAACATATAACGGCACGTAACCAGACCGTCGAGTCGACACCACCTCGACGGCGTACCCCCGTGCGCCGTCACACCCGGAAAGGATTCTCATGGCATTGCCCGCACTGATTCCCGTCGAGGACTTCTTCAAGCCACCGACCCGCGCCGCGGCGACGCTGTCGCCCGACGGCACGAAGCTGGCGTTCCTCGCCCCCTGGCAGAACCGTCTCAACGTGTGGATCGAGGATCTGGACACCTCTGACGCCACCGCCGAGACCCGTTGTGTGACCGCCGATGCCAACCGCAGCATCTTCCACTACGAGTGGACCGACGACCCCCGCTGGCTGATCTACCTGCAGGACACCAACGGCGACGAGAACTGGCATGTCTTCCGCGTCGACCTGGAAGACCCCGGGGCCGACGCCGTCGACCTCACCCCGTTCCCCGGCGCGATGGCGCTACCTGTCCGCGAGGTCAAAGACGGCAAAACCGGCGTGATGGTGAACAACCGGCAACCGACATTGCTCGATCTGCACGAACTCGACATCGTCACCGGTGAACTGACACTGATCGCCGAGAACCCGGGCCAGGTGAACAACTGGCTGAACAACGACAAGGGTGACGTTCTCGCCACGTCGCTGACGCCGGAAGGACATCTCGAACTGTCCCGCTGGGACGGCGAAAACCTCTCACACGTAGCAACGTTCGACGGCAGCGACTACCCGGTGGGAATCGACCCGATGGTCATCACGCCCGACGGCACCGGCGTGTGGATGGGCTCCAACCGCGACACCGACCGCACCCGCCTCGTGCACGTCGACCTGACCACGGGTGAGGAAACCGAGGTCGACAGTCACCCGGAGTTCGATCTCGACCCACGGTCGACCGTCAGCCCGATGATGCCCGCACCTCTCATCCAGCACCGGCGTACCGGCGCGCTGCTGGCGGTGCGCTACCTCGGTGAGCGACAGGTGATTCGCCCGCTCGATCCGGATTTCGCCGAGGTGCTGGCCAGGCTCGAGACACTGTCGGTGGGAGACATCACCCGCCTCTCGTCGGATGAGGCCGGCCGACGCTGGGTGGTCGGCTTCAACGACGACCGTGATCCCGGCGCCACGTACCTCTACGACCACGGCAGCGGCCAGAGCAGGTTGTTGTACCGGCCGCTCCCCCACCTGGCACCGGAGTCCTTGGCGCCGATGCGCCCGGTCACCATCCCGTCGCGGGACGGTCTGGCGCTGCATTCCTATCTGACACTGCCGGTCGGCGTCGAGCCGGACAAGCTTCCGTTGGTGCTGGTGGTCCACGGTGGCCCCTGGTACCGCGACAGCTGGGGCTTCGACGCCGGAGTGCAGATGCTGGCCAACCGCGGTTATGCGGTGCTGCAGGTGAACTTCCGCGGGTCCACCGGCTACGGGAAGGCGTTCCTCAAAGCCGCGGTCGGCGAGTTCGCCGGCAAGATGCACGACGATCTGATCGACGGCGTCAACTGGGCCGTCGAGCAGGGCTACGCCGACCCGGACCGCGTCGCCATCTTCGGCGGATCCTACGGCGGCTACGCCACATTGGTGGGCGTCACCGTCACCCCCGACGTCTTCGCCGCCGCCGTCGACTACGTCGGTATCTCCGATCTGGCCAACTTCATGCGGACGTTGCCCCCGATCGCGCGACCCCATCTGGCCAACAACTGGCACGCCTATGTCGGGGATCCCGATGATCCCGATCAGCTGGCCGACATGCGAAAGCGGTCACCGATCACCATGGTCGACCAGATCCACACCCCCCTGCTGGTGATCCAGGGCGCCAACGATGTTCGCGTCGTCCAGGCAGAGTCGGACAACCTCGTCAACGCGCTGCGCGACCGGGGCGTCGAAGTCGACTACCTGGTCCAGAGCACCGAGGGGCACGGCGCGGTCAACCCGGAGACCGTGATCGAGATGTATCAGAAGGTCTCGGAGTTCCTCGCCCGCCACCTGGGTGGCCGCTAATGACCGAAGCCCAGACGAAACCCAGTCTGCTCACCCAGATGGGCGGCGTGTCGGGGATGGTGTACGCGGGTCTGCCGAGCGTCGTCTTCGTGGTCGCCAACGCGGCGGCCGACCTGCGCGCGGCTGTCATGCTCGGGGTGGGCGCCGGCGCGGGCATCGCCGTACTGCGCCTGCTGCGACGAGAACCGCTGCAACCCGCGTTGTCGGGTCTGCTCGGCGTGGCGGTCGGCGCGTTCATCGCCTACCGGACCGGCGATGCGAAGGACTTCTTCGTCGTCGGCATCTGGGCGAGCCTGCTTCTGGCGCTGGTGTTCCTGGCGTCGATTCTGGTGCGCCGGCCGCTGGTCGGTGTCATCTGGAGTGCCCTCAGCGGCAGCGGGCAGGCGTGGCGCACAGATCGCACCGCCTTGGTCGGCTACGACATCGCCACGCTCGCGGTCACCGCGGTGTTCGCGGCCCGGTTCGTCGTCCAGAACTGGCTCTACAGTGTTGACGCGACCGGCTGGCTGGCCTTCGCCCGGATCGCCATGGGTTACCCGCTGATGGGGGTCGCTCTGGTGGTGGTCGTCTGGGCCGTCCGCAGATCCGGCCGACGCGGCGCGGCCCACCCCGCGGGCGCCTGACCGAATCAGCCGTAGGCCGCGTCGAGAAACCGCCGGCGCACCTCGGGGGGCGGGATCGGGCAGGTGTCGTACTGGCCCCCGACGTGATAGCGGGCCGCCGCGAAGGCGGCGTACATCCGGTCGCGCAGCGGTGCCGGGATCGCGCGTGCCGCCAGCGCGAGTTTCCAGAACCCGCCCAGATACTCCGCGACCCGCAGCAGCGCGTCCGAGCGGATGGCGACCCGTTCGTCGTCTCGCCCGACGTTCTCGACGTACACGACGGTGTCGATGCCCCGCAGTGCCGGGTGGCGGTCGATCACGTCGCGGGCGTAGTCGCTGTCGAGGGAGGCGAACCGCAGCGTGCCGCGGCGGTCGAAGCGAAGGATGGTGCGCACCGCCCCGTTGCAGACGCCGCACACGCCGTCGTAGAGCAACACGGGCCGGTTCGACGGGTCGAAATCCGTGTTCATCGGCGTCCTTTCGCACAGCGTTCACCTCATGATGGCAGAAGGGCCGGCCCCTCAGCCGGTCCGTCTGCCCGCGGACACCTCGTCGGGACCGGACCGGTTGCTCTGATGAACCGGTGACTCCCAGGTGTACGGCTCCTCCGGATGCCCGGAACCGCCGAGGATGAAGGTCCGGTCGCTGCGGTTGGCCCGCGCGATACTCGCCAGCCACGTCGCGACGGTGCTGAACCGGTTGCGGACACCGGTCAGGAACGCGATGTGGATCAAGCCCCAGCCCAGCCACCCGAGTGATCCGGTGAGCTTGACGGGTCCGGCCTGCAGCAGCGCGTGGCCGCGACTGATGTAGGCCGCCGAGCCCAGGTCTCGGTAGCGGTAGTTCTTACGGCGCCGCCCGGCGAGATCTCGCCGGATGCAGGCGGCGGCGTGGAGCCCGCCCTGCATGGCGTTCTCTGCCACCCCCGGCAGCCCGTCGCGGCCGGCGAGGTCGCCGATGACGAACACGTCGCGGTAACCCGGCACGGAGAGGTCGGCATCCACGGAGATCCGGCCCGACCGGTCGGTCTGAGCACCGAGCGCCTCGGCGGCGTGCCGCGCGAACGGCACCGCCTCGACACCGGCCGTCCACAGCACGGTGCGCACGGCATGGTCGGTACTCGGGCTGCCGTCCTTGGGGGTCACGGTGATCCCGTCGCGGCGCACGTCGGTGACGTGCACTCCGAAGTGCATATCGACGCCGAGGTCTTCGAGCACTCGCTGCGCGCTGTCGGTGAGCGCCGGGGCGAAGCTCTTCAAGACCCGGTCGCCGCCGTCGAACAAGAGCACTCGGGCGTCCTGCGGCGAGATGCTGTGGAATTCGTTGGCCAACGCCCGTGTCGCCAATTCGCGGATCTGCCCGGCCAACTCCACACCGGTCGGTCCGCCACCGGCGACGGCGAAGGTCAGCCACTCGTCTCGCTCCGGCCCCGGCGGCAGCGTCTCGGCGATCTCGAAAGCGGCGAACACCCGCCGCCGGATGCTCAGCGCATCGTCGAGGGTCTTCATGCCCGGCGCCCACGTCGCGAACTCCTCGTTCCCGAAGTACGACTGGCGCATGCCCGCCGCGATCACCAGGTAGTCGTAGTCGACGTCGAAGAACGTTTCGTCGGGACGACGGGCGGTGACGCGGCGCGCGTCGGGATCGAGACGAATCGCCTCGCCGAGCAGCGTCGTCACATTGTGGTGATCTGCCAACTCCTCGCGCAGCGACCGGCTGATCTGCCCGATGCTGAGCGTGCCCGCCGCACACTGGTACAGCAGTGGCTGAAACACATGGCATGCCGCCCGGTCGAGCAGGGTGACGTCCACCCCGACCTTGCCGAGCCGGCGGGCGCAGAACAGGCCGCCGAATCCACCGCCGATGATGAGGACCTTGGGCCGGCGCTCGCGCGAGCCGGTCGAGACATCGTGAGCCATGACTGATCCGTACCCGCTCGGCAGCGCTTACCCACCCCGGGCTTCCCAGCAGTAGCCAGTGGGTACACCCCCGGGAAGTGATGTGCATCACGACGAAGAAGCCACGTTCGAGGAGGGGAGCGACCGGTGACGACGGACCACGATGCTCGGGAGGATCTGGAACGCCAACAGCGCGACCCTCATGGCGACGAGGAGGTCGACGAACTCTCGGCCGGGGAACGGGCACCGGCGGAGCGGCCGTCGACGTTCCGCCGCCGCTGGCTCGGCTTCGGCGGCGGGCTTCTGCTGGCGGTGCTGGTGTATCTGGTGCTGCCCACCGACCTGTCACACGCGGCCAAGGTCACCGCGGCGATCGCCGTGCTCATGGGCGTGTGGTGGATGACCGAGGCCATCCCGATCCCGGCCACCGCGCTGCTGCCGCTGGTGGTCTTTCCGATTCTCGTCGAGGACGTCAGCGTCGACGACGTCGGCGCCAGCTACGGCGCCGACATCATCTTCCTGTTCATGGGCGGCTTCCTGATCGCGCTGGCAATGCAGCGGTGGAACCTGCACCGGCGCATCGCACTGCTGACGGTGCGGGCGATGGGCACCAGCGCCACGCGCGTCATCGGCGGGTTCATGCTCGCCACCGCGTTCCTGAGCATGTGGGTCTCGAACACCGCGACCGCCGTGATGATGGTGCCGATCGGTGTCTCGGTGCTGATGCTCGCCGGCACGGTGTCGGTCCCCAAGAACGAGGACGAGTCCTCGGACGGCGACGCCGAACCGACCGCAGGTGAAGCCGGCACCGAGGCCGAGACGCAGGCCGACGAGGAGGTCAAGGAGCAGGTCAAGCAGTCCAACTTCGGCACCGCGCTGATGCTCGGCATCGCCTACGCGGCATCGGTCGGGTCGCTGGCGACGATCATCGGGACCCCGCCGAACACGCTGCTCGTGGGTTACCTGCAGGACGAGCAGGGCATCGACATCAGCTTCGGCCGATGGATGCTGCTCGGGCTCCCGCTGGCGAGCGTTCTGCTCGTCATCACCTGGGTGCTGTTGGCCAAGCTGATCTTCAAACCGGAGATCGACGAGCTGCCGGGCGGCCGCAAGCTGTTCAACACCGAGTTGGCCAAGCTCGGCAAACCCTCCGGCGGGGAGCGCCGCGTCGCGGTGATCTTCGCCCTCGCCGCGATCAGCTGGATCTCCTTCCCGCTGATCTGGGAAGAGCCGCCCATCTCCGACGCCGGCATCGCGATCACCGCCGGAGTGCTGCTGTTCATCCTGCCGGCCGGCGCGAAACTCGGTGTGCGGCTGCTGGACTGGTCCACCGCGGTCCAACTGCCGTGGGGGGTGCTGTTGCTGTTCGGGGGCGGTCTGGCGCTGTCCTCACAGTTCAGCTCCTCCGGGCTGACCGAATGGATCGGCACCCAGGCGCAGAGCCTGCAGGGTCTGGCCATCCTCCTGCTGGTCGCGGTGATCACGACCGCGGTGATCTTCCTGACCGAGCTGACCAGCAACACCGCCACCGCGGCGACGTTCCTGCCGGTCATCGGCGGTGTCGCGGTCGGCATCGGGGCCGACCCGCTGCTGCTGACGATTCCCGTCGCGCTGGCAGCCACCTCGGCATTCATGCTGCCGGTGGCGACCCCGCCCAACGCGATCGTGTTCGGCACCGGCTACGTCAACATCGGCAGCATGGTCAAGGGCGGTATCTGGCTGAATCTCATCGCGATCCTGCTCATCAGCGTGGCCACCACCACGCTGGCGGTCTGGGTGTTCGGGATCTCGACCTGATCGAGTCTGCGCGGTCAGTCGTTGCCCCGCGGCGGGGGCTGCACGGCCACCCCGCTGGACACGTGCTCGGGCCCGGCGTCCGGGTGCTCGGCGGGGACGCGGCCCCGGAACTTCGCGGCCTCACTGTCGCCCTGCGACGATCGGGCACTGTCGCCCTGCGACGATCGGGCACTGTCGCGCTGCGACGATCGGGCACTGTCGCCCTGCGACGTGCGCTCGGGTCCGCGGTAGGGGCCCGGCTTCGGGCGGGGCGCACCGCCGGGGAACGCGAGCCGCACGATGGTGCGCTGCACGGAGAACCACTGTTTGCCGAAGGGGCCGGAGTTGTACGGCAGGTCGTAGCGCTGGCAGATGTCTTTGATCTTCGGGGCGATCTCCGCATAGCGACTGCTGGGCATGTCGGGGTAGAGATGATGCTCCACCTGGTAGCCCAGGTTGCCGCTGACGATGTGGAACAGCGGGCTGCCTTCGATGTTGGCGGCGCCGATCAGCTGGCGGACATACCAGCCGCCGCGGGTTTCGTCGGCGACTTCTTCCTCGCTGAACGTGTAGGTCTGGTCGGGGAAGTGCCCGCAGAAGATGATGGCGTGTGACCAGACGTTGCGGACGACGTTCGCCAGTGCATCGGCCACCAGCGTCCGCAGGAACGTGCTCTCCACGCCGGGCAGCACGCGGTCGAGAAACATTGCGGCAGAACTGGTTCTCCTGCTGCGCGAGATCCGGCGCAGGCGCCGGCCGACCCGGGACCGGGCGGGCTGCCTGATCCTGCCGCGCAGGGCCAGCTGGGCGAGGGCGAACGCGCCGGCGCTGATGAGCGGCCAGCCGACGTAGTCCTTGATGATCTGCTGGCGAGCCTTGCCCGCGATGGACGTGAAGTCGTCTTTGAGGTCCGCCATCGTCTTGTTGCCGCGGAACAGCGCCTCGACGTCGGTGTCGTGCACGGCGACGCCCCACTCGAACAGCATCATGAGCAGAAAGTTGTAGAACGGTTGGCCGAGGTTCCCGGGCCGCCACTGCTGGTTCGGGTCGATCCGCATGATCTCGTAGCCGAGATCCTTGTCCTTGCCGCGGATGTTGGTGAACGTGTGATGGATGTAGTTGTGGGAGTGCTTCCACGCTTTGGCGCTCGACGCGGTGTCCCAGTCCCACACCGAGGAGTGGATGTCAGGGTCGTTCATCCAGTCCCACTGTCCGTGCAGGATGTTGTGGCCGAGCTCCATGTTCTCCAGGATCTTGGCCATGCTCAGGCAGGCGGTCCCGAGCAGCCATGCCGCAGGCGAGCGCGAGCCGAGCAGCAGGACGCGGCCGGCGACGACGATCTGGCGCTGCACCGAGATCATCGTCTTGATGTAGTGGCGGTCGCGATCGCCGAGTTCGGCGAACACTTCGTCGTGGATGGCGTCGAGTTCCTTGGCGAGTTTCTCCAGCTCCTGTTCGCTCAAGCGGGCCAATGGGCTTTCGGTGGCGGCGGTCATGACGCTCCCTTCCTTCAGAGTTCGAGTTCCACGTCGCCCTCGGCGGCGTGGATGCAGATCCGGACGTCGGCGCCGGTCGGTTCGGTGACCTCCCCCGAGCGCAGGTCACGGATGCGGCCGGATTTCAACGTGCCCGTACAGGTGTGACAGATTCCGATGCGGCAGCCGAAGGCCAACTCCAGGCCGGCCTGCTCGCCGGCCTCCAGAATCGGGGTGTCGCCGGGGCATTCGGCGGTTTCATCGCTGTCGAGGAACGTGACCGTGCCACCTTCCCCGGCCGCGGCGCTGCCGCTGATCTTGGGCTGGAAACGCTCGAAGTGCAGCCGGTCGGGATCACCGTCGGTCTCCCACCGCTCGATCAGCGCATCGAGGAGCTCGGCGGGCCCCGAGCAGAACCCCTCGCGCTCCCGCCAGTCGGGACACACGTCGTCGAGCTCTTCGGCCTTGAACCGGCCCCGCTCGGAGGTGATTCGCACGTCCAGACGCACGCCGTCATGCCGGCGGTCGAGGTCCTCCAGCACGGACAGGAACATCACCTGCTCACGGGTGCGGTCGGAATGCAACACCACGACGTCACGTAGTTCGT
Source organism: Mycobacterium sp. PO1 (assembly GCF_017312405.1). GTDB lineage: Bacteria > Actinomycetota > Actinomycetes > Mycobacteriales > Mycobacteriaceae > Mycobacterium. The sequence goes on from NZ_BLTG01000019.1 coordinate 109,312, forward strand.
CGCGGTGATCGAGGCTGCGCAGCATGCTCATGATCGGTGTGATGCCGCTGCCCGCGCTGATGAACAGCATCTTGGCCGGTAGCGGGTCAGGCAGCGTGAACTGGCCCTCGACCTCGCCGAGGCGCACCAGTTCGCCGGGCCGGATCCTGTCCACGAGGTACGGCGAGACGACGCCGCTGTCGACCTTCTTCGGAGTGACGCTGACCAGCCCGTCCTCGGGTTGCGGATCGGAGGTCAGCGAGTAGGCGCGCCAGTGGTAGCGGCCGTCGATGACCAGGCCGAGCCGCACGTACTGCCCGGGTTCGTGCCCGGGCCATTCGAAGCTCGGCCGGATCAGCACGCTGGCGGCCTCGGTGCCCTGGGGCTCGATCCGCTCGACCTTGCCGCGCAACTCCTTGGTGGTCCACAGCGGGTTGAGCATCTCCAGATAGTCATCCGGGCATAACGGCTTGAAAAGGTGCGAGATTGCCCGCAGAAGCAGCCGACGTCCTCGTGGGACCTGCGGCTGCGCACCCCGCTCTGCCATGAAGCGACCTCCCTCCCCGGTGGTTGTGAGCTGCACCACTCCTTACTCGCGAGTAACCATGCCCACCTGACCTGAAACGTGGGCAGCGCCGCATCGGGTTCAGCGGGCCCCAAGTCGGCGACAAGTCGACACCAACAGCACCGGTCCACAGTGATCGTCACCAGCAGTCCACCCCCGATCGGAGCCACCATGACCACCGAACCCGCCGCCCCCGCGACCACCAGCACCACCCCCGACGTCCTCGGGATGCAGATCGCCCACCGGGTGATGCTGCGCGACCTGGACCGGACCACCGGGGTGGCCATGGCGATGGCCGACGGCGGCGTGCCCATCACCGCGCGCCGAACCCGGACGCTGGTGCGCTACCTCGAGTTGATGGCCGAATCCATCGACCACCACCATCACGCCGAGGACGACATCCTGTGGCCGGTGATCGTGCAGCGGGCCGGCGCCCAGATCGACCTGACGCCGCTCACCGAGGATCACGAGGCGCTGACTCCGCTGCTGGAGCGGATGCGAGGCGGCGCGCTGGCCTTCCGGGCGGCGCCATCACGGCAGTCGGCCGCGGCTCTGGCGGCCCGGCTCGTGGAGCTGCGTGGCGTCCTCACCGAGCACATCGCCGAGGAGGAGCGCGCCACCTTTCCGGTGATCCGCCGCTATCTGTCGGTGGCGGACTGGCGCGACGTGGAAGCCCGGATCCGCCGGAACGCCCGGATGTCGTTCGAACTGCCCAGGATCGGCGCAGCGGTGACACCCACCGAGCTCGCCGCGCTGAAAGCCGACGCAGGCGTGGCGATCACGCTCATGCTGGCTCTGTTCCGGCCGGGTTACCGGCGGATGGAGCGGGCGATCTGGGGCTGAGCGCCGCTGCGACGCGCGCGCGGACCGCGTCGGCGCCGGCACGGTGGCGGGCCACCTCGTCGCCGGCGCGGCCCAGCGCCTCGGCCAGCAACGCCAGAGTGTCGTCGACGGTACCGAAAGCGACTGAGCCCGAATCGATTCCGGCCACTCGTCCCGCCCAGGGAGTGAGTTCGCGGTACACCTGCTCGCACTGCTCGAGGTCACCCAGGCGGATCGCGGCGCGCGCCAGCAGCACCATCCTGGCCAGCCAGTAGTAGTTACGCCGCACCGGAGCCCGCGAGAGCCACCATGCCCGGGCCTCCTCGGTACGTCCGGCGTCCAGCAGACACAACACCAGCGCCTCGTTCATCGCATCGGGATAGAGCTGGTGGACCGCGATCATGGCATCGGTCAGGTCCGACATGTCCCCGCGGGCGAAGGCCAGCACCAGCTCGAACACGACCGCGACCTCGGTGGCACTGGACATGCCGGTCTCGGCCATCTGACCGGCCAGGCGCCGGTACCGGCGGGCGGCGTTGTCGAGATCGCCGGCCAGGACGCACAACACGGCCTGGTAGACCTCGACCACCACGACGAGTGCGGCGACCTGCCCGCTGGTCGACCGCTCGACGGCCAGATCGGCCTCGCGGATGGCCTCGGGCAGATCGGTACGGGCCGAGGCGAACATGAACAAGAACCAGTGGGCCAGCGCCTCGTAGCCGAGCAGACCGTGCGCCGTGGAGACCGCCAGCAGCTCGGCGGCGAGGCTCTCGCGTTCATTCGCCAGGTCCGGTCCGGTCGACAAATAGGCGCGCGCGTTGAGCGCGGCGCACAGCGCGACCGGGTCCCCGGAGGCGCGAGCGATCTCGAGGGCCTGGGCCGACACGTCGATCACCTCGTCCATCCCGTACGCCGCGGCGTCGTTCTCGATCTCGAAGATCAAGGCCACCATCAGCCATACCCGGGTCACTGGATCAACCCCATCGGGCTCGGCCAGCTTGCGGCGCAACGGTTCCCGGACGTCAGTGTGGTCCGGCGCCAACGCGCTGACCGTCCACGAGATCGGGGCGCGGAAGGCGGTCAGCGCGTCCAGCAACAGCGGGTCGTCGCCACTATCGGCGGCCAGCTGCACGGCCCGGGCCCGGGCCGAGCGGGCGCGGGTGGCATCCCCCGCCAGAGCCGCCGCCCGCGTGAGCAGGACCAGCAGCCGGACCTGCGACGCCAGCGGGGTGCTGCTCTGCGTCAGATCGATCATGCGCACCGCGGCGTCGGCCAACGCCATGGCCTCGGCGGCGGAGTTGAGCGACAGCGCCTGCTCGGCAGCGGCCGACGCCAGCCCGGCGGCGTCGGCCGCCGTCGCGGGGGTGGCTGCCGCCAAGGCGTGGTACGCCAGCGCCGCCACGTCGGGATCCGGGGCGTCGCGCAGCTCGGCCAGCGCCGCCGCATGCCAGCGCGCCCGGCGCAGCGCCGGGGTGTCCTCGTACAGGGTGTCGCGGACCAGGGCGTGGGTGAAGCGCACCCGGCCCGGTCCGGGCTCGTCGAGCAGTCCCGCCAACACGGCAGCTTCGAGGCCGTCGAGCACGTCGTCCTCATCGTGGCGGGCGATGCGGACCAGCAGCTCCACGTCGAGCTCGCGGCCCAGGACCGCCGCCTGCTGCAGGACGGTCCGGGCCGAGCCGGGAAGGCGGGAAAGTCGGCGCCGCAACACCTCCCGCACACCAGCCGGCACAGTGGCGGAGGCGGCTGCCCGGCCTTCGGAAGCCAGCAGACGCGCGAACTCCGACACGAACAGCGGGTTTCCGTTGGTCCGTTCGATCAGGCGGTCCAGCACTCCGGCATCGTCGGCGATGGTGCTGTCAGGAGCGAGCTCGCGGACCAGTGCGACGACGCCGTCTCTGCTCAAACCGCCCAAGTCGACCCGTTCGGCGGTGACCGCGGCCAGCGCGGCCCAGGTGGCGGTGAGCTCGGGCCCGGCCTCGGTGCTGCGGTGCGCAGCCAATACGACGATGGGGCGGTCGGCGAGGTCGTGGGCGAAACCCCGCAGCAACTGCAGTGTCGCGCCGTCGGCGCGGTGCAGGTCGTCGAGAACCACCAGCAGTGGCCCGTCGGCAGTGACCCGCCGCAACCGGTCGGCGACCGCGTTGGCGAGTTCGAACGCCGACTCACAGTTCGGCGCCGGATGGCCGAGGGCCTGCACGACCTCCGACCATGCCCACGCAGGAGGAGCACCATCGACTTCGGGACAACGGCCGCGCGCCACGGTCCACCCGTCGAGGCCGAGCCGCTCGCCGATCACCTCGGCCAGAGTCGTCTTGCCCGCCCCCGGTTCGGCACCCAGCCAGATCGTCCGCAGCCCCGCGGTGAGCGCCGTCGCCGCGGCGGCGGTGATCCGCTGCACCTCGGCCGCGCGGCCGATCAGGGTCGCGCGGTGTCGCGACACGGGCACCGGAAACTCGCTGTGGCGCCTGGGTGTCTCGACCGCTATCGGGAGCGTGGGGGATCGCGGCCGGTCGAAGAGGTCCTCGGACTGCGCGAGGATCTTCGCTTCCAGCGTGCGCAACGCCGGGCCCGGGTCGATGCCGAGTTCGTCGGCCAACCGGTCACGGATCGCACGCAGTTGCGCGAGTGCGTCACGCTGGCGGCCGACCCGGTACAGCGCGAGTGCCAGCAACCGCACACCTTCCTCGCTGAGGGGGTCCTCGGTGAGGTGGCGTTCCAGCTCCGGGATGACCCGCGCTTCCCACCCCAGGTCGAGGCCGATGGCGGCGTACTGTTCGACCGCGGCGGCGCGAATCCGGACGAGCCGAGCGGCTTCCGTTGCAGCCCAATCGGTATCGCAGAACTCCGGGAGCACCGCGCCACTCCAGCAGTCCAATGCCGCTCGCAACGATTCCGCCCGCGACTGTGGGGCATCGCTGGTGGCGGCATCCCGCACCAGCGCCTGGAATCGCCACGCGTCCACGGCATCGACAGGGAGCCGCAACGCGTAACCCGGCGGTGAGCTGATCAGCACCCGGGCGGGCGTGCGTTTGGCGCGGCCGGGCTCCAGCAGTCGCCGCAGATTGGAGATGTGGACCTGCAGACCCCCGAGCGCCTTCGGCGGCGGGTCCATGGCCCAGATGTCGTCGATGATGCGGTCCGCGGAGACGACTTCGCCGGCCGCCACGGCCAGCCGCGCCAGCACTGCCCGGGGTTGCGGACCGCGCAGGTCGACGACCTCACCCGCCACGCGGACCGTCAGCGGCCCGAACAGGGTGATGAGGATCTCGGTCATGGCCGAGCCAGGATATGCAGGCACCCGGCCGCGCACCACTTCACCCGCCGGTCTGTCAGTCGAACACCAGCAGCAGCGCGACCAGGACGCCGATCACCGCGAAGACCAGCGCAGAACCGAACACGAATCCACCACCGCGGCTCCGAAGGATCACGAAGCCCAGGCGGGTCTCCTGCACGTAGCGGTGCCGGGACAGCGCAGCGAGCCCGGACAGCACTCCCGCGCAGATCAGTGCGATGCCCAGGACGTGGGCCGGTTCGGTGCGGACGAGCAGAATCGTCGTGACGACGAACAGTCCGGCCAGCCCCAGCATCGTCATCGTGCGCTGGGCGGCGTTGCGTTCGAACGGGTACTGGTCCCCCCACAGATTGCCGGGCGTGGTTTTCACCGGCGCTCACCCCCTGGGCATCAACACGATGACGAGGACGCCCGCTCCGGCCAGCAGCACGGCCACGATGCCGAGTAGTGGGGCGCCGAAACCGGGCAACGGCCTGCGTTGCCGGAGTGCCCGCTCGGTGACCCACCAGCGCCGGACCCCGACCCCGCACGTGCCGAAGGCGACGGCGACGAGGCCCAGCGCGAGGGCTTCACTGCCCCACCACGGGCGGTCGAGGAACAACCGGTCGATGGCGACCGCGCCGGCCAGCAGCGTGACGGCAAGACGCAGCCACGACAGGTAGGTCCGCTCGTTGGCCAGGCTGTAGAGGGGATCGGGTTCTCGCCCCACCTCGTACACGCTGCGCGGCGCGCGCGATCCGCGCTGCGCGTCGCCGTCGAAGTCCATCACCTCGTTGTCGGCCACTCACTCACGGTAACCGGGGGTCCGCAGCGCGGTCCTCGTTCGCGGTGGGGTCCGTCGCTGCTTCGGCCTCTTTGACCCCGTCCCAGAAATCGTCGGCGTCGGCGATCCGGCTGGCGCGCGGTTTGGCCCGCCACCCGCTGACGGCCCGGGTCAGCCCGCGTCCGGCAGCCAGCACGCTCTCGGGCGACGCGGTGAAGTTGGACGTGTTCCCCTCGACCACGCCCATCGATGCCCCCGTGACATAGCTGTCCTGGTTGGCGCCCAGGAAGACGAAGGTCCACCCGGCGGCCCGCAGAGCGGCGATGCGCTCGAAGATCGCGGCGGCCGTCCACCGGCGGCTGGCGTTCTCATGGCCGTCGGTCATGATCACCACGAGCTGATCGGCGGGGTCGGCGCCCGCGTTGTCGACGTGCGCTTCGGCCCGATCCAGCAGCATGCCGATGGCGTCGTACAGCGGCGTCATGCCGCGGGGGGGCGAATCTGCCGGCGATCGAACCGATCCCCGCCAGGGGTTGGGCATCGATCAACACGTCCTGGGGATCCTCGCCGTCGAACTGGATCAGCGTCATGGCGGCCTCCCCCGCCTCGTTGCGCTGTTCGGCGACGAACTCGTCGAAGCTCTGCACCACGTACTCGGCGATGGCGCCCATGGATCCGGAGCGATCCAGCAGGAACCAGATGTCCGCCCGCGAGGTGTCGGCGTGTGGTCGCTGCGCCAGCAGCGCCTCCAGTTTCGCGATGCGGGTAAGCAGCTCGTTGACGTCGGAGTCGGTCTGATTCGCCATGGCGTACCCCCTGGGTCAGATATTGGCATAGTGACCATAACCGGTATTTGTCGATCTGACAAGTATCGGTCTACCATCCGCCTATGACACGGCCAGGGCATCGCGTTCCCGACGGCTACGACACGTCGGCCTATCCCTCCTTCGCCGTCACCGTCGACATCGTGATCCTGACCATGCGCGGGGGGCATCTTCACGTCCTGCTGGTACAGCGCGGCGGCGAACCCTACGCCGGGATGTGGGCGCTACCCGGCGGATTCAAGCGGCCGGACGAGACGCTCGACCAGGCCGCGCGGCGCGAACTGCGGGAGGAGACCGGGCTGGTGGCGCCCAAGCATCTGGCGCAGTTCGGTGCCTACGGCGATCCCGGCCGCGATCCGCGCACCAACGTGGTCACGGTGGCCTATCTGGCGGTGACTCCCGATCCCGGCAGCCTGCACGCCGGAACGGACGCCGCTGCGGCCCGGTTCTGGCCGGTCGTCGACGCGGTGCGCGAGCTGTCGCTGGCGTTCGACCACCACCGGATCCTCTCGGACGCGGTGGACCGGGCCGCCGAACAACTCGAGCAGACCGATCTGGCGACCGCGTTCGTCGGCGACACGTTCGCGTTGTCGGAACTGCAGAGCGTGTACGAGGAGTTGTGGCAGGCCGAGATCGACCCGGCCAACTTCCGCCGCAGCCTCACCTCACCGCCGCCGTCGACGGCCGCGCCCGGCGCGTACGTGGAGCCGACCGGCAAGCGGGCCAAGGCGAGTCCGCGCGGCGGACGACCCCCGGAGTTGTTCCGCGCCGGTGGCGCCTGGCGAACACAGCCGCCGGTGCGGCGACCCCGAACGCCTCGCGATCAGGACCGGCGCACCGGCGGCGACATACCCGAATAGTGCTACCGATCAGGTAGTCCACCGATCAGTTGCGCACCCTGGTGTCGACCTTCGGCACCTTGACCGTCGGGACCAACTGGTTGATCCACGGGTTGTTGAAGCCACCGACGTCGTAGTAGCCCCCGCGGCCGTAGTAGTTGGAATCCCTGTCACGTCCGCTGTCTTCGGCACCGCCGTCATCGGCCTGGGCCGGTCCGGCCAAACCGATCACGGCCGCCGACAGTGCACCTGCGATGATTCCGACCCGTCCGATCTTCTTCATCGATCTCGCCTCTTTCCTTGCCGCTTCGTCGCGAGCGGTGGCCCTGCGACAGTGGGGTCAACGGGCTATGGGCTCGATTGATTCCTGCGGCTGATCCGCCAGCCCATGTACATCATTCCGACACCGGCGACCGCGATGATCGGGCCGGCAACAGACCACGTGGTGGTATCGGTCATCGGACTGCCGCCGACGAATCCGAACCCCTGCAATGCGAACAGCACACCTGAGAGGGCCACAAGGACTCCGACTCCGAGAAGAAAGATCCCCGAGATGGTTCTCACCCCACCGAGGCTACCGCTGCGGATTGATACGGTTCGGCAGAACGAGAAGCATCGGAGCGCGCCTGAAGGGCACCATGGGTCGGATGGACGTGTTGGTGGTCGGAGCCGGGCCGGCGGGCATGGCGCTGGCGGCACAGTGCGCCCGTCGTGGACTGCGCACCGGGCTCGTCGACCCGGCGCCGCAACGCCCGTGGACCGCTACCTACGGCATGTGGGCCGACGAGCTGCCCGCCGGCTTGCCGGCGTCGGTGGTCGCCGCCCGCGCCGCCGGCCGGGTCCACGCGGTCACCGAGCACCACGTGGGTTGGGACTACGCCGTTCTCGACGTTCCCGCTCTCCACGCGCACCTGGCCGATCAACTCACCGATGTGCGCATCCATGCCGGACGCGTCGTCGGTTCGCCGCAACGCGGGGTCGTCGCCCTGGCCGACGGCTCCTGGTTGCGCGCGCAGATCATCGTCGATGCCGGGGGACGATGGCGCCCAACAGATCCGGTGTCGCCACGCAGCTGTACGGCCGACCAGACCGCCTACGGGGTGATCGTCGACGACGACACCGCCGCGCCGGTCGTCACTCCCGGTCAAGCATTGTTCATGGACTGGCGCCCTGACCACGGCGAGCACGGCTGGCCGACGTTCCTGTACGGCGTTCCACTGGGTGACGGTCAGGTGCTGCTGGAGGAGACCTCGCTGGCGCGACGGCCGGGTCTGCCTCTGGCGACCCTGCGCCGGCGGCTTCATGCGCGGCTGGCGCGGCACGGTGTCACCCCGGCCGCCGATGCCCGCAGTGAGAAGGTCTGGTTCCCCGTCGACCAGCCGCGACACGACGGGCGCGGCGTACTCGGGTTCGGCGCGGCCGCGCCGCTGATCCATCCCGCGACGGGGTTCAGCGTGGCGGCTTCGCTCAGGCTCGCCCCTGCGGTCGCCTCGGCGCTGGCCGTGCACCTGGCCGATGGACCGGATGAAGCGCTGTCTGCCGGGAAGCGCGCCGTCTGGCCGCCGTCTGCGGTGGCGATCCACCGGCTGCGCCGCATCGGGCTGGAAGCCCTGTTGCGTATGCCGGCCGAGGATGTCCCCCTGTTCTTCGAGAAGTTCTTCGCCCTGCCCGAACACCACCGCTGGACCTACCTGACGGCCCGCGACGACGTCCGCGGAACCGCGGCCGCCATGGGCTGCCTCTACCGGAACACCAGCGGACGGTTGCGTCGAAACCTCGTCACCGCTGCGGTACGGCGACCGGTCACGACCAACGCAACAGCCGCCGACGAGGATTCGCACGCCGGTCGACGGTGAGCGGGGCACTGCGTCATCGGCTGCCGGATCCGGTCGATGCCCGGCGTTGCCGCAGTTCCTCCAGCAGCCGGTGCTCGGCGTCTTCACCCGGTGCAACCCCGGTGGGGACCCGGAACAGAAAGAACAGACCCAGGACCCACCAGCCGCCGAACAACAACCACGGCTGCGGGTCGAGGAACGCAGGCATCCCCGGGAGATACAGGCTCAACAGGCCTGCGCAGAGAACCACGGCCGCTCCGCCGATCAGCAAGCCGCCCTGGCCTTTTCCACCGATCCGCAGCGGCCGGTCCATGTCCGGTTCCCGTCGCCGCAGCACGAGGAACACGATGGACACCAGCAGATAGGCGATGACGATGCTCGGCGATCCCGAGTCGACGAGCCATCCCAGCATCGCCTCGCCGAGGAACGGTGCGAGGAACGACAGGCCACCGATGAACAGCAACGCGTTGACCGGTGTGTGGAATCGCGGGTGCACCTTGCCGAACCAGGCGGGCAGCATGCCCGAGCGTGCCATCGAGTACATCAGCCGGGAGGCGCCCAGCAGCAGCGAATTCCACGACGTCAGGATCCCGGCGATGCCGCCGGCGATCAGCAGCTTCGCCATCACATCACTGTTGAACAGCGCGCCGAAGGCGTCCGCGGTGGCGATGTCCGCCTCACCCAGGTCACCCGGCGGCATCGCTGACGACGTGGTCGCGATGACGAGCAGATAGAAGATGGTCGCCAGGATCACGGCGATGACGACCAACCGGCCGATCTGGCGAGCGGGCACGTTCACTTCCTCCGCCGACTGCGGGATGACGTCGAACCCGACGAACAGGAACGGCACCACGACGAGGACGGCGAAGAAGCCCGCGACTCCGCCGGTGAACAGCGGCTGCATGTTGTCCGGCGAGCCGCCGGTGAACGATCCGAACACCAGCATCAAACCGATGATGAGCAGCAGCACCACGACGAACGTCTGGACCACGCTGGCGAACTTCACCCCGAGGATGTTGATGGTGGTGATGACGATCGCCGCGATCGAGCCCACCAGTGCCCAGGTGAGATAGACCTCGCTGCCCGCGACATCCCACAGGTGAATCTGGTTGAGGTCGGGGAATAGGTACAGCGCGGTTCTCGGCAGTGCCACGGCCTCGAACGCGACGATGGTGACGTACCCACCGACGATCCCCCACGAGCCGATGAACGACCAGCGCGGACCCATGCCGCGCAGCAGGAAGTTGTGTTCTCCGCCCGCCTTGGGCATCGACGCGGTCAACTCCGCGTAGGTCAGGCCGACCACCGCCATGATCACCCCGCCCGCCGCCATCGCCAGCACCGCCCCGAGGGTGCCCGCGGAGCCGATCCAGTCGCCGGTCAGCACGACCCAGCCGAACCCGATCATGGCCCCGAACCCGAGCGCGAGGACGTCCCAGTTGCCGAGGACTTTCAGGAGGGAGGCATCGTCGGGCTTGGTTGCCACGTCTCGGTCCATGGTCTCCGGCCTTTCCCCAGCTCAACCAGTGCGATGGACCTACCCGTATCGGCCGGTTCGGAAACCGTCGATCTGATGCGGTGGGCCCGCGACGGGGTACCCGGGCCCGATCAGCCGTTTAGGGTGGATGACAGGCGGGCCTGCGACGGCCCGCCCTTCCGGGAGCGATGTGGAGGACACTGATGCGCCGACTGCTACTGAACAGGGCGGGAGCCACGGCGGCGATCCTCGGCGTCGCGTTGCTGCTGGGAGGATGCACGCCGCAGGTGTCGGGCGCGCCGCCCGCCGCCGATCACACTCCGCAGGCGCCGCGCCCGACCCTGATGCCCCAGGCCCCGCCCGCTGCGCCGCCGGTCCCTCTCGCCGGGCTCGACGACCGCGTTCAACAGGCGGCCGCGCAGGCCGCCGACGTGGGCGCCCAGATCGAGGCCGCCGTGTTGGACCGGCAGACCGGTCAGCTGGCGGCCCACGGCGCGAACACGCCGTTTCCGATCGCGTCGGTGGTGAAGCTGTTCATCGCCGACGATCTGCTGCTGCGGGAGTCGCAGGGGGACATCGAACTCTCGGCCGCCGATCGGCAGTCCCTCGATACGATGCTGCGGTCCTCCGACGACAGTGCCGCGCAGATGTTCTGGGACCGCAGTGGTCAGAACGCGGTGATCGACCGCATCGTCGCCCGGTACGGTCTGACCGGCACCACCGCGCCGTACAACGGACATTGGGACGTCACGCAGAGCACCGCAGGCGATCTCGTCCGTTACTACGACATGCTGTTGGCGGGCACCGGCGGGTTACCGCGCGAGCAGGCCGACATCATCATCGGCAACATCGCCCGGTTCACTCCGACGGGCAATGACGGCTATCCCCAGCGGTTCGGCATCCCCGACGGCCTCTACGCCGAACCCGTTGCGGTCAAGCAGGGTTGGTTCTGTTGTTGGAACGGCGGCAACCAGCTGCATGTGTCCACCGGCTTGATCGGGCCCGACCGCCGCTATGTGATGGCGATCAGCTCGCTGGACCCCACCGACGCCGCCACCGCGCGGGAGCACATCACCGAGGCCGTCAAGACGGTGTTCCCGGGTGGAACGGTCTGAGCGGAGAACCCCCGATAGAACAACCGCCCGTCAGCCCGCCAGCTTCGGATGACTCGCGGCGAGCTCGAGAAGTTGCAGATATCCGCGCAACTCCCAAGCGGCCCGGCCGATGAACAACCCGGTGACCTCGGCGATGCCGAGAAGATCTGCCGCGTTGTCGACGTTGACCGAACCTCCGTAGAGCAGTCCACCTATGCGTCCGAGGTATTCGCGACCGAGTTCGGCGAACGGCGCCCGCATCTCCTCGGCGGTGGCGGGGCGGCCCTTGTCGCCGATTGCCCACACCGGTTCATAGGCGATGAGGACCCGCTTCATCTGCTCGGGGGTGAGGCCATCGAGTGCGCCGGCTGCTTGATCGAGAATGAATCGTGACGAGTCCCCGGCACGTCTGACTTCGTCGCTCTCGCCGATACAGAGCAAGGGAACCAGCCCGTGGGCGAGCGCGGCCGCCACCTTCAGCCGGGTTGTCGCGACTGTCTCACCGAAGTGCTCGCGCCGCTCGGAGTGACCGATCTCCACGAGCTGAGCACCCGCGTCCTTGGCCTGAGCGACGGACACCTCGCCCGTCCACGCGCCATGGTCGTCCCAATGAGCGTTCTGCACTCCGAGCAGTACCGGCGTGTCCTGCCCCAGTGCCTCCCGGGTTGCGCTGACCGCGGTGAACGACGGAATGATGAATGGCTGCACTCCAGCGAGTTTCGTGCGCCTCAGGTAGTGGTCCAGCTCGCGAGCGTATCGACGGGCCTCGTCGAGACTCTTGTTCATCTTCCAGCTGGTGCCGACCCACAGGGTCGCCACGCCGTCGCGGGTCTCAGTCACCCTCGTACGCGCGGATGTCGTCGACCTTCGCCGCGGAGGAGGACTGTGGGTCGAACTCCAGCCCGAGCCACTCCTTGACCAGCGCACGCGCCAGTTCGAGTCCCACCACACGTTCCCCCATGCACAGCACCTGCGCATTGTTCGACAGGACGGAACGCTGGACGGAGTAGAGGTCGTGCGCGGTGACCGCGCGGACACCCTTGACCTTGTTCGCCGCGATCGCGACGCCCAATCCGGTGCCGCAGATCAACAGTGCCCGGTCCGCTTCCCCCCGTGCGATCTTCTCCGCGGCTGCGACGGCGACGTTCGGGTAGGACGTGTCGTCCTCGTGTTCCATGACCCCGACGTCCTCGACGGTGTCTACGCGCTCGTCGGACTCGAGGTCCTTGCGCAGCGCCTCCTTGTAGTTGAATCCGGCGTTGTCGCCGCCCACTACGATCCTCATTGCCATATCTGTTCCTCCACAGCGGTTGTCGTTCAGCGGGTCAGGTGCTCGCCGAGCGCCGTCATGAGCAGCGCGAAGGACAACGCGCCCGGGTCGGGGGTGCCCACGCTCTTCTCGCCCAGCACTCGCGCGCGGCCCAGCCGCGCTGTGATGTCGGCAGTCTTGGCGGCGGCGTCGTGCGCGACGCGCGCCGCAGCGGTGATCGCGGGGCCTGCGTCCGTGTCGAACGCGTCGGTCAGTGCGTCACGAAACGGCACGGCGGCGTCGACCATGGTCTTGTCTCCGGGCTCCGCTCCACCGAGCCGGAGGACGGCATCGATCCCGGCGGTGACGGCATCGACGACGCTTCGCTCTTCGGCCCCTTCGGTGTCGCTGAATTCGCCACCGGCACTGGTCAATGCGGCGCCCCACAGGGCTCCGGAAGTTCCGCCCGCAGCGTCCGCCCAGGCTTCACCGGCCATCAGCAGCGTGGTGCGAGCACCTGCGCCCTGATCGACCGCGGTGCGCGCGGCGCCGGCCGCGCCCCGGGAGCCGAACACCATGCCCTGGCCGTGGTCACCGTCACCGGCGACCGCGTCGAGTCGACCGAGTTCGCCTTCGTTGTCGGCACAGACCTGCCGGAACCTTTCGAGCACTGCGACGATCTTCTGGGCGCAGGTTCGCGAATCCTCGCTGGCATCGGGTATCTCGGTCTTGCCTGGATCCCAGGTGCCTGTGCGGGGGGCCCGATCGACGACCGGCATCGAGCCTCGCCGATAGGCCGGTGTCTCGGCCGGCGCGAGCCAGAGCTTTTCGAGTTCGTCGTCGAGGAACACCAACGTCAGCGACAGACCCGCCATGTCGAGGCTGGTGACGAATTCGCCCACCTCGGGTCTCACGACTGTCAGTCCTCGTTGCTCCAGTCGTTCGGCGATACGCCCGTAGACGACAAAGAGCTCTTCGTATTTCACCGTGCCGAGTCCGTTGAGGATCACGGCGACTCTGCCGTCGTAGCCGTCCTCGCCCCGTGGCGGCTCTTCGGCCAGCAGTTCGTCGACCAAGAGATCGGCAATGTCTGCGGCACTACCGATATCGGCGTCTCGGACCCCGGGTTCGCCGTGGATTCCCAAACCCACCCCCATGCTGCCCTTTTCGACGTGGAACAGCGGGTCGTCAGAGCCGGGTAGGGTGCAGCCCTCGAAGGCGAGTCCGAAAGAACGTGTCGCGTCGTTGGCCTTCCACGCCAGGCGTTCGGCCTCGTCGAGATCCGCCCCCGCCTCGATGGCCGCCCCGGCGATCTTGAACACGGGTAGATCGCCTGCGACACCCCGCCTGTCGCGGTGATTCTCGGAGGTGTTGGAGGCGATGTCATCGCTCACCGTGACGATACGGACGTCGATGCCTTCGTGACGGAGCTTCTCGGCCGCCAGGCCGAAGTGGAGAACGTCCCCGGCGTAATTTCCGAACCCGAGGATCACGCCGCCACCGTTCTCGGCGTTGCGCACCACGGAGTAGACCTCTGAGGCTGAGGGCGAGGAGAAGATCTTGCCGCATGGGGCCCCGTGTCCCATGCCGGGGCCGACCCAGCCCGCGAATGCGGGGTAATGCCCGGAGCCGCCGCCGATCACCAACGCCGGCTGGCCCGCCGGTGTCTGCGTCGAGCGAGCTACTCCGCCGGGGACCTCGACCAGAAGGTCTGGATGAGAGGCGACGAGGCCGCGGACCGCCTCCTCGGCGAAGTCGTCCGGCGAATTGAGGAGGTACGTCATTGTTCCGTCCTTCACGACGCGCCGGCGACGAGACGTCCAGCGCTACGAACCAGAGTGTGTGACCCCGATCCTATAGGATTCTCGGCGCTTAGTCAGCCGTGTTCACAGAATCCGACGGGCGGCGTCGCGACCTCTGCCGGCCGGTGACGCGTCGCTGCGCTTCCGCATGCTCGGCCAGCGCCCGCTCCTTCACACCGCTGATGTGGCTGTGCATGATGCGGTAGACCTCGGGCCCGTAGCCGCGCCGGAGCGCGGCCAGGATCTCCCGGTGTTCGGCGATCGCGCAGGCGGAGTCCTGCACGCCGACTCCGATGAAGAGTCGGAAACGCTGACCGTGACCGCCCAAGGCGTCATATGCCCTGAGCAATGCGCTGTTGTCTGCGTGTTCGGCGATCAGGCGGTGGAAGTGCTCATCGGCGCGGTGATACTTCCTGATCGCCGCGGCGTCAGGTGTATGAGGTGCGCGATCCTGCTCATCGATCGCCTGTTCCAGCGCATTCAACAACCGGGTATCGGAACGCTCGCAGGCCAGTTCGGCCAGCCGGGGCTCGATGAGCAGGCGCGCGTCCATGATGTCGGAGATCTCCTTGGCGCCGGGCATGTCGGGCACGCGGTAGCCCCGCATGGCGACCCGGACGACGTTGCCCGTGGACTCCAGACGGGCCAGCGCCTCGCGCACCGGAGTCGGCGAGACGCCGAGGTAGCGAGCCGTGCCGTCGATGCTGATGGGATCCCCCGACTGCAACGTGCCGTCGAGGAGCAACTCCATGAGTCGCTCGTAGACCTGGTCGACCAGCGTGTTGCGCACCGGTGCCGGGTACTCGTCGGCTCCCACTTCGGGCCTTTCCGCCGCTCCGGATCAAAGGACGAAATTCTAACCCCTGTTGACATTGAGCCCCAGAAATCCTATATCCTATGCGATCTAGAGGTTTGTGACTCAGACCACTTTGGAGGACGTCGATGCACTCGGCTCACACCTGGCCGATCTCAGCCAACATGCTCAGCTTCGGTAACCGGGCACCCGACGGCGGCCACATCAAGGACGCCCCGGCCGCAGTGTGGGCTTCACAGCTGCGTCAAGTGCGCGAACTCGGGTTCGACTACATCGACCCCACCGATGCCTGGGTTCCGCTCGCCGCATTGTCGGACGCACGCGTCGATGAGTTCGGCACCGTGCTGAGCGACGAAGGACTGGCCATCTCCTCCGTCTCGATGACCCGGAACTCGGTGGTGGATGTCGAACATGGCGAGCAGAACCTGGCCGATGCCCACCGCCTCATCGACCTCGCCCCCACTTTCGGCGCCACCATCGTCAACACCGGTTTCATGCAGGCGATCACGCCCGCGCAGAGCGAGCAGATCTGGTTCTGGCTCGTGGAAGGCCACGTCGACGACCCTGCTCTGCGTGAGCTGGCGATCGAGCGGGTTCGCGAACTCGGCGATCATGCCCGCTCCAACGGAATCCAGCTGAGCCTCGAGATGTACGAGGACACTTTCATCGGCACTCCCGACGAGGCAGTGCAGTTCATCAGCGACGTCGACCACGATGCTGTCGGACTGAATCCCGACCTGGGGAATCTCATCCGGTTGCACCGCCCGATGCCGCATTTCACCGAGATGTTCGCCAAAGTGCTTCCGTACTCGAACTTCTGGCACATCAAGAACTATTCGCGTGATCACGATCCGGCGACCGGCGCGTACAGCTCGGCTCCACTGCCACTGAAGTACGGGTACATCAACTACCGCCAGATGATTCGGCTGGCACTCGACCTCGGCTATTCCGGCCCGTTCTGTTGCGAGCACTACGGCTCTGACTCCCTGGGGGTGTGCGCCGAGAACCGCGAGTACATCCTGCAGGTTCTCACCTCCGCCCTCGCCTGACCCACGACCCGAAGGACATCCGCATGCGCACGATCAACACCGTCACCGTCGTCGGCGCGGGCTACATGGGCGGTGGAATCGCCCAGGTGCTCGCCCTGAACGGGTTCACCGTCCGGATCGCCGACGTCGACGCCGACGCCACCCGCGAAGCCCTCGCACGTCTGGAGAAGGAGGCCGAGGAGTTCGAGGAACAGGGTCTCTTCGAACCGGGCAGCGCCAAGACCATCATGGGCAACCTCACCGCGGGAGACAGCTTCGAGGACGCAGTGTCGGACGTCGACTTCGTCATGGAGGCCGTGTTCGAGGATCCCGACGTCAAGAAAGATGTGTTGAGCCGGGTGTGTGCGGCCGCCCGCCCGGAGGCGATCATCGGCACCAACACCTCGACCATCCCGGTCAAGGTCCTGGTCGAGGCGGTCACCCACCCGGAGCGGTTCCTCACCGTGCATTTCTCCAATCCCGCGCCGTTCATCCCCGGTGTCGAACTGGTCGCCGGCGAAGCCACCACCCAGGAGGTCATCGACTCGGTCAAGGACCTCCTCACGCGAGCCGGGCGCGAGGGTGCACAAGTTGCCGACACTCCGGGAATGGCATTGAACCGCCTGCAGTATGCGCTTCTCAAAGAAGCGACCCTGATCGTCGAACAGGGCGTGGCGTCGGTGGAGGACGTGGACACGATCGTGCGCACGACCTTCGGCTTCCGGCTGGGGTTCTTCGGCCCGTTCGCTATCGCCGATCAGGCCGGACTCGACGTCTATGCCAAGGGTTACACCACGCTGGAGAACGAATTCGGTGAGCGGATGGCGACCCCGAAGCTGCTCACCGACGCCGTCGCCGCGGGCCGCAAGGGAACCAAGAACGGCAAGGGTCTGACCGGTGACTTCGACGACGAGACCAAGGCGCAACTCATCGCCTACCGCAACAAGGCCTACTCCCGTATGGGTGAACTCCTTCGCGAACTCGGGCCGGCGCCGAAAGGCGACTGATGTCCCTGCTGCTCCCCACGACCGCCACGCAGACCTGATGACCACGAAGGGAATTCCATGGACGAGGTAGTCCTCGCGGAGCGGCCCGCCGGCCTGCTCGTCGCCATCGCCGTCGTGGCCATCGCCGTACTCCTCATTCTGATCATCAAGGTGAGGTTGCACGCGTTCTTCTCGCTCATCGTGGTCAGCGTGCTGACGGGTATCGCCGCCGGTATCGGCATCGGTGATGTCGTCAGCGTGGTCATCGACGGCTTCAGTACCACCGTCGGCGCGGTTGCGTTACTCGTCGGTTTCGGCGCCGTGCTCGGACGACTCGTCGAGATGACCGGCGGTGCACAGGTTCTGGCGGACAGGATGCTGGCCAGATTCGGTGAAGAGCGGGCGCCGCTGGCGTTGGCCGTGGCCTCGCTCTTCTACGCGTTCCCCATCTTCCTTGATGCCGGCTTCATCGTCATGCTGCCCATCATCTACACCGTGGCGCGGCGTCTCGGTGGCTCGTTCATGCTGTACGTGCTGCCCTCAATCGGCGCGTTCTTGATGATGCACGCCCTGACTCCTCCACACCCGGGACCCACCGCCGCGGCCACGGTGATGGGCGCCGACGTGGGAATGGTGGTCATCGTCGCCCTTCTGGTCGGCCTGCCGACGTGGTATCTGGCCGGTTACCGCCTGGGCCTGTTGATCGCCAAGCGCTACCCGGACATGCCGGTGCCGACTCTGCTCGGCGAACCGAAGGACTATCCCGAGGAGGAGCGTCCGGGATTCTGGACGATCATCTTCGTCCTGCTGCTGCCGTTGCTGTTGATCTTCTTCAACACCGTGTTCTCGACACTCGAGGCCGACGGTGTCGTGACCGAGGACAACCTCGCCTATCAGCTGTCCCGACTCATCGGCACCACCGCGATGGCTCTGCTGATCACCGTCCTGCTGGCGATGCTGTTGCTGTATGTCATTCCGAGGCGGCGCCGGGAACCCATCGGGGGAGTACTGGAAAATCTCGTCGACGACGCCCTGGCACCTGTCTGCTCGATAATCCTGATCACCGGTGCCGGTGGAGCTTTCGGCAGGATACTCACCGAGACCGGAATCGGGCAGACCCTGGCCGACGGATTGGACGCGCTGGGACTGCCGATCATGCTGGCCGGATTCCTCATCGCCGTCATCTTCCGCGTCGCCCAGGGCTCGGCCACCGTCGCCGCGACGACCGCAGGCTCCATCATGGCCCCGGCCGTGACCGCGATGGATGTCGGCACGATCGCGTTGGCGGCCGTGGTCGTCGGTATCAGCGCCGGTTCGATCACGTTCTCGCACGTGAACGACTCCGGCTTCTGGTTGATCGGACGGTTCTGTGGATTCGACACGGTGACCACGCTGAAGACGTGGACGGTGATCGCCACGGCCATCGGATTCATGGCCTTCGGACTGGCGTCAGTGGTCTATGTGGTGGCGAGCTGAATCGATCGACTCAGCTCGTCACCCGTCAAGCCGGGATGAGACGCACCGGAAGGTGATCGTGACGGTGGATGATGTTGTTGACCGCCCACGTCGGCGCACCGGTCATCTCGATTCGCGCTACCCGGTCGACGAGAGCACGCAGGATCGCAGTGGTTTCCAGTCGAGCCAGCCCCTGCCCGGCGCACGCGTGTGAGCCATTGCCGAATCCGACGTGCCGGCCGGCGTCGTTGCGGATGTCGAAGACATCCGGCGCTGCCCACTCGCGTTCATCGCGGTTCGCCGAGGCGTATAGCACCAGTACCCGGGCGCCGGCCGGGATGTGTGTACCGGCGACGACGTGTGCGCTCAGCACTTTGCGCGTGAACGCGCGCAGCGGCGACGCGTAGCGGACCACTTCGTTGACCGCGTTGGGAATGAGCGTCGGGTCACTCTTCACCAGCTCCCACTGCTCGGGGTGCGTGGCGAACAGGTGGATCGCACTGGAGATGGCGCTGATCGTGGTGTCCATGGAGGGGCCGATGTAATCGACCAACAGTGGCGGCACCTCGTGTGCCGGTAGGGTTCCGTCGTCGACCGCGCCGAGCAGCTCATCGGCCATGCTTCCCGGCATCACCGTGCGCTCGCGGACGACGCGGCGAGCGAACCGCAGCATCTGCAGGGCCCGCGGCGCCGCCTTGGCCGCCTGCCAGTTCAGCGGACCGAGGATGTCGAATGTGGCTGCTCCCCAATCCAGCAGCTTGTCGCGTTGATCGGTCGGCCAGCCGACCAGATCGGGGACGACAGCCGCCGGAAGGGCTGTCGCGATCTCGGCGACGACGTCGACGTCTCCTTTGCGGACAGCTGCTTCGACGACCATTCCTGCTTGCCGCTCGACGCTGTCAGCCAAGGCGCGGAGCGCCCGCGGCATCAACCGGTGGGCCACGAGCTTTCGGCGGCGGTTGTGCTCGGCGTCGTCGCTGTTGAGCGTGGTGCCACGGGAGAGGCGGTTCGCGACCGAGTTGGCGCCGACCCCGTGCCCCGACCGGTAGAGACCGTCATCACGCAGGGTGGCTTTGCATTCGGTATAGCGGGGCAGGGCGTAGAGCCGGTGCCGGGCCAGCCACACCACGGGCCCGAGCGCCCTCAGGGCCCGGTAGTGCGGGTGAGGATCGAGTATCGTCGATCTGCTGTAGATGCTCGGCCGGTACAGCGCAGCATCTTTCGGGCGGATCATCACAGGTTACCTCTCACTCGGTCGGGACGTCCCCTGGTCCGCTGCCGGCCCTGACGGCCGGCGCATGATCGACCCGCAATGTCGGCAACGCCCGGCACAGCGCGGTCAGATCGCGCCCGGCGCACATGACCGTGCGGTCGGGTCGAACGACGACGGCCGTCACGTGCCGGTCACGCAGCCAGTCGAAAAGCTCCGAACCCGGGGAGACGGCGACGGTGTGCGCTCCCCTCTCATCGACCATGCGCTGCTGCTGCGGTGTCAGTGGCGCTGCTGTCACCACGCCGAAGCCGCTGCCGAGCTCCTGATCGATCCGACAGCCGTTGTGCAAGAGGACATTCGGGCACAGCCGTCCGACGACTCCACGGGTGGTGACGGTGGGTTTCACCATCCTCGATCGCCGCAGTGCAGGCGTTTCGGAGTTCGCGATCCTGGTGCGGACGCCCGGTACCAGCCGCAGCTTGGGCAGGACGAGACGCCGGGCGGCCGAGCCGAATCGACCACCCGCGGTCATGGCGCGACCGATTCTCAGGGCCAGCGCGATCATCTGCCGTGCGTGTGGTTTCCGCTCCTGCTGATAGCTGTCGAGGACGTCCACCGACAGCTCCCCGCGGCACACACCCGCGATCTTCCATGCCAGGTTCATCGCATCGCGCAGCCCGGCACCCATGCCCTGGCCGATGAACGGCGGCGTGAGGTGCGCGGCGTCGCCGAGCAGGAAAATCGGCCCTGAGCGCCAACGGTCGGCGATCTGAGCGCGGAAGGTGTATTCGGCCACCCGCATGATCGTCAGCTCGGCATCGCCGACGTGACGAGTCCACGGAGCGATCAGGGGCCGCAGTGCCGCCAACGAGGCGAAGTCGTCTGCGGACTCGTTGTCGAGGAGGGCGAACTCCCAGCGGTAGCGAGCGTCGCCGATGCGCATATAGGTGGCGGCGCGCTGCTCGTCACAAACCTGGTGGACGCCATCCCACTGGCGCAGGTCCACCGTCGTCTCCACGTCGACCACGAGCCACCGCTGGTCGAACTTCCGGCCCCGCATCGTCGAACCGATCGCGTCACGCACGACGCTGTTGGCGCCGTCGCAGCCCAGCACGTAGTCCGCCGTCACGACCGACTCACGTCCGCTCGTCCGGTCCCTCACCTGCAGGCGGGGTCCTCCTGACAGCCCGGTGGTGATCCCGAGCACCTCGGTGTCCGGCCGCAGCCGGGCGCACGCGTACCGCTTCAGGTTTCGTCGCAGCAGTTCTTCGAGCGCGGGCTGGTCGAACATGTTCGCCGCCGGAAACCCGTTCGGGGTCAGCGTGCTGTCCCGGTTGAATTCCGCCAGCACGGTCAGGTCACGGGTGACCAGGCGCAGCCCCCGGGCCGGCCTGGAGATGACGCCGAACTCGTCGGCGACGCCGAGCCGCGCCAGGATGCGGTAGACCTCGTCGTCCAGGTGCACGGCGCGGGGCTGGGGATAGACCTGCGACCAGCGCTCCAGCACCATGGTGTCGACGCCGTACTGGGCGAGCAGCGTCGCCGCGGTGATTCCGGTGGGTCCGCCGCCGACGATCACCACCGAGACATGCTCGCTGTCGGCCGTGGACCCGGTTCCTGCACTCACGGCACGCCGGCGCGGAGCGGCTCCGGGACGACGCAACTCATGCGTGTCGTACCGTCAGCCGCTGCGCACCGAGGTCGATGGCACCGTCGTCAGTGGCGATCGTCGCCTCGATCCGGTCACCGTGCTGAAGGTAGTTGGGGTTCTTCGCCTGCCGGGTGAAGAACGCCTTCCATTTCACCGCCGGCGGCAACAGGTTGCCGATCAGCTCGATCGGCTTCGGCGGCGCTTTGAGCGCTGTGCCCGAGGGCGTGCCGGTCAGGATCAGGTCGCCGGCACTGAGGTGTTGGAACCGCGTCAGCGCCTGCAAGGCCTGCAATGGCCGATACAGCATGTCTCCGTCGACGACGGAGTTCTGCCGCTCGTCACCGTTGACACTCAAGCGCAGCCGCAGATCGCCGAAGCGGGCCAACTCCGCTGGGTCGAGCAGCACCAGGGCCGGACCCACGGGCGTGAATGTCGGATAGGACTTCGCCTCGTAGAACTGGGTTTGCGGCAGCTGGATGTCGCGGGCCGACACATCGTTGGTGACCGTCAGGCCCGCGATGTAGTCAGCGAGATTGGCGTCGGTGAGGCTGGTGCCGACCGGGACATCTCGTCCGACGACCAACCCGATCTCCACTTCGTAATCGAGCAGTGTGACGTGGGACGGGCGCACGATCTCGCTGTGCGGGCCGCTGATCGACGCTGATGACTTTCGAAAGAAGGTCAACGGCACCGTCTTCGGGTCCATCCCGGAGTCGACTACGTGGGATTCGAAGTTCGTCATCTGCGCGACGACCCGGCACGGCGCAGTCACCGGCGACAGCAGGTCCAGATCGTCCACCGCGACCGTCCCCTCGGAGGCGGCGGCCGCGTCGACCGCGGCCCGGTCCGCGAGAAGTTCACCGGTACTGGTCGCCGTGGTCGAGATCTTGGCTGCGCCGGTCGGGGTCTGCACCCACCAGGCGTCAGCGGTGCGGAGAACGGAAACGGTCACGAGACAGCAACTTTCAGTAGGCCGATGAGGCGGTTCAGGTCGAATTCGTTGTCGTGGCGTAGGGCGGTCAGCATGGAGGTGAGCTGATGACGCGCTGCGCGCGGGCTGGTATCGAGAAAGTCGCTGGTCGCCGGCGGTCCCCATTGCGCCAGCCCGGACGCCGTGAATGGGGCCCACCCGGGTTCGAGCGAGTTGTCGAACTTGTCGCCGTCGGCGAAGTGCTCGACGAGGAAGCCGTCGGGATCCCGCCAGTAGTCGAACAGTTGGCTGCCCTGGATGTGCCGGCCGATGCCCCAGGACCGGGCGTAACCGCGGTCGTGGAGGTACTCACCACCGGCGGCCAGGGCGTCGAGATCACAGACTTCGTAGGCGGAATGGACGTATCGATCGGCCGGGCCGAGCGCCAGCGCGAGGGTGTGATGGTCGGCGGGAACAGACCCGAGGTCGCAACGGATGAAGCTCATGGCCGGGCCCCGGTCACGTTGGCCCGGGAAGAACAGGAAATCGCTGACGATCATGCCGAGGGTGTCCAGGTACCAGTCGAGGGTCTGCCGGTAGGTGGTCGACTGCAGCACCAGATGTCCGAGCCGTTGCACACGCGCCGGAACGCGCGGCGGCCGCACCGTGGCGTTGATGCGCGCATCACCGCACCCGGTGTTGGCCACCTGCGGCGCCTGCGACGGATACGCCGGGAGCTCATGCATTCCGGCTACGACCTTGACGGCGTTGCCACTCGGGTCGGTCAGCTGCACCGACAGTCCGCCGATCGGTTCCGGCAGCCGTTGCACGGGCACTCCGAGCTTGTCCGAGAGCCGTACCACGTCCACTTCGTCGGCCGCGCGGAAAGCGGCACCGGCGAAGCGGGTGCGCGGTCCTCGTCGCAGGATGACGCACGCAGCCCCGGCCTCGGTACCGCGAAGATGCAACTCCTGCGGGGAGCGCAGCGCGACACCGAACCCGAAGGCCCGCGCGAACGCCTCGGCGCGGACCAGGTCGGGTTTGTCGAACTCGAGCCACGCGATGTCGGCGATGCGGATGACCGGGTCGCGGGAGCGGCCCGCGTGTTCCCCGCGCAGCGCACCCCGCTCAGCGTGCAGGTCGGTGTGCGCGCCGGACATCGGCGTCTCCGTAGTCGACATGGACAACCACAACCTCTCATTGGTTGACGAAATCGTCACATGCGATCGAAGCGTCAGTCAAGAGTCTCTGACGAAATCATCAGAATTGACTTCTCCTGGTACTCTGCCTGCCATGGATGCGCCCGAGCGCGAGAGCCGCGAGCGGTCAGAAGAACCGGTCAACCGGCTGGAACGGCGCAAGATGCGGACCCGGGCCGCCCTCATCCGTGCCGCCCAGGGATTCATCGCCCGAAACAGGATGGACGTACCGGTCCTGGAGATCACTCAAGCTGCCGACGTCGGAATGGGTTCGTTCTACAACCACTTCGGCAGCAAGGAGGAGTTGTTCGAAGCTGCCGTGACCGACGCCCTCGACAGGTTCGGGGCTCTGCTGGACGGTCTCACGTCATCGACAACCGATCCCGCGGAGGCCTTCGCGGCCAGATTCCGCCTCAGCGGCCGGCTGTTTCGACACCGCCCGCAGGAGGCCGCACTGCTGCTGGCCAATGGCAGCTCGCTGATCCTGTCCGAACGCGGCCTGTCTCCCCGCGCGCAGCGAGACATCACCACGGCGATCGAGCAGGGCCGCTTCACGATCGGTGATCCCGAGTTGGGCCTCGCAGTCGCCGGCGGTACGTTGTTCGGTCTGGGCGCACTGCTGCGTGACCGTCCCGACCGGGACGTGGACGCCACGGTCGACGAGATGACCGAGAAGGTGCTGCGCATGTTCGGTATGACGCCGAAGCAGGCGCAGGCTCTGTGCCGAAAACCGTTACCCGATCTGTCGTCGTTGCACGAATCGCCGGTCGACTGGCCGACGCCGCGGCGGTGAATCGGGTCTGCTGGGCGGGCGCGGCGAGGAGGCCCGCCGCTCATTCTCTCCGGACGGCCGCCGGTCCGTGCAGTACAGCCGGCGGCGGTCGGTGTCGTACCCAGGTGCTGTGATCGACGTCCGCCGCCGCGGCGTGGCGCCACTATCAACAGCTGTCACTTTGTTAACATCCCGCCGTGCCGGAGACACCATGGGCCAGAGCTGAGCAACGCTCGCGCCCGGTAAACCGGCGACAAGCACTGCGCATCGCGGCCGCCATGTCCGCGCTCGCCGGGTTCGGCGCCGCGTCCACCCACCGAGCGCCCGAGGCGTCCGCAGCGCTGCCGACGCTCATCGACTACGCCATGCGCCAGATACCGGCACAGGACATCCGCGCCGCCGGCCATGCCGGTGTGATCAACTACGTCTCCACGTCACGACCAGGATCGAACTTCGGCGCCAAGCCGATCACCCTGCCCTATGCCCGCTCGCTCAACGCCGCGGGGCTGGCCATCGTCAGCAACTACCAGTACGGGAAGCCCGGCGGGACGGCGCCGTCGGACTTCACCCGGGGTTATGCCGGCGGGGTCGCCGATGCGCGCACCGCATGGGCGCTGCACACCGCAGCAGGCGGCGGCCGCAGCGCACCGATCTTCTTCAGCGTCGACGACGACATCGACCGCACCGCATGGAACGACCTGGCACTGCCGTGGTTTCGCGGCATCAACTCCGTACTGGGCGCGCAGCGCACGGGCGTCTACGGCGGCGTCAACACCTGCCAGTGGGCCGCGGCCGACGGGGTCATCGGGCGATCGCTGTCACCGGGGCACGTGTGGGCATGGCAGACCCGATCCTGGTCTCGCGGTCAGATCTACCCGGCAGCAGTGCTCTACCAACGCATCATCGACACCGCCTCGAATCCCGGCCCGATCGTCGGCGGCATCCGCGTGGATGTGAACGACGTGCTGGCCCAGGACTGCGGCCAGTGGAGTCTTCACCCCTGAGCGCTGCAGCTCACCCGGGTGTCGTGGTGATGTGAACGTGGTCGTAGTGCCCGTAGCCCGAGGCTTGCGGACCGGCCGGCGTGTAGTACGTGCCGCGCCAGATCACGTCCTGCAGCCCGAACCGGGCCGCGTTGCTCATCGCGAAGGCGAGTATTTCGTCTCCGAGCGCGATGCCCTGCGGGCTTGCCGAGTTGGGAATCATGATGTCGATCGCCAGACCGCTCGGATGCCAGGGCTTGGAGTCCGGGCGGACGCCGTCGATCGCGGCGATCTGGGGGAACCTGGCGCTGACGGCTCGGGCCGCCAAGACGGTGTTGGGCTGCAGCCCCGCCTCATTCGCCACACCCACCGGCAACGCCTCCGGGAGGCCGGGGGGCGGTGCCGGTACCGCCGCAATCGGTGGGTCGACCGGGGTGGGCGCGGCGGGCGCGGGCGGGAGGACGGCGGCGGCGTTGTCGACAGCCGCCCGCTGGGGTGGCGTCAACACCGCATACTGCGCCTCGGCCGCGAGGATCTGCTGCTGCAGACCGGTCCACTTGACCTGCAACTCGGTTTGCACCTTGGCCGCCTGCTCGGCGGCCCCGCGGGCGTCGACGGCCGACTTCTCGGAAGTCCGGGCGGCCGCGGCGGCGCGTTCGCGCGCTGCCCGGAAAGCTCTCATCTGATCAGCCATCTCCGTAGCCATCGCGCGTTGCAGCGACAGCTCGTCGATCAGTTGTTGCGGGGACGCCGCGCTGAGCACGGCGGCCAACTGATCGGTGCGCCCACCCATGTACGTCATCGCGGCCACCCGGTTGACGGCCTCCTGGTAGGGCTGCAGCGCTGAGTTCGCTTCCTCGAGGGCCCGCAGTTCGGCGCGGTGGCGGTCTTCGGCCGCGGCCTGCGCCGCCCGAGTGGCGTCCACGTCACGCTGCGCCTCCGTCACCGCCTGACGCGTCTGCACGGCCTGGCGGGACAGCTCCTCGAGCCGGGACACCGCGTCCGAAGCCGGGTCCGCGTGGACGCCGACCGTCGTGACCGCCACGGTCAGGATCGCGGCCGCGAAACCGTACGTCAGGCGCCGGAGTGCGCAGCGTCCTGACGTCATGCGCAGCGTCACCATCCTTCGCGGCAGAGGCCGGTGTCATCCCGGTCACAGGTCTGGGACAGGTTACGAAGTGGCCCCGGCGATGTCCACCCGACGGGAGTTGCCCCCTGCTGGCGCTGTTCTCAGCCACACGGCCAGTACCGCGGCGATACCGATACCGCTGGTCACGGCCAAGAGCGCCGACTGGCTACCCACATTGACGACCACCGCCACCAACGCCCACACCGCGGCGACCGCGACGCCGCCGGAACCCCGCCCGAGCCACAGTGCCGCCAGGACCGCCGCGAGCGCGCAGATCAGGACAACAGCCTGCCAACCGTCCGATGCCGGATCCGCCGACTCGTGGTCGCCGAGAGCGGAGGCGAGGTTGACGAACACCGCGACGGTCACCCAGCCGCTGTACAACCCGACCGTGAAGCTCTCGAGCCGCGCCTCCCGGCGGGCCACTCCCGAGCGCAGCGGATGGCTCATCGCCACCCGCAGTGCGCGCAGCGCGGCAGCCACCATCACCACGAGGACCGCGAAGGTCAGCCAGGAGTTGCCGACCGTGAACGCCACCGACCACGACGCCGAGGCCAGGTACAGCGCCGCCAGGGGCGTGACCAATGCCGCCTGATCGGCGACCGCGGTGCCGTTTCGCACCACGACCACGGCGTGGACCACGCACAGCAGGTAGATGACGCCCCAGACGGCGAAGGCGTAAGGCGCCGGGCTGATCAGCAGATCCACGCCGCGGCCGCCGGGTGAGTCGCCGCCCGAGAACTGCACGGCGGTCATCGCCACCTGCAGCAATGCCAGAAGCAGCAGCATCCACGACCCGGCACGCCGCTGTGTCGATGTCATGGTTCCCAAGCTAACGCCTCAACCGTGATCGGCCCCGGGCCGACGGGTCCCCCACACGATGGTGATCGGAGACGTACCGCCCGGCCGTTAGGCTGAGTTCGCGAATCGGTCGGGCCTGGGGGGAGGTCGTGATGCCAGGCGATGGACCACCCGGCTGGTACCCCGATCCGTCCGGGTCGGGGTCGCCTCGGTGGTGGGATGGACAGCAGTGGACCCTGCACTTTCGTTCCACCGCCCCGCGACCTGACGCTTCTGCGACAGCCAGGGTCCCGCTGGGTGGCAGGGAGCGGATCGCCGTCTTCGTCGTTCTGATGTTGGTGACCGTGGGCATCGGCCTGGCAGGGGTGCACGTCCTCCGGGGTCGCGACGAGGGAGACTCGTTCCAGCAGGGCTACGAGCTCGGGCGGCGAGTCGTGCACTTGGTCGAGGACGGCACGTCACCGCAAACGGCGTGCGAAACCATGGTGTGGGCTGATCAGATCGGCCGGGGTGCACGATATTCGCGTGCAGAAGTTCAGGCACGCACGGCGGGGTGTCTGGAAGCAGTGAGCGACGTGACGGAGCGGTGACATGCGGACGTCGCCATCTGCGGCGGCCACTCGGATCCAGCTCGGCCGGCAGGCCGGCCTCCGGCGCGGCCCGAAACATGCGATCAGGGCATCCCTCAGGGGCTAGCCTGCACGGATGCCATCGACGCCTCTCCCTGTGGTGCTGGCCACCCTCGCCCTCCGGCGCCGCCTCAAGCAGCTCGCGGACCGACTCGTGCCGCCCCAGATCGCGATGCTCGATCTCGGTGAGGGCGTCGGCGGGGTCCAGGTTGCGGCCACCATCGCCGAACTCGGCATTGCCGATGTCCTCGCCGACGGACCGATGACCGCACAGCAGATCGCCGCCCGACTCGACTGCGACGCGGAGACCACGCATCGCCTGCTGCGCGGCGCGGTCGCGTGCGGACTGTGCACCATGAACCGCCGCACGGGGGTGGTGACGCTGACCCGGACCGGGGCCGTGTTGCGCAGCGACCATCCCGCGTCACTACGGGCCTGGATGCGCTACAAGGGAATGCGGTCGACCGTCGACGCCTGGGGCGGACTGGCCGAGAGCGTGCGCACCGGCCGGAGCTCGTTCGAGATGGTGCACGGCATGTCGGTCTGGGAGTGGTACGCCCAGCATCCCGACGAAGAACGTGTGTTCGCGTCGACGATGCGTCAGGCCACCGAAATCAGTGCCCGCGCCATCGCACGGGTCTACCCCTGGCCGCACGACGCTGTGGTGTGCGACGTGGCGGGCGGGATCGGGACGCTGCTGTCGACGGTCGTGGCCGAGTCCGGCGGGACTCTGCGTGGTGTCCTGGTCGACAGTGCCGGAATGATCGCGCAAGCCGAGCAGTTCCTCGCCGACCGGGGTGTCGCCGACCGGATCGACTGCGTCGAGGGTGACATCTTTCGCGCCGTGAACGCCACCGCCGACGTATACCTGCTCAAAGATGTCCTGCACGACTGGGACGACGAACGCTGCCGCAAGATCCTCGCCGCGGTGGCAGCGAGCATGCCCAGCGGCGCGAAGCTCGTGGTGGCCGAATACCTCCAAGATCTTCATCGCCCGAATCCGTTCTCGCCGCTGATCGACCTGCACACGCTGACGCAGCGGGATGGCGGACGTCTGCGCTCGGAGGCTGAGCTGTCGGCGCTGTTCACCGACGTCGGTTTGCGCCCCACCGGCCGGAGTTTCTCGGTGGTGCCGCACGACCTCGTCGAGGCGGAGAAGATCTGATCGTCGGTAGAGTGGTCGAGCACTATGACTGTCAGACGCGGTGCGAGGCGATGGACGCTCCTCTTCGCTGCTCTGGTGGTGAGCGCCGGCCTCGGATCAGGCACAGCCGTCGCTGCTGAACTCGGTGACTATCGCTGGGAACATCGCCCGCTGTTGCTGTTCGCGCCGGCGAACAGCGATCCACGCCTGGTGGAAACGCTGAGCCGAATCGACGCCAATCGCTGCGACGTGCTGGATCGCGACATGGTGGTCGGCGTCGTGGTCGGCGAGGGCACCAGCACGCTCGACGGTCAGGTGATCGACACCCAGCAGACGCAACAGCTGATGGGCCGATACGGCGTCGGCGATACCGACTTCACCGTGGTGTTGATAGGCAAGGACGGCGGCGAGAAGTGGCGCGTCAACGACGTGCCCAGTCTCCGAACAGTTTTCGCCGTGATCGACGGGATGCCCATGCGCAACCGTGAGATGGCCGCGGATCCCGGCCGATGCTGACTCCGGCAACAGGTCGGCGACGTGGCGACACCGTCGACCGGGGCCGGCGCTCACCACACTGTCACCCTGAGAGCAGCGCGGCGCACATATATCCATGCCGGAACGCTCAGAGCGACATTGCGTCTACCCGGAGGCCCGGTCGGCTGGTCGGCATGCTCATCTGGGTTGCACTCGTGGTCGCATCGTGCGGCAAGGCGGGGCCTTCGCCCGCCGATGACACGACGGAGACGACGGCGACAGCCGGCGCGTCCGGGCGAGCCGTGGCGCTCGTCGACCTCGAGAATGCCCGCGAGGTGGCGGCCTGGACCACGGTGAACGACCCGGTCATGGGCGGCATGTCGACGTCGAGCATTGCGTTCGGCAACGGTGGCCTGATGTTCTCCGGGGTCATCTCGCTGGAGAACAACGGCGGATTCGCTTCGGCCCGCAGCCCGCAGAACCCGGACATCGGGCGGCGAGCCGCAGGCGCGAAGGCACTTCGCGTTCATGCTGAGGGCGACGGCCACATGTACATGGTGAAGGTGGGCATCGCGGGGCAGCCATGGTCCTACATCCAACGCTTCCCCACCGAGGCGGGCGTCCCACGGATCTACGACCTTCCCCTCGACGAATTCGAGCCGGTGGGCAAGCGGCTCAAGCCGGCCCCCGACGCGCCCCCGACGATGGATCCGTCAACCATCGACCAGTTGGCTGTCTACATTCTCGACAAACAGCAGGGACAGTTCGACATCACCGTCACCGCGATCGACGCCACCACCTGACGACGCCGCGCGATCGACGCACGCGTGATCGGCCTCTCGTCCGCTCGCCAGGTCACTGAGGGGTTTCGGCTGGGCCGGCGCATCGCTGTCCGATTCGACAGCGCGGAAGTCGCGAAAGTCGTTGGGGTCGAGCGCCGAAATCCGCACGGTGTACCAACCCAGGGACGGGGCAGCACCGCCGAAACCCGGGTGCCGGTCGGTGCCTCAGATCGATGGATTGATCAGCGCGATGCTGCTGCGGACGGCCTCCTCGGTGACCTCGGCCAAGGGTCGGTCGCGTTCGACGGTGTGTGCCGTCAGTTCCCGGAGGCCACCGATCAGGAGCACCGCGCGTGCCTGGGGGATCCGGCTGATGCCCGCGGCTTTCAATTCATCGGTGTCGCTGAGTGTTTGGACCAGTTGAACGAAACGGTCCATGGCCTCACGCTGCAGAGAACGTGCCGCGGGACCGAGCGCGGGGACATCGCGGATCCAGCTGAGGGTCACATGGCGGCGACGCTCGGACCAGTCGAACCACGTCTCGACCGCTTGCCGGACCTGGGTCTGCCATGGCGCGGAGGGGTCGACCGCGGCGGCAACGGCCGCGAGGTTGGCGTCATTGGTCTCGGACAACAGCGCGAGGAGGCAGGCCTCGCGGTCTTCGAACTCCGCGTAGAACTTCGACTTCGATGTCCGCGCACGCCGCACCACGTCAGCCACCATCGTGCTGCCGTACCCCACCTCGGCGATGGATTCCGCCATCGCGTCGAGGAGGCGGCGTCGGTATACGCCAGCAACATCTCCGTCCGGTCGCGCGCGTGCGCGCTCGTCCACTGCGTTCAACCCGCGTCCCTTCTGCCAGGTCGATGGTAGGCCCGGCAGCGCGGGCGATGGTGGGGCGAGCCCGCGATACCCGGTTCGCCGATCCATCACGGCGCTGTGTGGTACACCGGTGTACTAAGGCTAGTACACTCGTGTACCGAAGGAGGCTTCATGGCTCACGCGACACTCGACCCCGTCCGGCTGCCACCCGGTCCGACGGCTCCGCGCATCGTCCAGGGCGCGGCCATGCTGCTCAACCGACCACGTGCGCTCGAGTTCGCCCGCCGGCGCCACGGCTCGGCATTCACCGCCTCGCTGCCGCTCTTCGGAGACAGCGTGGTCCTCAGCGATCCCGACCTGATCAAGGAACTGTTCACCGCAGGAGACCTGGTCGAGACGATCACCAACCTCGGCGACGTCATCGGCCCGGGTTCCACGTTCAGCCTCAACGGTGAGCCGCATCTGGCCCGGCGCAAGCTGCTCATGCCACCCCTGCACGGCAAGCGGATGCAGGTCTACGAGCAGATCATCGAGGAGGAAGTGGCCCGCGAGCTGTCGACGTGGCCGGTGGGGACGCCCTTCGCCACGTTGCCGTCGATGATGCGCATCACCCTCAACGCGATCCTGCGCGCGGTGTTCGGCGCCGAAGGGCCGGAGCTGGCGGCCATGCGGGAGCTCCTCCCGCCGGCGGTCCTGCTCGCCTCCCGGCTCACGGTGCTGCCCCCTGCCTTGCGTCGCGACCTCGGGCGGTGGAGCCCGTGGGGCCGACTGGAACGGATGCGCCGAGAATGCGACGAGCTCATCGGCACCCTCATCCACCGCGCCAGATCGGCTCCGGATCTCGACGCACGCACCGACGTGCTGGCCATGTTGGTCGCCGCCCGAGACGACAGCGGCCAACCGATCCCCGACGACTACATCATCGACGAGCTGCAGACACTGCTGGCCGCCGGCCACGAAACCACGGCCACCACGCTGGCGTGGGCTGTCGAGCGGCTCCGCCGCCACCCCGACGTCCTGTCCCGGCTGGTCGAGGACGTCGACGCAGGGGGCTCGGAGTTGCTGCAGGCCACGGTGTGGGAGGTGCAACGCAGTCGACCGGTGATTCCCGGCGTCCTGCGGGTGACGAAGGGCCGCACCCGGTTGGGCGAATGGGTCCTGCCCGCGGGGCACACCGTCATCGCCAGCATCGCGCTGTCGCACAGTTCCGCGGCGAACTACACCGACCCGTCCCGCTTCGATCCGGCCCGCTTCGTGGAGACCAAACCCGACACCAGCTCATGGATTCCGTACGGGGGCGGGGTACGTCGATGTGTGGGCGCGGCGTTCGCCAACACCGAAATGCTCATCACCCTGCGCGAGATTCTGCGCACCTACACACTCGAACCCGCGTCGGAGCCGGATGAGCGCCCCCGCTCCCGAGGCATCGCCAATGCCCCGGCTG
The DNA here is from genome assembly GCF_017312405.1 of Mycobacterium sp. PO1. Classification (GTDB taxonomy): domain Bacteria; phylum Actinomycetota; class Actinomycetes; order Mycobacteriales; family Mycobacteriaceae; genus Mycobacterium. Next base: position 142,089 of record NZ_BLTG01000019.1, read on the forward strand.
CGGGAGCCGTGGCCGTCGTGCACCCGCGGAACCTCGCACAGCCCAGCGGCTCCTGACGATCCCGAACGACGGCACGCTGACCGGGACGAGGTGGTGGCTCAGGTGATACGGCCCTGGTTCGCCGAACTGGCACCAGCCACGCCCCGTGAGATTCCCGGCGACTCCGTGCTCCCCGATCGCGCTCGGATGCTCGCCGAGCTGCTCGGGCCGGGGCCGGCCGGCTGGGCCGTCGAGCTGGGCGCCACGATGACGGCCACCATCACCGCCGCCATCCCCGAGCTCGCGGTGGACGCGGTCGCCGACGAGGTCGCCAAGGGGTGCGAGGCTGTCGCCCTGGGAGCCCTGTCGGCGCTGGCGTTCGACGAACAGGTGCCTTTTGCGGCGATGCCGGAGGTCCTCGCAGGACCGACCGAAGTCGTCTCCCGCGGCATCGGTATCGAGCACATGCTGCGCAGCATCCACCTCGCGCACTCCACCGCCGTCGACGTCCTGCTCGACGCCGCCGAACGCGTGGTGCCCGAGCGGCAGCGCTTCACCGAGATGCGGCGGATCAACGAAGCCTTGTTCAGCATCGTCAACCTCCTGACCAAGAACATGGCCGACGAGTACGCCCGCGCGCACGAGGCATGGCTGACGAGTTCCGTGCGCTGCGCGCGGAGATCGTCGAGGATCTGCTGCGCGGAACCGCCGTGCCGATGGACCGCGCGAACCGAATCCTGGGCTACGACCTGAGTCGCTGGCACCTGGCGGTCGTCGTCTGGACCGCCGCGACCAACCCCGCCGAGCCGATCTCACTGAGAACCGCGGCGACCCAGACGCTCTCCGCTGCAGGGTGCACGTCGACGCTCGTCCTCCCGGTGGGCGCACAGCGCGTGTGGGCCTGGGGTTCTCGAACGTCCACTCCGCCGGAACCGGTAGCACCCTCGGCGGTGCCCCCGGCACCTGTTGCACCGCAGGCACCGCCTGCACCGGGCGTTCGCATCGCCGTCGGGATGGCGGGATCCGGTGTCGAGGGTTTCCGGCGCAGCCACCGGCAGGCCGCCGAGGCCGCGCGGGTGGGTGTCCTGTCGACGCGTGAGACATCGGCGTTCTGCTATCAGGACCTCGACATCGTGGCGATGCTCAGCTCCGACCTGCCCGCTGCCCGCGAGTTCGTGGGCCGCGAACTGGGCGACTTGGCAGGCTGCACCGAAGCGGCGACCGCAGTGCGGCATACGCTCAAGCGCTACCTCGACTTCGACCGGAGTCTGGCCCGCACCGCGGCCGATCTCCACGTCGCGCGCAACACCGTGGCCTACCGTGTGCAACGCGCCGAACAACTCCGGGGTCGGCCGTTGACCGTTCGCCGCCTGCACCTGCACGCGGCCCTGGTCCTCGCCGAGGAATTCGGTGACGTCATTCTTAGGCCGGACCCATCGTTGGACTGAAGTCCATTCGGACGCCGCTATTTCTGGACCCTGGACCAGGCACCACGTGGTCGTGTCGCAGTTCACTCGGAAAGTGAGCCGGTCGACCGACCGGCAGAGGCGGAGAAGTCGATGGTCGTCCATCTCGTCCGATACGAGCACAACGCGGGAGCCTCGTGGGGTGTCCTCACCGGCGACCGCATCTCGCCTCTGCGCGGCGAGTACCCGGCCACCGCCGACCTGATCGAACACGGCAGATCCGACTGGACGGCCGCGGCTGCCCAACCCGGTGACGTGAGAGCAGGCGACGTCGAGATGCTCTCCCCGGTCACCACGCCGTGCCGGGTGATGTGCCAGGGCGCCAACTACCGTCAGCACGCCATCGAGTCCGGGATGGACCCCGACAACCGCGACTTCAACCTGTTCTTCGACAAGACCGACGCCGCCGTCACCGGGCCCTGCGCCCCGGTCACCCGCCCGGCGCACGTCACCCTGCTCGACTACGAGATCGAGCTGGCGCTGGTCCTGCGAGCCACGGTCGACGCACCGACCACGGTCACCCGGGAGAACCTGCACGAGTACGTCTTCGGCGTCACCATCGCCAACGACCTGTCTGCCCGCGACGTCCAGCTGCCCCAGGGACAGTTCCTCAAAGGCAAGAGCTACCGCGGGTTCTGCCCGCTAGGGCCAGTGCTCGCCGTCCTCGAGCCCGAGGACTTCGGCCTGCTGGACGACCTCGAGCTGCGCCTGGAGGTCAACGGGTCACTGCGCCAGAGCGACAACACCGCCAACCTGCTCTACAAGCCGGCCGAGACGCTCACCGAACTGAGTGAGTTCTGCAACTCCAGCCCCGGCGACGTACTGCTGACCGGCACCCCGCACGGCATCGTCGCGGGCTCACCGCCCCCCCTCATCCGCCGGCTCGCCACCGCGCTGCTTCCCGAGGACAAATTGTGGGCGGCGTTCGTCAAGATCAACCAGCGCAAGCCTTACCTGAAGCCCGGTGACCTCGTCACCGGCTCCATCCGCAACACCGCCGGGACCCTCGACCTGGGCACCCAGCGAAACCCCATCGTCGCCCCCACCCGCTGAGAGGAGAAGGCGAATCGTGAGCGCCACACCGAGCCCGCTGCAACCGTCCGACCCGGACCGTCCCGACACCGAGGACTCCGCTCCGGATCTCGGTCAACTCCCCGACCGGCTGGTACCCGACTTCATCGCCCACTGGGTCGTCAAGACCGCACGCAGCGCCGGGATGATCGACTGGTACGGCCACGTTTTCGGCGCCCGTGTCGTGCACGAAGACGACCAGATCGCCTTCCTGACGTGGGATCACGAGAGCCACCGGCTGGCGTTGGTGAAGCTCCCGCCGCCAGTACGACTCGCGTTCCCGCTGTCGCGCTGGCGCCGCAAGACCTATGGCATCGACCATCTCGCGTTCACATTCACCTCGGTGGAGAAGTTGCTGCTGACCTACGAACGGCTCAAGAAGGTCGGGATCAGCCCGGTCTGGTCCATCAACCACGGACCCACGACGAGCCTCTACTACGAAGACCCCGAGGGTATCCGGCTGGAGTTCCAGACGGAGAACTTCCCCACCGCTCAGGGGACCGCCGAGTACTTCACCAGTCCCGACTTCGCCGAGAACCCCATCGGTACCGACATCGACCCGGACTATCTGCTCGAGCAGCTCCGCGCGGGAGTGGAACAAGAGCAGCTACTCAAGCGTGGTGCCGGCACCCGGCCCGGCACCACGCCGCGCTCCAACAAGCGTGCCATCACGTGGAAGACGCTGTGAGACACAAATGTTAGATACCGACACCGAATCGGTGGTCATTGTCGGCGCCGGCGCCGCGGGATGCACCATCGCGCTGCTGCTGGCCCGCTACGGCATCGCCACCACCGTGATCGAAGAACGGCGGGACACCCGCCTGCATCCGGCTGCGCACGTCATCAACGCCCGCACGCTGGAGATCTGGAATCAGGCTTCCCCCGCCCTGGGGCGGGCGCTGGAAGCCATCACGCCGCCGATCGACACCGTCAACATCATCCGCTGGTGCACCGATGTGCGTTCCGATCCGATCGGTGAGATCGACCTGCTCTCCCAACCGGACCGGCTCGCGGAGGTTCGCGCGCACAGCGCTCACCTGATCTCCCACATCGGTCAGCATCTGCTGATGCCCGAGATGTGGCGGGCTCTCGACGATGAACCGCTGGTGGAACTGCGGCGCGGCTGGCGTGCCGAACTCGGTGGTGAGCGGTTGACCCTGCGGTCGGCGGACACCGATCCGGTTGTCGTCGAGCCGAGGTTCGTCATCGCCGCAGACGGCGCGAACAGCGGTTTGCGCGACGCCGCCGGGATCGCCATGACCGGGCCGGTCCTGGCCAACATGGGCAGCGTGTTCTTCCATGCGCCGCAGCTCTACCCGAGCGGCGCCAGCCGTCCACTGCTCAGCTGGATCTACCACCCGCGATTCAGTGGCGTGATGATCGCCCATGCCGACGACGACTACGTGTTGATGACACCGTATCTGCATGCCGCCCAGTCGATCGCGTCGGACAGTCGGGGGTACTGGAATCGCGTTCTCCCCGAGGTGATCGGGTCCACCGACTACCGGATCCGGTCGACCGGAACATGGACGATGACCAAGCAGATCGCCGATCGGTTCCGGCGCGACACGCTCCTGCTCATCGGAGACGCGGCTCACCGCTTCCCCCACACCGGTGGCTTCGGACTCAACAGCGGTGTGCAGGATGCGCACAATCTCGCCTGGAAGCTCGCCGCCATCCTGCGCGACGGCGCGTCGGAGTCCCTGCTGGACACCTACGAGACCGAGCGACGTCCCGTCGTCGCGCGGTTCGCCGAGCAGAGCACCGGCAACCACTTCAAACTCGACGACGTCACCGCGCCGCTGGGCATCACGAACCGCTCGCTGCACACAGCCACCGAGATCATCGGCAAGCTCCCGGTGAACTGGCTGCCCGATTCGGTGATCGCACGTGTTACCGATGCACTGACCGGCGCGCAGATGTCGCGGACACGACGACTGCTCCGTCAGAATGCGCGCAGCAGTCGGCTGCGCGAACGGATGTCGGCCGCCATCCCGGGGCAAGAGGAACACTTCGTGGCCAGCGGCCTGGAGTTCGGCTACGCCTACGCCGGTCCGCTCATCGACACCGCCGAGGGGCGTTGTCCCGACGGGGACGTCGCCCTGTACCACCCCACCACCCAACCCGGTGCGCGCCTCCCGCACGCGATCGTCCGTGATCAGGAAGGCAGGGAGGTGTCGACCCATGACGTCATCGCGCGCAGAGGACTGACGGTGTTCACCGCCGATGCGAGCAGCTGGACCGATGCCCTCAACAGCACATCGGTATCGGTGCCGCTCACCGTGGTGGCTCTGACGTCCGCCGGCGGCGAAGGTCGTTCCCCGGTCGAACTGTTCGAGGTCGGCGACCGGGGCGCGGTGGTGGTACGACCCGACGGTCACGTCGTATGGCGTAGCCGCATCGGCCCGTCGGAGGTGGACCGACTTCGGACGTTTCTCGTGCGTCGCTGGGAGTCGGTGTATCCGGACATCCCCGCCGACGTGAATCTGTACTCCGTGAAGGCCGAAGGACGGTAACGTCATGACGATCGCTACGCCCTCTGGACCCGTGCCCGGCGCCGAAGCCCGCTCGGCTCCCGCCGATCTGGATCTGATCGCGTCGCGGGTACTGTGGCTGTCGACCGCGATGGTCCACCACGCCAACCGGATCCGGCCCAACCCGACGGGCTTGAAGGTCGGCGGCCACCAGGCCTCGTCTGCGTCGATGGTGCACATCATGACCTCGCTGTACTTCGGTCAGCTTCAGGCCGATGACCGCGTGTCGGTGAAACCCCATGCCTCGCCGGTGTTGCACAGCATCAACTACCTTCTCGGCGCGCTCGACGAGCGCTACATGACAACCCTGCGCGAGTTCGGCGGCATCCAGAGTTACCCGAGCCGGAGCAAGGACCCCGATCCCGTCGACTACTCCACCGGTTCGGTGGGCATCGGTGCCACGGCCCCGATCTGGGCCGGCTTCGCGCGCCGTTACGTCGACACCGTGTTCGGTGGCGCCGGGACCGGCCGTCAATACTCACTGGTCGGCGATGCCGAACTGGATGAGGGGGCGATCTGGGAGGCGGTGATGGATCCCGCGGTACAGGACCTGGGCGAGATCGTCTGGATCGTCGACATGAACCGCCAGTCGCTGGACCGCGTCGTACCCCACATCGCGTCGGGGCGGCTGCAGAACATGTTCGCCGCCGCGGGGTGGCAAGTCCTCACCGTGAAATTCGGCACGCTGCTCGACGAATTGTTCAGCCGTCCCGGCGGTCAGGATCTCCGGACCCGGATCCTGACCATGCCAAACGCCGAATATCAACGGCTGCTGCGCTGTTCGGCCGACGAACTGCGCAGCAGGCTACCCGGCGACGGCGCGGAGGCCGGCGGGGTGGCCGCGCTGACAGCCGACCTCGACGACGCCACGCTGCTGAAGGCGATCGGCAACCTGGGTGGGCACGACATCGCGACGATGCAGGAAGCCTACGGACAGATCGATGACACGCGTCCCACGGTCATCTTGGCTTACACGGTCAAAGGCTTTGGCCTGCCGACGCAGGGTCACCCGCAGAACCATTCGTCGCTGTTGACCGACGAACAATTCGCGCAGCTGGCCGGGGAACTCGGCGAGGACCCCCAGCAGCCATTCCGGCGTTTCGACCCCGAGTCGGCGCCCGGGAAGCTGTGCCGGGAGGTCGCCGAGCGACTACGTCGAGACGACGTCCCCCGCGTCGACCCGCCACGGGTCCCGACCGAGATCGGACGCACCCCACCCGCGGTGTCGAACACCCAGAGCGCGCTGGGACGCACTCTGCTCGACCTGACCCGCGACGCACCCGAGGTCGCGCAGCGCGTGGTCACCGTGAGCCCGGACGTCAGCTCCACCACCAACCTGGCCGGTTGGGTGAACAAGGTGGGCGTGTGGTCGACATCGGAACGGCCCGACTGGTTCGCCGACGACGCCGACACCCTCCTGCACTGGCGTGAACGCCCGACCGGGCAGCACATGGAACTCGGCATCGCCGAGGTCAACCTGGTCGGGCTGCTCGGCGAGCTGGGCGCGACCTGGAGCCGGTGGGGTCAGGCGTTGTTCCCGATCGGCGTGCTCTACGACCCGTTCGTCGAGCGGGCTCTCGAACCGTGGTCGTTCGGGATCTACGCCGGTGGGCAGTCCATTCTGGTCGGAACGCCCTCTGGGGTCACGTTGGCCGCAGAAGGTGGCGCGCACCAGTCGATCACGACACCGTCCATCGGGCTCGAGCAGCCCGGTTGCGTCAGCTACGAGCCCGCCTTCGCGGTCGAGGTGGAATGGATCCTGCTGCATTGCCTGAGCCAACTGGGCCGCCCGGACGGCACGTCGTCCTATCTGCGGCTGTCGACCCGGCCGGTCCGGCAGGAACTGGCCGGCATCCCGTCGGATCCCGCGGCCCGGGAGCGACGCCGCCTCCAGGTGATCGCGGGTGCGTACACGGTGCGTCACTGCGCTGCACCGCAGGTGTGCATCGTGGCGGTCGGCGCCCTGGTCACCGAGGCCGCTGCGGCTGCCGACCGGCTCGCCGACATGGGTGTCGATACCGAGGTCGTGTGCGTGACGAGCCCGGACCTGCTGTACCGCGCCGTTCAGGCCCGCAACGGTCTCTCCGACGCGCCGACCTGGATCCTCGACCAGGTCTTCCCCGCCGAACGTGCCGCGCCGATGGTCACCGTTCTCGACGGGCACCCCCACACGCTGACCTTCCTGGCAACGATCAACCAGGTTCGCGGCAAGTCGTTGGGTGTCAGCACTTTCGGGCAGGTCGGTGACCTCGACTCGGTTTACCGCTACCACGGCATCGATTCCGACAGCATTGTCCGGGCAGCGCTCGACGCCGTCGGGTAGCCGGTCCGCTTCGGCGGGCAATCGCACCGACGCCCGCCACGATTTTGGTAGCGTGCGCAGACCATTCGCCAGAGTCCGAGGAGTCCGCATGCGCGTCGCCGCGCCGATGTGCCCGCAATACGCGCCGTCTCGCGGTGTCGTTCGGCATCCGGCATGACCGACGAACCAGAGATCGCGCCGCCTGGCTGGCTGTCGGCGACGATCCAGACCTACCTGCGGGTGTACCACCGCCATGAGGTTCGCGTCGACGCCCCGGTCCCCGACCGTCCCGTGCTGTTCGTCTGCAACCACGGCTTCGGCGGCGTGATCGACCTCAACGTCGCGGCATTCGTCGCGGCACGGCAGGCTGCCGGGGTCACACGCCCCACCACCGCGATGGTGCACCAGATCGCCTGGACGCTCGGTGCCGGCCCGCTCGTCGAGCGATTGGGCGGCACACCCGGCAGCCGCGAGGCCGCCAACGCCGCGTTCGAGGCGGAACACAACGTGCTCGTCTTCCCGGGCGGTGACGTCGACGCCGGCAAGTCGTGGCGCGACCGCAACACCATCAAGTTCCATGGCACGGGTTTTGCGCGACTGGCGCAGGAACACCGCGTGCCCATCGTGCCGGTCGTCACCGCCGGCGCAGGTGAATCACTCCTGGTCCTCAGCGACGGTCAGGCTGCGGCCAAGGCGCTGCGGTTGCCGAAGTTGTTGCGGGTCAAATCTCTTCCGCTCAGTGTCTCGGTCCCCTGGGGTCTGAACTTCGGCGTGGTCGGCTTGCTGCCTTATCTGCCGCTGCCCAGCAAGCTCGTCACCGCGGTGCTGCCCGAGATGCTCTCAGGGGACGACGAATCGGCGGAGGACCTCGCGGAGCGGGTGCGGGAGGCCATGCAGGATCGACTCGACACGTTGACCGCCCGGCGCACGCCGCTCATCGGCTGATCGGCGACGCGGTCCGGCGGGCGTCTTCGCCGTTCCGGTGGGCTGTCTCCGGTTCGGTCGGCCAAGTGGTTCTCACCGGTCCAGGTCGTGCCTACCGGTACTGGTCGTCCTCGATGGTGCGGCGGACGGTGGTGAGTGCGTCGGCGAGTGTGCTGAGTTCTGTGGAGCCGAGGGCCAGGCGGATGGCCTGTGGTGGGTTCTCGGTGATGGCGAACGGCTCGGCGGTGGATATCGAGACCCCGTGTGTCGCGAGCGTCGCAGCGATGCGGTCGGCGCGCGCGTTCTCGGGTAACGGCACCCAGGTGAAGTATGAGTTCGGATGTGCCATCGGGCGAAAGGGTTTCAATACTTCGTCGGCGAGGGTCTGCCTCTGCCTGGCGTCGACACGCTTCTCTGCTTCGAGGCGGTGCACGGTGCCGTCCTCGAGCCAGCGGGTGGCAATCGCGGCGGTGAGAGCGGGGGTGTTCCACGCGGTTGCCCGGATCGCCCGCTCGATGGCGGGCATGTGCGAGCGCGGCGCGGCGACGAATCCGACGCGAAGTCCGGTGGCCACGTTCTTGGACAATCCGGAGACATACACGGTGATATCGGGAGCGGTGGCGGCCAGCGGCGCCGGCGGCCGGTCGGCGAGGTAGGCGTAGGAGGCGTCCTCGATGAGCAGTAACCGATGCCGTCGGGCGATGGCGACCAGTTGTCGGCGTGCGGCATCGTCCATCACCCAGCCCAGCGGGTTGTGCAGGGTCGGCATGGTGTAGACGGCGCGGACCGGCCGATCCACGCACAGGTGTGCCAGCGCGTCCAGATCAGGTCCGGTGGGAGTCGTTGTTATGGGCACCAATTCGAGGCGCAGAGCTTCAGCGATCACCTTGAACCCAGGGTAGGTGATGGCGTCGGCGGCGACCAGGTCACCCGGCCGCAAAGCGGCCAGGGCGACGACGGTCAGACCGTGTTGGGCGCCGTTGACCACGACGACGCCGTCGGGCGTGGTGTCCAGTCCGCGGTGGAGCAGATGGTTGGCCACGGCCGCCCGGTCGCGCTCCCGGCCGCCGTGCGGTTGGTAACGCAGGAGTGATTCCAGGTCGCCGGAGCCGGCCAGCTCGCGCAGCGCCAGGCGCAGTAGGTCGACCTGGCCGGGCACTGCTGGATAGTTGAAGTTGAGGTCGACGGTGTCGGCCGCGAGCGCCTGCTGGTCGATACCGTGGCCGGGAGGCAGCGCCTGATCTCGAACGAAGGTTCCGCGGCCGTGCTCACTGCTCACCAGACCCATCGCTTCGAGTTCGGTGTAGACGCGAGAGGCGGTGACCACGGCGATGCCCTCCCGCTCGGCGAGGCGGCGGTGGGTGGGCAGCTGCGTGCCGGAAGTCAGCTGGCCGGAACGAATCTCGGCAGCGAAGGCGTCGACGAGACGTTTGTATCGCGCGGCGGGCACCCGTGAAGTGTATCCATGACAATTCTTTGATAGTCCTGCACGGTGCGTCCTACGGTGGTGACACCACCCGGAGAGGACATCGACCTTGCACATCGCCATTCTGACTTTCGAGGGATACAACGAACTGGACTCCCTGATCGCGCTCGGGGTGCTGAATCGCATCAGCCGCGACGGTTGGCGAGTGACGATTGCGACTCCGACCGCCCGGGTGACGTCGATGAACGGCGTCACCGTGGAACAGATGTCCGGCCTCGAGGAGGCGGTGGAAGCCGACGCGGTCATCGTCGGCAGCGGTATCGCCACTCGCGAGGTGGTCCGAACCCCGGCGATCATGCAACTGCTGGGCGGGTTGGACCCGGCCCGTCAACTGATCGCCGCGCAGTGCTCCGGGGCCCTGGTGCTGGCCAAGCTCGGCCTGCTGCGCGATGTGCCCGCCTGCACCGATCTGGTCACCAAGCCCTGGGTGATCGCCGCAGGCGTGCGCGTGTTGAATCAGCCGTTCTTCGCCAAGGGCAACATCGCCACCGCCGGCGGCTGCTTGGCGTCGCAGTACCTCGCCGCGTGGGTGATCACGCGACTGCTCGGGAGGGACGAGGCCGAAGCGGCGTTGCACTACGTGGCCCCGGTCGGTGAGAAGCAGGACTACATCGAGCGAGCGTGGCACAACATCGAGCCTTATCTGCCGGCCGAGATCCCTGCACCTCTCGGTGACACCGCGTTGCCCACTCCTCGCCTCTCGTCATAGGTGATCCGCCCACTGGGAAGATGATCGCGTCGTCACCAGAGATTTCGGCGAAGCAGGTCGTGCACGCGCTCCCAGTGCAGTTCGGAGGCGGCCCGGTCATAGCGCGGCCCGGCTGGGGCGAACCCGTGCACCGCATCGGTGATGACATCGACGGTGTACACCACCCCGGCATCGTCGAGCGCGTCGCGTGTCACGCCGAGGGTTTCCGGCGGAGCCGTGTCGTCGGGGTCCACCCACGCGAAGTAGAACTCGGCCTGGGTCGTGTCGTGGTGCAGGTGCGGTGAGTCGTCACTGTCGCGGACGATCCAGGCTCCGTGGATCGACGCCGCGGCGCGCACCCGGTCCGGGAACGCACGGGCCACCGACAACGCCAGCCCACCGCTCATGCAGAACCCGACGGCTCCGGCCGGGCCGTCACCCGCCGCCGGGTCGCCGGCTGCTGCGGCGAACAGCGCCGCGGCGTCACCGACGATGTTGCCCGGCGTGACCGAACCCATCAGATCCTTTCTGGCGTGCATGTCCTCATCGCTCGTGCCGAACTCGCGAAACGGACCGCCGCGGTAATAGAGGTAGGGAAGCATCACGTAGTACCCCGCCGACGCCAGACGGGTGGCCATGTCGACGAGCGCCGGCCGGATGCCCGGCGCATCCATCAGGTACATCACCACGGGATGGGGGCCACCGTGTGTCGGATGGACGATGAAGGTGGGCATTTCGCCCTCGGGCGTGGTGACGTCGATCCTGCGCTCGATCATGGACCGAGTGTCGCATGGAGGTCATTCACGATCCGGCCTGCAGAAAGCGTGAATTCGCTGTGCTATCGAACCTCGGGGCGCATTGACCGCCCCGCCGGAAATCCGCGAACTGAGTTACGCCTCTCCGCGGAAATAGGGTTCCACCGTGCCCTTCAGCTTGACGACCATGGGATTCCCGCGGCGATCCTTGGCGGTAGGAACCTCGACACGCACCCAGCCCTCGGTCACGTCGTATTCGTGCACATTCGTTTTCTCGACGCCGTTGAAACGGATGCCCACATCACGCAGCAGGACCTCTTCGTTGTAGAACTCGCTGCGCGGATCGATGGACAGATGATTGGGCGGGACGTTGGGGTTCTGATCGTCAGACATGATGGCCTTCGTCGGATGCTGCTTCTGGTGCTGGGATTGCGCGAACGAATCTACGCGAACCTGCCCTACCGGGCTGCGGGTAGGTCGGAGGACCTGCCACATCACCGCGACCCGCACCGTCCGGCCATTTTCACGCGGCCACTTCTTACCTGAAAGCAACGTGTCATGCCGGGTGGTCAGCGGTGACGTCATCCTCACGAGGTGACCGGATCATCCAACCCATTCGACGACCCGCACCGTGTAGCGCGGTACGCGGAGACCGCGAGCAGGATGGTTCCCGGCTACCAAGGCCTGCAACGCATGGCAGCAGTCCTCATGACCCCTGAGCCGGATTGCGACACACTGCACGAGGCCCGGGTTCACGGACATCACGGAATTCCTCGCCACGTTCACGTTCGCGGGTGGGTGTGCTACGCGTGACTTATCTGCGCTGGGATGTGGGTGATCGTTCAATGAGCCGCACTGCGATGCTCAGTGCTCGAGACCGCTTCACCCCGGCCTCAGTCAGGGCAGCGGCAACTCCCTGAGTTGTCGGCGTGAGGTTATGCCGAGCTTGCGGAAGATGTTTCGCAGGTGGGCTTCGATGGTGCGTGGGCTCAGGAACAGTTGCGCACCGACCTCACGGGAGGTCGCTCCGGTCGCGACGAGGCGTGCGATGGTCACTTCCTGGGCGGTGAGCCCGTCGGCGGGTTGGGCGGTTCGTTTGCGTGGATGCTCGCCGGTGGCGCGCAGTTCGCGGGCGGCACGGTCGGCGAAGGGTTCTGCGCCCATGCCGGACAGGAGCGCGTGGGCGGTGCGGAGTTGCTCGCGTGCTTCGTGGCGGCGGCCTTCGCGGCGTAGCCACTCGCCGAAGACGAGGTGGCTGCGGGCCAGGAAGGCACCCATTCTGCAGTTCCCCAGCCGCTCGACCGCTTCGCGATAGTGCTCTTCGGCTTCGGATCCGTTGCAGGTCAGCGCCTGTGAGCGGGCAGCGACGCCGAGCGCCCATTCGGTGCCGCTGGCCCGTGCTCTCATGGTGAGCTCTTCCGCTGCGAGGACGGCGGATTCCAATTCGCCGGTGCGGGTGGCTGATTCGACGAGTTCGTGGAGCGCCTGCCACCTGATCGCTGGTTCGTACGTCTCGCATGCCTGCGACGCGGCTTTCCGTGCTGCCGCATAGTTGCCGCGGCCGTTGTGGAGCACCGCCATCGCACACATCGACACCGTGTCTTCGATACCGCGCGTGCGTTCTGTCGCCTCGCAGTCGCGGGCGTCGTACTGATCGGTAGCCGCCGGATCAACCCCGCGCCACGCGTCCAGATACGTGTGCGCGAAGCTCATGGGCTTCGCTCCGGAAACCTGTGTGATCACCGCTGCCTCGTCCGCCAACTCAGCGGCGAGCGCAAGCTCGCCGGTGTAGACCCGTGCACACGCCGAGACAAGCAGCGCGGCCGGTAGCGTGGCGAGAGCACCTGCTTCGCGCGCGAACCGCACGTAGCGGTCGGCCAGTACGATGACCGACTCGTCCTCGAACAGCCCGATAGCGGTCCGTGTCGCCAGCCACAGCCAGTTTCCGGCGTCGCCGGCTTGGACGGTCTCGACCGGGAACACGTGGTCGCGGAACGCTTCCAGAGCCCGCCTGAGAACCGGCACTCCGGTTTCGAATCCATGGGTGTGCGCGGCTACCAATCCATCGAGCAGCAGATCCGCCGGTCCGGGCAATCCCGGTGGCACCGGTGCTTCCGTGACAGCCTGGGCGATCTCCGGCAGGCCGGCGTCGACACCCGGACTCCCGGTGATGGTCGCCGCGTCGAAGGCCTGCAGGTAGGTCTCTCGAGCAAGCGAGGGATCGAGCGGCGTCAACATCCGAGCGGCGCCCAACAGCATCCCGGGCACCTCACCGCCTTGGGTCAGGTGGAACGTCATCTGTGCGCGGAGCAGCTCCAGACGGGCGCGCTGCCGCGCATCCAGTTGCGTGGCGTCCACGCTTTCCAGCAGTTCCATGGCGGCCTCGGGCGCGCCGGCGCAGTGCTTGGCGTTGGCCGCATCCAGTGCACGTCTCGCCCGTCGGGCAGGTTCAGGCGTCAGATCGGTCGCATGCTTCAGGAATGCAGCAGCGGCGGCGAATCCGCTGCGCGCCAGCGCGCGATCAGCCGAACGCTCCAGCTCCGCCGCGGCTTCTTCGTCAGTCCCGAGCACAGCCTGCGCGCGGTGCCACGCGCGGCGATCCGGGTCGACCCGCGGGTCCGTGGCGACGGCCAGAGCGTGGTGGGCCTGACGATGCTGCGGCGCCGTGGCGGCACGGTAGACCGCCGAGCGCACCAGTGGGTGACGAAACCGAACTCGCGAGTCGATCTCCAGCAGCCCTGAGGTTTCCGCGGGCGCAGCTGCGTCGCGGTCGATCCCCAGATGTTCGGCCGCGCGCCACAGCAGCGCTACATCGCCGGTCGGCTCGGAGGCAGCCACCAACATCAGCTGCTGCGTCGCCACCGGCAGGCTGCCCGAACGCCGTTGAAAGCTGTCCTCGATCCGGCGCGGGACGCTCATGACGTCGGGGAGTTCGAACCCGCCTGCGAACTGCACGCCGCTGGGGAACTCCAACAGCGCCAGAGGATTACCCCGCGCCTCGGCGACGATCCGGTCGCGGACCCCGCGGTCGAGCGGCGCACGGACAGCCGTCCTCAGCAACGCTCGAGCGTCGGCCTCGCCGAGCCCGGCCAGTCGCACCTCGGGCAAGCCGACCAGCGGGTTTCCGGGACTCTCGCAGGGGTCTCGTACCGCGAAGATCAACACCAGCCGCTCTGCCGCCACCCGCCGCGCCACGAACGCAAGAACCTGCGCGGACGCCTGGTCGAGCCACTGCGCGTCGTCGACGATGCAGAGCATCGGGCCCTCCTCTGCGAGGAGGTTCAGGACGGCCAGCCCGACCAGGAACCGGTCCGGCGCGGCGCCACTTCGGTAGCCCAATGCCACGCTGAGGGCGTTCTGCTGCGGGTCTGGCAGCGTTCCGATGCGGTCGAGTAGTGGTGCGCAGAGCTGATGCAGGCCGGCGAATGCGAACTGCGTCTCCGACTCCACGCCGACCGAAGATTCCACCCGGATCCCCGATGAGGCTGCGGTCTCGCGGGCGTGCTGCAGCAGAGCTGACTTTCCGATGCCCGCTTCCCCCCGTACCACCAGCACCCCGCTGCGTCCCTTTGGCGCCTCGGCCAGCAACTGGCTGATCTTGTCGCGCTCTGCGCGTCGACCCAGCAGCTTCGCTGCCGTCGACTCAGGCCGGCCTCGGCCTGAGTCCTCCACCCGTACCGGCGGCTGCTCGACAATCGTCACCGCAGCATGCCCTTCGTGAAGGGTCGGTGCGCGACCCTTGCCCGGGACACGCCCGGGGTCGAGTCGCCCCCGAGAGAGATCGGCCGGGTGTGCAGAGCGTCTTGTGGGTCGTTCAGTTCCGTGGGCACGGGCTCGCTTCCTTCGCCGCAGGGCGGCTATCCGTGCTGATCGGAGGGTTTCCCGCCGGAGCCGCGGAGCGCCTCGCCAGCCGACGTCAACGGTACGAGACGGCTCGCTTCCCGTCAATACGGTACGGACCGTATTGCATAAAATCAGCGCCGTCTCGCCTACGGTTTGCGATATGCCTGCCAGCCGCAACGAGCGATCGCGTCGAGCAATTCTCGACGCCGCCATGTCGATGATCTGTGAGCTCGGGTACGACAAGATCTCCATCGAGGCGATCGCCCGGCAGGCAGGCGTGAGCAAGCAGACGATCTACCGCTGGTGGCCATCCAAAGGTGCGGTGATCCTCGAAGCCGCGACAGAGAGCCTCGGCACGGTCGTCGCAATCCCGGACACCGGTGACATCGTCGCCGACATCCGGACCCAGCTGACAGCGATCCTGGACTTGATCACGAATACCGGGTTCGGACCGGCATACCGGTCTCTGATCGCCGCCGGCCAGTCCGACCCTGAACTCCTGCGCGCGCTCTTCGACCGGATCGTCGCACCCAACATCGAGGACTTCGGCGCGAGGACGGCGGCGGCGCGACAGCGCGGCGAGATGCGCGCCGACGCCGACTGGCAGACGCTGCGCGACCTGCTGTACGGCGTCGTCGAGTACCGATTGTTTCACTCGATGCCGCTCGAACCCGAATACCTCGACGCCGTTCTGGAGATCGTGTTCCACGGGGTACGTTGACGACGGCCGGTGCCTCTGTGGAGCGGACGTCATGCTCCCCGGAGCCACTCCGGCATCCAGTTGGTCCGCACACTGACAGTCTCCGCTGCGCCCGGATACGGTAGCCGCTGAGACCTACGTAAGGGATTCTCACCGACGCGAAGGCGCCGTGTGCGCTGCGAACCTTGTCGCATGGATGAGATTCCAGCCGGCCTGTCGGCATTCCTGGCTGCTGTGCAATCGCGTGATGCCGAAGGTGCAGCGGCTCAGCTCGCCGAGTACGTGATTCTCGAGAGCCCGATAGCCGATGCGCCATACGTAGGCCGTGAACAGGTCCGGAAAGTCGTCGCTCGGCTCGTCGATGTCATCGATGAGTTCACAGTCACCGAAATCATAGTTGGTGATGGACATTTCGCTGTCGTGACCAACACCAGAATCGGCGCCACCGAGATCGACGGCGTGGATTTGGTCGGTATCAACGCAGAAGGCAAGGTCGCCTCGCTGTCGATCCACTCGCGTCCGCTGCGAGCCGTGGTCGCACTCCAGAACTGCCTCGCACCCGCCCTCGCGATGCCGGTGCTCACACTGACCGAACAACTCTAGGAGATCGCGGTGATCGACCTCGAACCCGCTGTACCTCTGACCATCGACGACCACCCCGCAACGATTCCGCACGAGACCGACACCGAGCTGGCAGCGCGCTTCGAGCGCGACGTCATACCACTGCTGGACACGCTGTTCGGTGGGGCCATGCGGATGACACTGCAGCGAGCTGACGCCGAAGACCTCGTGCAGGACACCATTGTGCAGGCCTACAAGGGCTTCAGGACCTTTCAGCAAGGAACGAACCTCAAAGCGTGGCTGCTGCGCATCCAGGCCAATACCCACGTCAGTCGGTACCGCAGGCAGCTACGACGGCCCAACGAGGTGCCCACCGACACGATGGACGAATGGCGGCTGGTCGCCGACGCTGCGCGTGCACCGAGAGCGCTGCGCTCGGCAGAGGTGGAGGCATTGGAGTCGCTACCCGACGACGACATCAAGAACGCGCTGGATGCCCTGCCCGAACAGTATCGGATGACGGTGTACTACGCCGACGTCGAGGGTCTTGCCTACAAGGAGATCGGCGCGATCATGAACACGCCGATCGGAACCGTCATGTCGCGCATCCACCGCGGTCGATCCCAACTGCGCGTCATGTTGGCTGTTGTCGCCGCTGACCGTGGGTACCTCCGGACACACCATCGTGTGGTGGCGTGATTCTCCCCCCGGTGACCACCATCCGGATTGCCATGACCCTGCAACAGGATTCGAAGCCGACCACATTGGAGATGACATCATGGCCCGAACAATCCAGTTCACCGAATACGGCGGCCCGGAAGTGCTCCGTGTGGTCGACGCCCCAGTGCCGAGCGCCAAGGCCGGACAGGTGCAAGTCGCTGTGCGGGCAGCCGGGGTCAACCCCGTCGATTCGAAGATCATGCAGGGCTTCATGCGTGAGGTGATGCCACTTACCTTGCCCGCCGGGCTCGGGTCGGATCTGGCCGGGGTCGTCGAGCAAGTCGGCGCCGATGTCACCACGTTCCACGTGGGCGACCACGTCATGGGCAGTTCACTGTCACCGGCAATGTCGGAGTACGCCCTGGCAGATGCGGCCAACCTGATCGTCAAACCCGCTGAGCTCAGCTGGGAGGTGGCCGGCAGCGTAGCCGGTGCGGGCGGCACTGCATGGTCCGTACTCGACCGACTCCAGATTCGCGGCGGGGAGACCCTCCTCGTCCACGCTGCAGCCGGCGGGGTGGGCACGTTCGCGGTGCAGCTCGCTGTGGCGCGTGGAGCGCGGGTGATCGGGACCGCCAGCGAGCGCAACTTCGACTACCTGCAATCGATCGGTGCAGAACCGGTCCGCTATGGCGACGGACTCGTCGAACGCGTCCGCGCCCTTGCACCTCTCGGCGTGGATGCCGTCCTGGACGCCTCCGGCCGCGGCGAGATTCCGCTGTCAATCGAACTTGCCGGTGGCCCCGAGCGCGTGCTGACCCTGGTCGCATTTGATGCTGCCGACAAAGGAATCCAAGTATTCGCCGGCGGAACCGGTGATGAGCGAGGTCCAGCGCTGCGCGAGATAGTCTCGCTCATCCAGCAGGGATCTCTGACCGTCCCCATCTGGCAAACCTTCCCGCTGGAGGAGACCGCTGCAGCCCTTCAGGCCAGCAACGCCGGGCACCTTCGCGGCAAGATCGTCGTGGTGCCATGACCCGCCCGGAGACAACCCCGTCACCGAACTGTGAGGAACATCGAGATGACTGAGTCGATGGAAGCCGTTGTCCTCGCCCGTTTCGGCGGGCCCGATGCGTTCGAGTTGCGGGAGGTCGCCGTCCCGCCAGTCGGACCCCGCCAGGTGCGGGTGGGTGTGCACGCGACCGCGGTCAACCCCCTCGACTATCAGATCCGCCGCGGAGACTACGCCGACCTCGTGCCGCTGCCGGCGATCATCGGCCACGACGTCTCCGGGGTGATTGAGGACGTCGGCTCGCATGTCAGCGAGTTCCGTGCCGGCGATGCGGTGTACTACACGCCCCAGATCTTCGGCGGCCCCGGCTCCTACGCCGAACAGCACGTCGCCGAGGTCGATCTCGTCGGCCGCAAACCGGACAACCTCAGCCACCTGGAAGCAGCGAGCCTGACTCTCGTCGGCGGCACAGTCTGGGAGTCCTTGGTGACAAGGGCTCAACTCACCGTCGGGGAGACGATCCTCATCCATGGTGGCACCGGTGGTGTCGGCACGATCGCAATCCAGGTCGCCAAGGCGATGGGTGCCCGCGTGATCACCACAGCGAAATCCGGTGACCATGAGTTCGTGCGCTCGCTCGGAGCGGACGCGGCCATCGACTACGCCACGTCGGACTATGTCGAGGCCGTGGCCGAGACGACGCGCGGTGCGGGGGTCGATGTCGTGTTCGACACGATCGGCGGTGACGCGCTCACCCGGAGCCCGCTGACGCTCGCCGACGCCGGGCGCGTCGTCAGCATCGTCGACATCGCGCGACCGCAGAACCTCATCGAGGCATGGGGAAAGAACGCCGCCTACCACTTCGTGTTCACCCGACAGAACCGCGGAAAGCTGGACGCGCTGACCACTCTGGTCGAGCGGGGTCTTGTCAAACCGGTCATCGGTGCGACGCTTCCGCTCGCTCGAACGGGCGAGGCGCACGAGATCCTGGAGGACCGACGGTCGTATGCGCTGCGCGGCAAGGTCGCCATCGATGTGGCGGGCGGGACCGTTGATCTACCCCCTCGCATCGATTAGGGGCTGTGGAGACGAAGAATCGAATTGAACCCGGTCGGACACCCGACGGCCCGCTGCAGCCATCACGGCGACCACCGACTGGTCGAGGGGAACCTCCAGGGTGGACACTGAGGCGTGGCCCTTTCCGCAACGGTGTTCAAGGTGGAACTCGGCGTCTCCGATGTCGATCACGGTTACTACGCCGATCACTCGCTGACCGTCGCCCGTCACCCCAGTGAGACCGATGAGCGGATGGTATTGCGCCTGCTGGCATTTGGGCTGCGTGCGCACCGGTTGAGCGACGTCGACGGCGAGTTGGCGTTCGGGGCGGGCCTGTCGACCCCTGGCGTACCGGACTTGCGACTCGCCGATTACACGGGCTGGATTCTGGAGTGGATCATCGTCGGCCAGCCCGATGAACGCGCCTTGAGCAAGGCGGCCGGCCAAGGCGAACAGGTGCTGCTGTTCCCCTTCGCCGCCGGAGTGCCCACCTGGTGGCGCACCGTCGGCCCCAAAGTGGCGGGACTGTCGAATCTGTCCGTGGTGCAGATACCGCACGATCCGGTGCGGCGACTGGCTGAGACTGTCGATCGGCGGATCGCGGCGCAGGTGATGGTGCTCGAAGGTCAGGTCACCATGACGGTGGGCGGAGTTGACGTCACCTTCACACCCGACCGATTGATGTGATGGTGACGTCAGCGATCCTCGCGACGTCGCCTGGCGAGTTATCGTTCCCGCCTCGGGCTGGCCTTCGAGGTGTCCGGTATCCCATTCGGGGTGGGGCATCACACAAGCCAGCGTGCATGCACTACAGCACAACCGGTCTTGGTGCGAGCACGATGCGCCCAGATGTGTTGTCCAGCTTGCGCAGCCAAGCGTAAGACCGCAACTTCGGTTCAGGTCAAGCGGCAGGCCGCATCAGTCAGCGGCGGCGACAGGCGATCCGGATCACCATGGTCTGCCGGGTCGTAGCCATCGGGCCCGCTCGTCTAAGAGGACCACTACGCCGACGGACCTAAAGTTGCGTATTGCGCAATATTGCATGCCCCGCAATAATTAGGTAGCGTTACTAACCATGCCGAAGCCTTCAGTCTTGATTTCCGGTGCCAGTCTCTCCGGCCCTGCTACTGCGTACTGGCTCGTCCGAGGCGGTTTCGAGGTGGCCATCGTTGAGCAGGCCCCCGCCCTGCGCGCAGGCGGCAATGGTGTCGACATCCGGGGTGAAGCGCTGGACATCATCAACCGAATGGGCCTCAGTGCGGCCGTCCGGGCCCACGCGCTCAACACCCAAGGCATGCGATTCGTAGACAGCCGCGATCGTCAACGCGCACGCGTCACGACAGCCGGCCTGCATGCCATGGTGGGTTCCGAAGACATCGAGATCACCCGCGGAGATCTGGCGTCCCTGCTCAACGAGGCGACCCGCGACGACGTCGAGTACCTCTTCGACGATGCAGTCACTGCCCTTGATCAAGACCGTGACGGAGTTGACGTGACCTTCCGCGGCGGGTCTCAGCGACGCTTCGATCTGGTCGTCGGCGCTGACGGAATCCATTCCGGCGTAAGACGTCTGGCGTTCGGGCCGGAAAAGGGTTTCCGTGTCTTCAAACACCACTATTACGCAGTCGCCAGCGCCGATCTTGCTGTGGGCGAGAGCCTTTGGACCACGTTCTACAACGAGCCCGGCCGGTCGGCAGCCGTGTTCCGCGCTGAGACCGGGCAGGGGCTGATGAACTTCATGTTCCACAGCAAGTACCCGCTGAGCTATGACTACCGCGATATCGCCGCGCAGCGGCGGCTGCTTCGGGAGGCGTTCGCCGGGATGGGATGGTATGTCCCCCAGATGCTCGCTGCCGCCGATGCCGCCGGGGATTTCTACTTCGACGCCCTGGACCAAGTGCAGATGCCGTCCTGGTCGAAGGGACGCGTCGTCCTGGTCGGCGATGCCGCCTACTGTGCATCACCGGCCTCGGGCGCCGGCGCACTACTGGCGCTGGCCGGCGCGTACCGACTCGCCGGCGAGATAGCTGCGGGCGGCCCGATCACCGCAGCATTGGACCGCTACGAAGCGGCCCAACGCCCTCTGGTCGCACAGAAGCAGTCCGGACTCTTCACCAACATCTCGGTACCGAGGACTCGACTCGGTATCCTCGCCCGGAACATGCTGCTGTCCACCCGCCTGACGTCCTACCTGTTGGGTCACCAATCGGACACGCCACGTACCCTGCGCGAGTACGCCTTTGCCCACAGCAACGAGAATTCAACCCATGACCGCCCCTGAGCATGACGACGGCCTCGGACTGCGCGAACGCAAGAAACGCCACACCCGCGCCCAGCTCAGTTCCATCGCACTGCGGCTGGCAGTCGAACGGGGAATCGCGCACGTCCGCGTCGAGGACATCGCCGCGGAGGCAGGAATCTCGCCACGCACATTCAACAACTATTTTCCCAGTAAAGAGGCCGCCATCGTCAGCGTCGCGACCTTTCGCGCCGACACCTTCTGTTCAGCCCTGCGCGCGAGGCCAGCCCACGAATCCCTCCACGATGCGCTCACTGCTGCCGTGCTCGAGCTGTTCCCCGGCGAACCCGACCGCGACTGGATCGCTCGGTCACAGCTGATCCGCAACGAACCATCCCTGTTCGCCGAAGAGCGAAAAGCCGATGCCCACGTCGAACAGGCCATCGCCGCCGAAATCGCCACCCGCACCAACTCAGACTCAGCAGAACTCAAACCCCGCCTGACGGCTGCCCTGGTCGTCGCTGCCATCCACACCGCAGTCCGCTACTGGCTCGACACCCCCGCAGTCGGCACCCTGCGTGAGGCACTGACGGCGTCGATGCAGGAATTCCACCTTCCCGAGATACCTCCCACCAAGCCGAATTGACTGACGCTCATCCGCTTACAGGTTCTGGTTCTCCTGGCTCGACCAAGCGTGGGGTCAAACTGCTGGTCCTGCCGTAACGTACGGCACCATGCGCGGGGCGAATGCGGGAAATCCGGAGTCGACGATTCGGGTCAGTGCTGTCGTTCTTCGCGACGACCGTGGCGGTGTACTCACGGTTCGCAAACGGAACACGAATCGTTTCATGCTCCCTGGTGGTAAACCCGAGGCCGGTGAGTCCTCGACAGCTGCGGCGATTCGTGAGGTGGCCGAAGAGCTTGCCGTGGAGCTGGATGTAGCACGGTTGACGTTGCTCGGTGTGTTCACCGCCGAGGCTGCCAATGAGCCTGGCCGCATGGTTGAGGCGACCGTGTACACGCATCCGTGGGTGGCTGTGCGTGGGGCTGCCGCTGAGATCGAGGAATTGCGCTGGCAACCGGTGCGGCAATGCCCCTACCCCGGCGACTTGGCGCCGCTGCTCGTTGATCACGTCCTTCCGGCGATGTCGGGACGCTGAAGCGGCGCTCACCCATAGCGGCACCGGCAAATGGGGGCACGCGCGCATCTGCTGGTCCCGTCGGCCTGCCATGCCGCCCTCGGCCGCAACGGGTTCCGCTTGGTCCCTGCCATGTGGGACTTCTGAGGACCGCGGTGCCCAGTTCAGGGGTTTCGAGAGCCTGTCGGAACCCCTGAGCTAAGCCACGTGAGTTCTCCCTGAGGGCAGCCCACGGCCGGCACTACTCCTCGGGCGAGACTCGCAGGTGCTTGCGGGCGTCGAGCTCGTCGTCGTCGACCAGTACGAGCATGGGTTCGCCCGGAGCGCACAGCATCGTGACGGTGAAGCGGCATCTCAGGTCGTCGCGGTTGTTGGCGTCCGAGTAGTGGATCACGTCGCCGCCGGGTTCCCAGAAGGCTTGCCCTGCCCGTACCACCCGGGGTGGCTGGCCTTCGACTTCGAAGAGCATTTCGCCCTCCAGCACCAGGCCGAATGCCGGCCCGCCGGGATGGCGGTGTGGCGGGGCGCCGGGGCTGCCCGCCGGGTAGTCCACGACAACGGTCATGGCGTGCGCACCGGACGGGATGAACGGGGGCGTCACCTCCTGCAGAACCGTCAGCGCGTCTTCCCAGGAGGGATCGTATCGAGTGACCATGTCTTCCTTCGGGTATCTCAGATGGCGCTGCCGCCACCGTCGGCGTGCAGCACCGAGCCGGTGATGAATGTGGCGCGCGGCGAGGCGAGGAACAGCACGGCCTGGGCGATCTCGTCGGGGCTGGCCGTGCGTCCCAGGGGCAGTGAGCGCCCCAGTTGTTCGTTGGTTTCGCCCCACTCTGCCTCGACGCCTTCGGTTCTGGTCGGCCCCGGGGCGACGCTGTTCACCCGGATTCCTGACGGACCGAACTCGGCCGCCCAGGTTCGGGTGAGGGATTCCAGAGCCGCCTTGGATGCGCTGTAGGCACCGGCCCCGGGTACGCCTTTGGACGCGACCATTGTGGTGACGTTGATGATGCTGCCGTGCCCTCGGTCGAGCATGCCGGGCACGAGGCCGGCAGCCAGAAAGTAGGCGCCGCGGACGTTGGTGTCGAATGTCGTCTCGAACGAGTCGAGTTGCTGGTCCAGGGTCAGCGCTGCCGGGAAGCTCGCGGCGTTGTTGACGAGGATGTCGACCGCACCGGCGTGCCGCACCAGTGCCCGCACCGACTCCACGTCGGCCAGGTCGGCTCGCAGGAATCGGACGGCAGCGCCGATCTCCGCGGCCGCGGCGGCACCGCGGGCCGCGTCACGCCCGGTGATGGCGACGGTGGCGCCCTCACGGGCGAACAGGCGCGCACAAGCCAGTCCGATGCCCGCTGTCCCGCCGGTGATCAGGGCAGTCTTGTTCGAAAGTTCCACTGGGATCCTCCACTCAGGCTACGACGGGCGCGGTCACGGATTCGATACGGAAGTGAGCCCGGTGGGCCAGCGCGAGGCGCAGCCGCTTGCGGGCGCGGAAGACCCGCGACATCACGGTTCCGGCCGGAATTCCGAGTATTTCGGCGGTTTCGGCGTAGGTGTAACCCTCGACATCGGCGTAGTACAGGACTTCGGCGAAGCCGTCGGGTAGGGCGCGCATTGCCGCCTTGATGTCGGCGTCGGGCAGTGATTCGAGTATCTCGGTTTCGGCCGATCGGCCGCTACCGGGCAGGTAGGACGCCGTAGCGGCCAGGTCGCGCTCGTCGACACTGTCCGTCAGCACCTCGGCGACCCGTGCCTGCTTCGCGCGGTAGCCACTGACCCACCGGTTGTAGAGGCAACGGAACAACCACGCCTTGAGGTTGGTGCCTGCTTCGAAGGTGTGGAAGCCGGTGTACGCCCGCAACAGGGTGTCCTGCAGGAGGTCCTCGGCATCGGCTTCACACCGAGTGAGCCGCCGGGCCCGGCGGGTGAGGACGTCGATGAGTGGCTCGACCTCCCTCGCGAATCCAATGGCGAGGGCAGGGTCGGGCGTCGTTGCGGTGGGCAGATAGGTGACGGTCATGATCGGGTCTCCTCATTTCCGGCTGCTGTCGTATTTCACGATCGCGGCAGCGCGGCCGATGCGGACCCTTGGTTGTCCGTAGTGGCGTATCAAGGGTCCGTAGGTGTTGGCGGAGAGTCCACTGCCCAGGGGTGCGTGACGCACGGAGAACCCGGCGACGGTGTCCGGATGGGCTCAGAAGGACAATGCGCGCAGTTGCCGGCGCGAGGTCACTCCCAGCTTGGGAAAGACCTTCCGAAGATGCCATTCCACGGTGTGGGAGCTGATGAACAGTTGGGCGCCGATTTCTTGGTTGGTCAGTCCCTCGGCGGCCAGACGGGCGATCTGCGCCTCCTGGGCAGTCAGCTCCCCGCCCGTGCGCGTCTGCTGCCGGCGGACCTTCTCGCCGGTGGCCGCCAACTCGCGGCGGGCCCGTTCTGCGAATCCCTGAGCGCCCATCCGCTCGAAAGCTTCGTGCGCCGCGGCCAGCTCGCGTCGAGCGTCGGTGCGCCGATTCGCCCGCCGCAACCATTCGCCGTACAGCAGCCGCGTCCGGGCCAGGTGCACTGTGATGGGGGTGCGGCTCAGCCGCTCGACGGCTTCGGTGAACAGCCCGTCGGCGGTGTCGTCGGCTGCCCGCATTGCCTGTGCACTGGCCAAAACTCCTAAGCCCCAGTCGGTTCCGCTGAGTCCTGCACTGTCCTCGAGGCGAGCGACCGCTTCCTTCGCCGCGTTGTCTTCTCCGCTGTGGGTGGCGGCCTCCACCAGTTCGTACAGGCACCAGCCATGGAAACCCAGGTCCAGATGGTTGCACGCGACGCGGGCGGCGGCGAACGCCTCGTCGTAGCGGGCCAGGCCGTTGTTCAGCACGGCGGACGCGTAACGGGTGAGGCCGTGTAGTCGTCCCTCGCCGCGGAGAGTGCCGTCGTCGGCGGCGGTGTCGACGAGGTGGCCGGCGGTCACGGAGTCGCCACGCCATGCGGCCAGCAACACCGAGTGGTAGCGCACCGGCGACCTACCAGCGGTTGCCTCGGTGATCGAGGCGGCCTCGCCGAGTAGCTGCCCGGCCTGGGCGAACTCTCCTGAGAGCAGGTGCACTCCGGCGCGGTAGGTCAGCGCGCGCGGCAGGCCGGCGAGCGCACCCGTGTCGCGCGCATGGTTCACCGCGGTGGTCGACAGGTGCCGCACGGTCTGTTCGTCCCACAGTTCGTGGGCGGCCGATTCCTGCAGGATCGGAAAGCCGGGCACACGCAACCACCGCCCGACGGCGGGCGGGTCTGTGTCAGCCTGGTGGCGCATCCCGGCAAGGGCCGCGCGCAACGTATCGGCGCCGGCTCGGAGACCGCCGGTGATTCGCTGCGCCATGCCTTTCAACAAGAGGTCGACGGGTCGCAGGTCTCCGGCAGTATGGGCGAGGGCGGCGAGCGCGGCCTCGGCGACCTGCTGGAGGGCGACCGGGTCGGCGAGGCGGCCGGCGTAGATCAGGGCTGCTATCGACTCGAGGTAGCATTCCCGCGAGCTGTAGTCGTCGACGCGTTCGAGCCTTCGGGCAGCATCGAGCAGTGCCGCCGCGGTCTCGGCGACCCGCGGGGCGCCCGTCTCACCGGATCGGCTGCCTACGAAGTCCATCTGGGCTCGGAGCCTCGCCACCTGTGCCTGCTGCAGCGGCGAGACATCGCTGGTCTCGGCGATGGACAACAACGCGTGGGCAGCTGAGGCGTCGGCCGCATCGCGCTTGGCCTGTGCCGCGGCCAGAGCCCGGGTGCCTCGCATCCCAGGGTCTGCCGTCAACGCCGTCGCGCGTTCCAGAAATGTCGCCGCCGCAGCAACTCCGCCCCGCTGCTGAGCGCGCTGCGCCGAACGTTCGAGGTCGGCGGCGATCGTCTCGTCGGGACCAGCGGCGGCCTGCGCCGCATGCCACGCCCGACGGTCCGGATCTGTCATGGCGTCCGTCGCATCAGCCAAGGCGCGGTGGGCCGCCCTGCGGTCAGCCAGATCTGCCGCCCGGTAGGCGGCGGATCGAATCAGCGGATGACGAAACCGCATCTGGGGACCGAAGACGATCAGACCGTCCGCCTCAGCAGGGGCCAGAGCATCGATGGACACTCCCAATTGTGCTGCCGCGCCGAGGAACAACCCGGCATCGCCGATGGGCTCGGCCGCGGCGACGAGCAACAGCAGTTGCGTCTTCTCGGGAAGTGCGTGAATCCGGCGCACAAAACCCTTCTCGACAGCCGCCGGCGAGGAGCGCTTCCCCGAAATCCAGAAGCCACCCGACAGTTCCGCGGCAGAGATGCTTCTGGGCACCTCGAGAATTGCCAGCGGCAGGCCGCGGGTCTCGGCGACGATCCGGTCACGCACGCGCGGATCCATGCCACCCACCATCACCGATTCGAGCAACTCCCTCGCGTCGGCGTCCGACAGGCCGCTGACGGTCAACTCTGGCAGTCCCTGCAACAACTCGGGGCTGTCCCGCACAGCGAATACCAGTGCGACCGGTTCAGCAAGCAGGCGCCGGGCCACGAATGCCAGGGTTTGCACCGTCACCTGATCCAGCCATTGGGCATCGTCGATGACGCACACCAGCGGCCGGGCCGCGGCGGCCGNNCGCCGGCCTCGCCGCGCAGAACCAGCACCTGCGAGCTACCCGGTCCGACACCTGCGATGAGGTCATCGAGGGTCTTGCGCTCGGCCTCGCGACCGCGAAGAGGCACTTCCCGACCCCGGGTCGACATTCGCATCACCGCGCCCGCTGTGCGTGGACCTCGCCGTCACCCTTGCCGCGGGCTGGTCCGGTCTTGATGTGGCGGTGTGCAGTCTAACCCGCCCCACTGCGCGCTCGTGCGGCCACGGACGCCGCCGCCTCAGCCCCGGGCTGCTGCCCTGACGATCCAGTCCTCGAACCGCGTGGCGAAGAGGCGGGCCGCCGGGCCGGGCAACAGGGTGCGTTCTCCGAGTTCGATACCCCAGTACTTGGCCTCGGGGTCGGCCACCACGGCGCGGCTGTCGCCGACGGCGGTCAACGCCGTGCGCAAC
>NZ_BLTG01000020.1 GCF_017312405.1 Mycobacterium sp. PO1
CATTCAGCGGGAACACGCCATACGAAGCGATGTCCTTATCGCTCAGAGAAGGCAATACCCGCGCCCATCGGATGAAGTTGTCTGTGAACTTCGGCTTGCTCGCATCGCCTGCCTTCGCGCCTTTCGTGGTGGCGGCAGCCCTAGCCACTTCCTTCTCACCGTCGGCGTCAGGTGGGCTCGCAGGCTCACCCGACTCAGTATCACTCGGTGTTCCCGCCTGCCGCTCAAGCTCACGAACGTTGTCGCGTAGCGAGTTATTGCTTAACCAGCCGGCAAGCATGCGGAACTCATCGTCGAAGTACGCCTCTAGAATCATCAGCTTGGCTATGGCGGTGGGATCGAGCGTGATTCCACGCTTCGCCGCAACGTTCTGGCGAACGGACAGGTCGTTGAGGAAGCGTTTGATTCGTCGCGGATTGCCCTTCGTCTTCTCGTGCACGATCGGCTTCAGCCTGGTCGCGGTCGCGCGCGCCGCAACGTACTGTTCCGCCGACAGTGCCTTGACATCATCAAGCGGATTTCCACTGCGCCGGGCGTCAGAAACCTCGTTAACCAGCGTGTCGTAGTCTTCCCGGGTCATGCCTGACTTCACCTGCAGGAGAACGAGATAGGCTTCTGTGTCAAAGTCGCTGAGCGCAGGAACGGGGACTGACGTCTGAACGATCTTGTGGAGATACAGCTTTGATGGAGACTCCTCATCGTCGTCAGTCTGATCGGTCCGTGGGAAATGAGCGGCAATCGCTTCGGCGATGCGCGTCTCATCAGCCGCGATGACGAATGACATCTTCGGCACGGACAGGAACAGCCGGATCGTCTCAAGCGTCTCGACGACGGTTGGCGGTAGGCATCGATCGAGATCATCTACAAGAATGACCACGTTCTGAATATGTGCCAGTCCGTCGGATTGCAGCAGCTCGTTGAACTCCGCCCGGAACTCCACCATGTCGGAAATCGGCTCGGGATCATCATCGTCCGGCTTCGGCTTGATAAGCCCAAGAACCGAGTCGACATCGGGGAGCGTCATCGTGATCGAAGATTTAGCCGCAACCTGGAGCGCCTTCCCCCAGTCCACCCGCTTCGCGAGCCGCTTCACAAGCTTTTTTGCCTTGCTGCCAGTGTCCTCATCTTCGACGATCTGGCCACTCAGCTTGGTGAGGATCTCACCGATCAGTGATTCCTTCGCGCCGATCGCCGGGTCGTAACGCCAGGGGTCCGTCTCAATCACCAGCGTTGACACCGGCTGCCCCTCGGCCGGCTTCAGCTGTTTCGCAATCAACCGAAGCACCGAGGTCTTGCCACTCCCCCACGATCCCGACAACCCCAATGCGATCGGGTCCAGTGTTTCGTCCCGGAGCGCGTCCGTGACCGCGCCGGCTACAGCATCAAACGAAAGCAGATCGACATCTGCGGGCTCATCCAGGTAAATCGGATACTTCGGATCGGAACCCGGCTCGCTCATGTCTCCCCCTTAACGCTTCATGCGCATTCTATTTTTAGCTGTGTTTCATTATGACAGTTTCGCAGTAACTGTAAATACGAACTCAAGCATAGCGGCGAGGTCCGACATGTGGATATACCGTCCTCGAACTGCATCTTTACCTCAGCATCGCCGTTCAGTAGCGGCGAACCTGACTACGTGCCGCGTTGCTCAGATAGGGCAGCGCGAACAAAGGCGATCACGGATAAACGGCGGATTAGATTTCGTCTCCTTGGTCCAATAATCCCCGCCGGGCATACCATTCGCACCAATCTCCTCGGCTACGGGTTTCGCAAATGCATGACCATTGGGCGAACGTCAAACCAACACATCGATCGACGCACAGGGAGGTCTAGATCGACAGTGCTCCGACATCAATCGAACATCAGAGGATGGTGAACTCCATCGCCTCCACGAGTTCAATCTCCCGCCTGGTCAACCCGAACAGCTTGTAGAAGGACCTGTCGATCTGCTGAGTGAGCTTCGCAATCTCGGCCACCTTCTCTCCGACCACTGCACCGTGTTTGGCATGGGCACCCATGAGGTCCTCGACTTCCGAGATGTTGAACCGCCTGCGGAAGTTGGACACGAACGCCGGACTTTCTAGGCTCCACCATGCACCGTTGGCAGTCGGCCATGAAGTCAGACCGAACGTTGTCTTGATCAAAGTCTTGAACGCGTCGTCTGCCTCGGCTCTTTCTCGGTACAGGGCCGACAGCCGGCTCGCAACCTTGACGAATGACTCCTGCGCGTCGGTATCGATCCGCTTAATTGGCGTGCATCGGAGGTTGGGGGCGGAGAATCCGAGGTAGCCGCCGGCCATCCGGGCGCCGTCGAACAGGCACGTGAACACGTAGTTATAGAGGCGTGAGTTGACCCAAGCAAGAACGTATTCCGGAAGGAAATCGTCTTTTATCGTGTGAATGCAGTTGGTGTCGATTGACGCGTATTCCCCCAGGCTGTCGTACACAGCCTCCGACCGCAGTGCGATCTTGGCGAAGATGATCTTGGACGACTCGTAGAGCCGCCGACGGTTCTCGCTCACCTGGTCCAGGTCGAGATAGGGCTTCGCAATGACCCGACCTTGCTTTCTGAAACCGCGAAGACCCCACAGGCTTGTGTACTGATCGATCGTGCCCGTGTTGATAATCTTGTGTCCCGGAACGTCGCTGACGTGGGCTGCGTACTGATCGGCTTCGGCTGCCGTCGACGTTGCGTTGATCTCGCCAACGATCCCCAGACGGGCAGACTGACCGAAAACTTTCTCGGTGATCGGCAACTTGTCGTTGAGCAAGAACCCCATGATGTTGTCCGGGAGTGAGGACAGTTTGGTCGAATCATGGTCTGTCCCAAGCGGAACAGCAGACATTTCTTCCAGGCGTCCGGCCGTGATCTTGTACGGGACGCCTGTCGCGCGCTTGTTCAAGATAGTGATGACGGGGTAAACGTCAGCATCCTCGAAGACGTGGGTGTCGGACGCGTTGAGAATCGAGTCGAACTCGGTATTGTCGATCAACCATTGACGCAAGGCCGCTCCATAACTGACGGATAGCCAGCGGTTCGGTGTGATGAACCCGAGCTTGCCGCCCGGCTTCAGCAGTTCAATGCCGCGCTCAAAGAAGTAGATGTAGAGGTCGACGGCACCGACGGCCGTCGTGTAGCCCGACCGCATGAACCTACGCTCCGGCGCGGCGATATTTCGAGACATCTCAATAGCGTTGACGTACGGCGGGTTCCCTACGACCACATCGAAGCCGCCCTTGGCGATGACTGCGGCGAAATCTTCCGACCAGTTGAATGGCTTGTCGGTGAACATGGCGTTGTCGATCAGCGAATTCCCGCACTTGATGTTGCCGTCGAGCGAGGCGAGTGGCTTGTTCTTCTCGGCCGTCTTGAGCCACAGACTGAGCTTGGTGATCTCGACGGACTCACGGTTCAGGTCGACGCCGAAGATATTGGTCGTCAGGATATTGCGCACGAAATCGTCGGTCGAGTACAGCGCCGCGTCGCCGAGGATGTCGGCTACGCGCTGATTCTCTCGGAACAAGTAGTCGAAGACGTAAACCAGGAAAGCACCTGAGCCGCAGGCGAGATCGAGCACTTTGATGTCCTGCAAGATGAACTGAAACTCGATGTAGGCCTTCTGCTGGCGCTCCGCGTAGCCCTTTTCGCCAAGACGTCCAGTCAGCCGGTGCTTGGCTTGTATCTCGCGTTCCTTCTCGCGTAAGTAGGCGCCGACCGTGTTATCGACGATGTACCGGACGATGTAGTCCGGGGTGTAGTAGATCCCTTCTCTGTGTCGCTGACCGTCGTGCGTGGCTGCGTCCGGCCTTAACTCATCAGGATCTACGTCGTCATGTACCTGGCGACGAATACTTTCGAGGTCGGTGATCGACTGCTCGAAGATGTGTCCCAGGACATTGACGGGGAGTTGTTCCTCGAACTCGTATCCCGACAGTTTGGCGAGACGCCTCATCACATCGTCCGAGATGTCAAGGCTGTCGATGACAGAGTCAGTTGCGAAGAGGCCGCCGTTGTATCCGTTGGGAATCTCAAGCGTCGCGCTGCCTTTGTCGATCGCCGCGAACAGTCGCTTGAACGCGTTGAAGATCGAAGTGTCCACCTTCGATTCTTCGGCTTCTCGGACCACAATCTCAACGATGTCCGGCGGCAGTAGCCCGATGTCTTCCGCGAAGCACGCGAAGACCACTCGGTCGATGATCGTCTGGGCCTTTTCGATGGCAAGGTCGGAGTCAACCGTTGGGTTCTTCTTGAGGATGTCGCGCAACAGTTTGATGCGAGCGTCCTTGTACCGCTCGTAAAACTCCTTACCGATCTCTTCCTGCGCCGTCAGGACCAGACGGAGAAGAGTTTGGGTGTTCGACAGCCCGCGCGCAGCAGTGAAGTTATCGACGTGCATTAGCACGTACCAGGTCTTGAACTTGATGTAATCGTCTTCGGGGTCGACAAGATCGTCGAGCGTCCAAGACTCAAAGACCAGCTCGTTGGTGTTGTAGAGCCGGAACTCCCAAAAATTGCTGACCACGACGAATGGGCACGTCGGGTATTGAGGCTTGTACTTGAACGCTTGTTGGACCGGCGTCAGGTTGCCTTCCCGCTGCTGCGGCTTGTCGAGGGGTGTGCTAGCTCCTTTGAGTTCCACCACGGCGAAAATGTTCTTGATGTCGGCCGATGGGTCCTCGTACTTCAGTACTGCGTCCGGGAACTGCTTACTCTCGGTCGTGTCCTTCGGTTTGAAGGTGGTAGGGACGATCGGCGCCTGCCGATATCCCAGAATCGTGACGAAGAAGTCCTGGTTATATCCCTGCTCACGGCTAGTCTCGTTGTCCGTTTTGAGCTGACCCTGGTGGTAGTCGGAGTGCCAGGTCCGCACCAAATCAATATGAGCCTGCACGTCCTGCGTCTGAATCTGCTGCGCGCGCTCCCGCAACTTGGACTTCCCAAACAACCCCGCCATGACTCGCAGCTTAGAGCGAGGTACGGAAACGCCGTCGGTGATCCAGGCTTCCGCGGTGCCAGCCGCATCGAGCCCAGGCTCCGACTCATGTCTGTTCATCGGCAGGCGCCCGTCGTCCCCGACGCGGATGGACGCAGGTGTGGCAGATTCGGTCCGTCGTGGTTCCTGCCGATAGCGGGTCGGAAGGGGTACCGGCGGCAGGGCGTGAGGACGTCATCCATCGACGACGCAACCGGACCGTGGAACCCCCAACGACCTGTTCGACGGTCAGACGGCACAGGTGGCGATGGTACGTCCTTCTGACCGTGAGAGACAAGGCATAGCAAATTGATCGACCTCCCCGGTGGTCACTTAAATAGCACTTCATTGACACAAGAAGCCAAACAACCTCAGGTATACAGCTAACTACTCGACTGAGGTAGTTCGGCGATGGCGCTTAACCCGACTCTGACAGAGACCACCGACAAGAAATTCAGATGTAGCCGGCGCGCTCAGGTCAACGGGTAGGGCGGTGCACCTCACCACCGATGGGCGAAGCCGAGGCGTTGTCGGAAGTCGCGAAGCTCGGTGTAGTCCGGTGGCTTGACCTTCGGCTGGCGAATGGGCTTCGTCAGCGGGTCACGTTCGCCGCTGTAGCGCTCGCACCAATGCATCCACTCGATGGCTGCCGCTCGTTGCTCCTCGTCGGCGATGGTTCCGATGCGCTCGGCCATGTCAGCGAGGTAGAGGCGCAGCCGGCCAGCCAACTCCCAGTCCTTCATGTCTGCGATCAGCCGCTCCCCCAGCGCGTGCTGCACGTAGGCCTGGCGGGCGAGTTCATCTTCCCGTTCTTGCCGCTTCTGCTTCTCGACCTCCGCCAGTCGCTCGGCTTCGGTGCGCTCGGTATGAATCAGCGACCAGCGCTCGAACAAGGTCATGACATCCGGCAGCCGCGACTCCAGCGGGATCGTCTTGGTGTCCGCCCACGACACCTCCGAGGAATACCGGCTGTCGGTGTTCAGGGTGATCGACAGTCGCTTGGACGGTACGTAGTCATGGGTAGGGATTCGGTACCACGACTCGCGCTTGGCCCGTTCGAGTTCCTTCAGTGTTGCCTCGTGGGGCGCCTTGTCCTGCAGCTGCTTAATGCCGATCCCGCACTTGACCGGCGTCACGCCGACGATCACGCATCCGGGCAGCTCGTTGCGGTCATGGTAGCCATAGCCGCGGTGCTCCCGTTTCGGTGCTTCATTCACGGTGTAGCCGCGTGCTTCTGCCTCACGTGCCAGGGCGTGCAGCAATCGCAGCGCGCGCTGCCGCTGTGGTGATTCGATCGAAGTGAGCCGGTTCTCGCTTCGCAGCGCCGCCACCGCGGAGTGCCAGCGCCCAATGCGGTCGGCAGCCACGACCTCGGCTGGTGGCTGCGTCTTCCACTCGGCGACCGACGACAGCCGAAACACCTTCTGGTAGCAGCTGGCGCCATCCATCAAAATCACTTGCTGGCCGTCCGGAGCCATCTCCCTCCTGTTGATGATCGCGACCAGATTGCCGTAGTTGGTGTCATCGCCCTTGGTATTCAGTTCCAGAACGCCACCAGCATCGATGATGTCCTGCAACAACTTTCGGGTCGGCGTGGGATCGTCGGGACCTGGACGGGTGAGCGATCGTTGTGGATTCCCTTGCTCTGAATGCGCCAACCGAATCGTGCGACTGTACGACCGACGCTTGTTCGGGAAGTGATCCTTCGGGTAGTCGCCGTGCGTCAGGTAGTAGGTGCCGGCTGGTTCGATCGTCGCCTTCCAACCACCTCGCTTGCTGATCGTGACCAGACGCCGGTTCTGCAAGGCGGCAGCAGTCGCCTTATAGCCGGTGTTGGTCCATCGACCGTCGGGACAGCCGTCACCGATCCAGCGGAGTACGTCGAGCTGGCGTGTGTTGAGGGGAGTATCCAGCGCCATACGGAAATTCTCGGCGACCGACTACCGCAGCGCGATCCAAGCAATCGGACGGCGGAGACTGCCCTGCACGCAGAACGTCGAACCCGCGGCGAGCCGTGTTCTGCCAGCAAGCTGAGGTGGGTAAGAACTCAAGCGTGTGCATTCGGCTGGAGCGGTTCAACGAAGACAGTTGTCGGCACCCGTCGATAGGGTCGCGGTGAGCACAACGTTGGACGCTGCGAACGGAGGGTGGGCGATGGTGAGCACACGTGGTGATGGCGGGGTGTCAATCCTCGCCGAGGAGGTAGTCGCTGGCGACATCGTACTGGTGCCTCACGAAGGTGGCGGGCGGCGTCCGCTCCATGTCGTGTCGGTACGCCAAGAGCAGATTGTGGGAGGTCGTCCAGTGGTGCTCCTCACTCTGGAAATAGAACCACCGGCCGCACGGCCGGTGGTCGTTCAGGCACCCGTGGGCAGCAGGGTCATCCGCCTTCCTCGCGCATGACCGAGGCGCAGCCGAGCGCATCGCCACCGAAGCAGCAGATTCAGCTCCATGCCGAGTACGTGGGATCAGTGCAGCTGCGCATGCTGTTCAGCCCGTCGGGGCCGGATGCCAAAGCTGACGATAAGGACTTCCGGCTGCTCGCGCACGGGAGTGCTTTCGTATACGAGTGCGATGGCCAGACCTATCTCGTCACGGCAAGGCACAACCTCACCGGACGGCATTGGCAGACAAACGTCTACCTCGGTGAGTACGAAGTCAGTCCGACCCATCTGCAAATCACGCTGCTGACCAAGCCACCAGCTGAGGGATGGCAACTTCAGCCCACCGGCGATGACGCACGCACGGCATCGACGGCTTTTCGTGCGCGGCAGTTTCTCGTCTCGCTGATCGGCGAGGATTGGGCACCCCTCTGGAAGCAGCATCCCGTACACGGAGGTGACGTCGATGTCGCGGTGCAGGCCATCAACTTCGATGACGATGACCTGATATACCCGTGGAAGTATCCGGTTGAGGAAACCGATCCTCGGGCGACGAAGTGGTCGAATCTTGCTCCAGCTCAGGACGTTTTCGTGGTCGGGTATCCGTATGCGCTATCGACCGGCCCCTTGTTCCCGTTGTGGATACGCGGCACGGTTGCCTCGGACACTCACTTCGGTGTCGTCGTTGACGGCAAGCAGCTGCCACTGATCCTCGTGGATGCGCGGACACGAACCGGCCAGTCTGGCTCAGTTGTCATCAGACACATCCCCGAAGGCGCCGTGGTCCCCACCATGGGCAACAGCATCGGCATTACGCAGCGGCCACAGTCGCAGATTGTCGGCGTCTACTCGGGTCGAACCAGCGACGAGTCCGATCTTGGATACGTATGGCCGATCGCCGAGGTCGAGGACATCTGCCGCCACGGGAATGCCGGAACCATCTAACTCGTCGACCTGCCGTCGCGTTACTGACCGCGTTGGTAGTTCCAGATCGCATGGTCCAGTGCGCTGGCGGTCATCGATAGTTCTTCTGCGACCGCGGTCAGCAGGCCGACGCAGAAAGCTGCACCGACAGTCTTGAGAGGACGATCGAGCGCGTTTGCGACAAACCGGGCGATCATTCGGTCGGGCTTGATACCGGGAATCCCGGCCAGCATCTGGACGTAGTGCCACGTGACACCCGGCCCCTGACCGGGAACCTTCAGCCAGGCCTTCTTGACCTTCGCAAGCGCGTCAGGGTCCTCCGCGGCAATACGCAGATCCTCCGCATTCAGGACGCCGAGATCGATCATGTTCTTGGCTTCGACTTCGATGGCGTAGGCCTTGAGAGGCGCGCCCCGGTGTGTCGACGTCCGATTGCCATTGCCGATGCGTTTGGCCCAGGCTTCATGACCGCCGAGCTGAGCGAACGTGGCCGCGAGGTCGGCGGCGCTGTCTGCATTCGGGTCAGCGCCGTGCTCACGCCGGTAGGCGCGATAGTTCTTCACGACCTTCTCGACGGTCGGGTAGCGGACCATTGTCGACTGCACGGAGTCCACGATGCAGAGCGCCAGACTGTTCGGATAACCGTCCGGGGCCTTGGAGCCACGGAACTGTTCGCACCGCTCGGCGACGACCCGGACCTGTTGGGGCGACAAGCTCATGCCGGAACCGTCTCACACTGGTCCGACAGGGCGGTATCAATTACCAGATCGACGATTCGGTTAGATGCCGCTGCCCCGAGCGATGAAGACACCGTCTGCACCGCATCGGGGGCACGGGTAGTCGTCGAACTCAAGCAAGCACGGGGCGATCACCCATAAGACATCCTCGCAGAGCAAGAGGGTGCACCCACACGTGAGGATGCAGCGCCACGAGGCCGGATGGGCGGCGACTGCGCATCCCGATGTGAGGGCGTCGCATTCCATGACCGGTGTGAAATCCAGCGCCAACAACACGGGGTCGTGCCACCAGTCGGGATCAGGGCGGGTGTCGGCCATTCCAGAACGTCGGTCTTCCGATCGTCGGTCTACGCAGACGGGCATGAATGCGGATCAGACCGCCCGATCCTACGGACATCCCACCCAACCGGCAAGGTTCTGGCTACCGAAACATTCCAAAGGATAGCTACGAATTATTCTGTATCAGAACCTTTTTCGAGAGACACTCTATGTCGCCAGCTAAATCAAACAAGCTAGCCGCGTGGCAACAGGCGGTCAGCCCCTGGGTGGATTCTTGTCACGACTCCGCGGGTAGGTGTTCCGCTCGCCAATCGTGCCGTCCATCTTCTTGATGACATGCTCCACGCCACGATCGCGCGCCATGTCGCGTCCTACTGCTTGCGCCTCGGCCTTCGTCTCAGCCGTGTTCGACGCCCGCTGGCCACCTTGGACGCGGTTCTTCCACACCCCATCCTCGTTGTAGGTCTCGATGTCGCCCTTTACCATGACTAATCCCTTCAGCTCCCTAGACACACGCTAAACCTGGCCAACGACACATACGGGGACCTGCGATGTGCGTTGCCGCGCGATTGTCGGGCTCGGTGAGACGATGAGCCTTATGCAGCAGACCTCGGCGCAGGCCTACCAGGCCCTACGTATGCGCTGCCCGCGATCATGTGGCACAAGCGGGCCTTCAAGTGTGCCAACGCGCGACGCGGCAGGCCTTCAGCCGTCGCGCGAGACGCTCACGCGATGGTGGCAGCTACCCAGAAACAACGATTACAGCGCGCCTTTATCGACCGTGACCCATGCCGACCCGGTCCACATGCGGCGTAGCCACGACCCGGCCGCGGTCAACGAATCCGCGCCGATGTTCCAGTTGAACGCTCCTGTCGCGTTGGCGGTGCGGACGTAACGGATCTCCCGCCCGGTGGCCATGCGATAGGTTGAAATCGGTTCGGTGATCGTTCGCGTCGCCGTCAGGGGGGTATCGAGAAGCTGTGTGCCCTTAGCAAATCCATTGAGCGATACGCTGCTGTCGCCTCGCGTGTCGATACCCGTGCTGATCGCTTGCTGGCTGACAACGAGATCATCGAAGTATGCCGTCGCGGAGACTCCGACCGCGATGAAGCCTCCGTTGCTGACATTGGGCGCGGTGTCGGTTTCGATCCTGCCCACGGTGATTATGCCGTTGTTGCTGGTGAAATCACCAATGCGCCATGTTGTTCCGCTCGAACGGACGACGAGCCGGTTCACTCTCACGGCAGACGTGCTGTCGGTGAGGTAGAAGATGCGTTGATCCCCGGTCGATCCGCGCAGATCCATAACCAGCGTGTCGATGATCAGTTCGCTGTTGGTGAGCTGAATGGGGCGGAACGGATTTTGTGTACTGGCGACTACGATTTCCAAGAGAGGTATCCGCACGGTCGCGTTGTTGACCGTCACTAGAGTCCCGTTGTAACTCGGTGCATAGATCCGTCCGGACAGCTCAGCATTACCACGCGACGACATGCCGCTGTAGTTGATGTTGATGGCGTTAGTTGCCGTGTACGGGATGGGGATAGTGTGGGTGTGGTTGATAATTTTATGGTCACCGCCACCGTCATCGGCGGCGACGAGTTCAATTCCACTCGGGCCAAAACTTGTGCAGTCACGGACGATGTTGTTGCGGCCGCGGATTTTGAACGCATACAGCGAACCCTCTGGCTCTTTGTGATTCCATCCGACGTAGCAAGAATCGTAGGTGATGAAGTTGGCGTCTTCGTGAGTGTCGAACGCTGCATGACCGACCTCGCCGGCATTGCCGCCAAACACCCGATGACCAATATTTGACCCATAAAACCGCAAGGTGGATGAGTCCGCACCGCTCGCGTGCCCCGTCGTGGTAACGAGGTGTCGCAGATAAGACCCCTTCGCCCCCGCGATGTAGAAGTCGTTGCAGCACTCCAGCCTTATTCCGTATCCAACCCTGCTCTCAGCCGAAGACGTTAATAAATTGTGCATATTACCGCCATCGACCAATCCGCCGACGCACCCGGCGAATCGGATCGCCTGACCCACCAGGTTTTGACACACCGGCCCGATAACTTGCGGCTCTACCGCCTGCAATATGTCGATGGCGGGAGTGGTCCTATCCGCGGTAGGGGAACCCGGTTCATCCTCTACCCAAGGGGATTGTAGCAATACATCCTTGACGGTGAGACGAGCGATACGGATGTTCGTGGTCAGCGTGACCCGCAACAACCGGGCCAAATACAGGTAATTCCCCGACACGCCAGCAACTCGCACCCGCTCACCGTCACGCCAGGTCGACGCCGCAGGAGTGCCCGGGATCAGGTCGTCTGCGACTATGATCGCCCAATCACCCGCGGCCCAACCCACCGTGCTGGAAAGCTCGATCCTGGTGGCCGAGGTTGTCGTGCCCGATCCGCTCCAGTCCCAGAGGGTGTTAGTCAGGCCGACAACGTTCTGGATGGTGCTGTTGCTATAGGTAAGCGTCAGTACCGGATTGTTCGGCATCCCCGTGGAGCGAAGGACCTTCGCGCCGTTGAAGTTGACCCGTGCATCAATGTCGGTCTTCGTCACGCCCGAATCGGCTGTGTAGGTTTTCGCCGTTTCAAAAACCACTGTGCCGCCATTTGCGTCGGCTTCGTCGAGCGCTGCCGATAGGGCTGCGGCGAATCCGGCGTCGGGGTTGAACCGTTCCAGCGGCACGATGCCGCCGGTAGCCTTCTGGACTGCCGGGTCGAATCCGACTGCATCCCTCGCTTCTTGTTCGGTGCCAGCAGTAAGTAAGTCCCGCCCCGTCGCCGTCGAGTCACTAATGTCAGTCGAAGCCGGATGGTAATCGCCGGCCTTGGCTGTGCTTGATGTCGTCCCGATCGTCAGATTGCTTGTGCCTGCGCCGATGGCTGTTCTCGCCGCAACGCCATCAGCGGCAGTCAGTACAGCCCGGCCCGTTGCCGTGGCGTCGGTAATATTGTTCGAATCTGGCTGGTAATTACCAGCTTTAGCGGTAACAGAAGTTGTACCGAGTGTCAGGTCACTTGTACCCGCACCGATCGCCGCCCGTGCGGCGGCCTGATCTCCTCCGGCCGCGATTACTACAGGCTTGTCAGTGATGTCATCCCATTCTGGGATGCCGCCAGTCGCGTTAAGTTTCGACCGAACAGAACTGTCGAGTAGTCCCTCAGAAACTATTCCATCTCTCAATGTGCCATCTGGCTTGTGCGCTTGCGATAGATAGTCATTGAGTACATCGCCCCACGTACCGGCGTCCTTGCCAGGGATCGGAAGCCTCGCCATCAGGCAGTCCTCCGCGTCGGCTGATCACCACCTTGCTTCACGCCGCCATAGGCGCTGCCACCGTAGCCGGACTGTTGCGATACACGGCCAGATCCGCTGCCCGACATACCTATTCGTAGTAGGGCACCGCCCCCAACCACCGCGACGGCTCCTATCGCAATGTGCTTGATGAAATCCTGCCGATTCATCGGCTTGCCGAGAAGTTGGTTCAGATTCTTTTTTATTTCCATACCCATATAGCAGTGAACTGCTACCTCAATTACATTTGTAATACTGTCAATATTAATGCGTTTATGTTATTTTGACAAGAGCAATAATTGCGAGAACGAAATGGCGACATACAACTGCATTGATAGCACAAACAACGCATATGGCTCGGGCGGGTACGGCACCTGCACCGGCCAGACTATTGGTGCGCCAAACACGGGATTCTTTGACCACGCACTGACGGGTGGCGGCTTCACCGTACTATTGCCGCTCGCTGTGGCCATCCTCATCGTGGGCGTCGCAACGCTACTGTTTCGCCGTCGCCGATCGCGGCAGCATCCGTCGAGCTGACGCCGCCGATCGTGAACGTCGCGGACGTTGGT
This sequence comes from Mycobacterium sp. PO1, assembly GCF_017312405.1. Classification (GTDB taxonomy): domain Bacteria; phylum Actinomycetota; class Actinomycetes; order Mycobacteriales; family Mycobacteriaceae; genus Mycobacterium. The sequence continues at coordinate 13,170 of NZ_BLTG01000020.1, forward strand.
TCAGACTTGTCTCATCACCATTCAGCTTCGCCTTCCATTCCCGCCTCCGTGGAACCAGTTGCCTGATCAGAACTTTGGGCCGAAGCGGGACCGGCTTGGGCGGGCGGGGCGAGGCGCGGTGTGTCACTGCCGTCGGGATCAATGAACGCTGCAATACCGATCTTCATCACGGCGTCGTAGTCGACGTCTATCCCGATGCCCTTCGCGCCGTAGTCGGTGATCCGCCACAGTCCGTACCGGTCGATACGGACCACGATCCGTGCAAGCAAGCGAGCCGTCTGCTCTAGTCCGTCCATAAAGAGATCGTTTGCCGCTGTGTCCTGGTAATTGAAGAAGCGCTTGCCATCGAGAAACAGATCTTTTCTGTACCGCGGCGGGAACCATACCGGCACGTACCCGGCGTCACGGAGAAGCTGGTCGGCTGCTTCGGCTGCGTAGGCGTAGTCGCTGTTCGTGGGCCAGCGACTTGCGGTGACCAGCTTGATGATGACGTCAAAGGGCAACAGCAAGGGCTGACTGCTGCGTAGGACATCTGTGATGGTTGAGATCGACGGGTCGTACACCTGTCGGCCAACAGCGACCACTGCGTCGAAGAACAGTTGTCGGGTCTTTGGTAGCGGATACTTACGCCCCTTTGCTGATGGCAATGACTGCGACAGGTTCGGCAGCATGTCACCGAGCCGAGGGGTCGGTGCCGCCCGGTCGTTGAAGGTCGCAGCGCTGCACATTAGAGCAGCGAAGATCGCACGCTCCCGCAGGGATTCGGGCAGCTTGTTGATCCGTGCTGCCTCGTTTGCCTCCCACTCGCCGGGTGTCCAGCACAGTGATCGCACGAGCTGGAGAAGTTTTACCGCAAACGCTTCAATGATGGCCGACGATCGACTCTCGTACTGTTTCTCGCCGAGATCACCCAAATCTGCTCGTGCACGGAGCTGCCGGTCCCCCAGATTGAAATGGAAAGCGGCTTCGAGGTTCAGCTCGTGGTTTAGCACCACCCATCGCTGGTCGAAAGCTTCGCCTGGAACTGGGTGTGCCGTGCGATAGCTGTTCACGACGCATTTGAGCGCCTCGACGGTCGCGATGGCGAGATCGACACCATGGTGTTGCGTTCGTGCGTATTCATCGCGGCTGATCGGTAAACGCTGCAGGTTGGCTCCATCACGCCGCACCTTCGCCGGCGTGATGCCTTCGCGCTTCTTCAGCTCCTGTAATTCACGGAGCAGGTCGTTAAAGACGGGCGGCCGGGTGCCGGAGGTATCGCCCAGGGTCGTCGTCATCGGGCCATTACACCATCCAGGCATGCCAAAGAACCTCAGCTCATAGCCCGTTTTGTCCCCACATCTGCCGACAAAGTGACCCCCAAATCTCGGTTCCGACGAGTGCGCGGTCTGCGGCTCAATTGATCCCGACGTTCCCGCGTCAATCGTCATCGAGACCTGGCTGGCAGTGCCGCGAGCCACCCGTCGTCAGCGGTACTGGCGCCCACTACTCGAAGGAGGAAGCGTTGTATCGACTCACGAGTACGCACACTCTCGCGGCATTCACCGCTGTCGTTGCCCTGGTGACTGGCTGCAGTACGGGAGGAGTATCCGATTCCCTAGCGCAGGCCGAACGAGTCGCCGCGTCCTGCCCGCCCGATGGAGCGCGCATCGCCGCCCTCGTGCAGGTGGATTGGTCCGGCAGTCGCCGCAGCCTGGCAGCGACGCCTGCCGAGGAGCAGGTAGTCCGTGCGGCTGCCGAGCGTGCGCTGATCTGTGGCGGCCATCTGCGGATGACCGTGTTCTCAGGCTCGATGATCGCAGTCACGGTCTTCGACGCCAATCTCCACCTCGACGGGGCGACAACGAACGCGCGGCTCCGCAAGGCACCGAAAGCGGTCGACGCGGTGATGGCGCAGGTCACCTCCGCATTCCCGGAGGCGATCGAGCGGATAAGTGACGGCGCAACCGACATCGTGGCCCAGTACCAGCTCGGTGAGGAGTACTGGACGCAGCTGTCCGCAACCGACCACAGCGTGTTGGAACAGACGATCGTGACCGACGGCATCCAAACCGCCGGCCAGGACCTCAGTGACCCGTCCCTCACCATCGCCCACGCCGAAGCGCTGGCTGCCGCCGTCTCGGTGCCGGATTTGACCGGCGCGACCGTGCGTCTGATCGGCATTGGTCGCCAGGCTGACGACGCTTCGCTCCCGACGCCCTACATCGCTGCCTTGCGGGCCTTCCACACCACTGTCTGCGACAAGACCGGGGCGGACTGCTCTGTCGTCACCGATGCGGCGGGAGCCTGACATGGCACTCATCCCAGCCGCGACCCGCAACACGCTTGGTCGCCGGTCGCCCGATCACGCGCCGGTATCCATCGAAAGCGTCAGGTTGATTCCGGTCGAGTCCGCATCGGCCTTCGCTCGTCCGAATGCTGTCGAGCAGACCTACCTCGAACTCGCACACGACAAGCTGGCGCTCGAACAGCACCACCTCTTCGCCGCCGAAGGCGAGGCGAGATGCCGCGCAGACATGGCCGCCGCGAAATCGTTGGCCTATGCGGTCGCCGAGACCAAGGCGTCCGTCGCGCGGGCGGCGGTTGCTGCGGACAAGGCGTTCGAGCGTTACGAACAGCTCCGCGACCTATTGGGCTGCTTTATGCGCCGCAAGGCAACCTCCGCTCGGGGATATATGGCACGCACTGCGGCACTGCTGCTCGGGGACATCGCCGGGTTATCCGGGGCGGCAATCGCACTGGGCGAGTACCCGGTGCTGGCAGTGGCGCAGGCGATGTCGGCCGGAACGGCAACGGTGACCGCAGGGTTGGCAGCAACGCAGCTTCGTCATATGCAACAGGCCGTCGACCGACAACAAGACGTGCTGCCCCAAGATCTCGAACCATATCGACATCTCTTCGGCGGTCCGCCGAAGGGGAAAAGGCTGCAGGCCACGGTGTTCGGCGTCGCGGCGCTGGTCACGCTCCTGCTATCGGTCGGGATCTTCGCGCTGCGGACCACCGTTGAGGGTCCGATCTCGGGGCTGACTTTCGGCGGCTTGGCCGCAGCCATCGCGCTGGCCAGCTTCATCAACAGCTGGTACTACGCCGATGCGGTAGCCGACATCATCGAATCCGCTTACCACGAAGCGGTTGTCGCCGACCGCCGTCATCGACGACTCGCAGGCTCACGGTCGATCAGCCGCGCTGAACACGCTGAGACACAACAGAAGTCGATCGTGACCGAGTACACCCATCGCGGCCTGGCTGCAGCTGGGCACATTGAGGCGAATAAGTACCGCGCCTTGCTGGCGAGCCCTGATGTGGTCGGGCACGGGCCTGCCGCAACGCCACCAGCAGCCAAGCCGGTCGCACCGACGAGGCGAGCGAGGTCGGCATGAACACGACATCGCAGACAGTCGTCTCGCCGCTGCCCACATACCTCCAGCGCGGGCGGCTGCTTCCATCGGTAGTCCACGGGGGTGGGGGTGGTCGCAGTACTGATCAGCAGCGAGCGGAGGGTACGCCCATCCAGCTTGGCGACCCCGGACCCTGCCCAGCGGGCGGCACGACCGTCTTCATCGTCCTGGACGAGTCGGCGAGTGTCGCAGCCAGTGACGGCAACGATCCACTCTCGCGTCGTCACGTTGAAGCAGCGCTGGCAATCCGTCATCTTGCCGCTGCGTGCCACTGCCGCCGTGACAGGGTTGCGCTGCTGCCCTTCGACCGTTTCTCGGCCGGATACGTTGCGCCCCAACCACTGAGCGCTAAAGGGGTCATCCGGCTGCGTCGCGGGCTGCGTCATTTATCCCGAGGGTGCGGCACATCCAGCGAACTGGGGCCGGCCTTGAACGACATCGAGGCGAAGGCTGGTCGTGAGCCTGGCGCCGTGGCCGTGGTCGTACTCTCCGACTTCCTGCTCACCGACCGCAATCCGGCCGCGGTCCTATCGCGGCTGCGATCCATTGGCGATTCCGTCCACGCTGTCGTGCTCGGCGCATACCCACCGGCCGCCCTGCTCGACGATCCGAACGTCACGGTCACTCGGCTGACCCCCAGTTCGGCACCCGGAGCAGCCGCCCGCGCGGTCTTCAGCGGGCTTATCAGCTTCCGCACCCACAGCACCACCGATCAGGGCAGCGCCGCCCGCCACCACCAAACCGACGACGAAGAAGGAGAACTCATCACATGACCATTCTCGACAACAGCCGCCATCACCTCAGGGACGACCTCCTCGACGCCGCCGACACCTTGTCCGCCTTCATCCTGAGTGCCGCCGCCCGTACGACCGAGCAGGTGGGTTTCGGCTATGTCCTGGTGTCAGACGCGCCGAGTACCTTCCCCACCTTGAGCGCCGCCTACGCCCACAGCGTGGCGACGGGGGATCCGCTGCCGATCTCGAATGAAAACAGCGACGACGTGATCTACACCCCACCCAGCGTCAATGGAGCCCTGCGGTTCTGGCACGACGTTAATCACATCCGCCGTCAACTTGACTTCGGGCTGGTCGATGAACTGGAGCTGTCACTGTGGCACCTGGGCGAACTGGAACACGCCGGCCACCGTCCGGGATCGCTGGTCTGGCGGCTGCTGCATGCGGATTTGACCGGCCAGGCGTACGTTCAGGCGTTCGCTTCCCGGTTCCCGTTCGACCAGCGGCGCTTCGTTACTGGTTGCGTCACTGCAGGATTCGACCACGGGCTCCTGGCTGAACTACGCAGCCGGGAGTCGGAGTGAGCCAGGAACCGAGCAAGTGGATGGACAAGATCATCGGCTGGTGTTTCGGCATTTTGCTCGGCGTCATCGCGCTCTACTGCGCGGTCAGTTTGATCGAATCAATCATGCCGACGCTGATTGTGATCATCGGCGTGATCGCGCTCATTGCGGCCGTAATTGGTGTCTTCGTTGTAATTTCTACATGGCGAAATAGGTGGTGATAATAGGACATTCTACCTCTATTGACAGATAGTCAAAGTTGTTGTGCTGCAACATAAAAGTATTGACTATTGATTCAATTCAATAGATAATGCGCATACGGCATTGAACGAATTCAATAGCCGAAATCAATTAGCAACTAATTCTCAGTGGAGGATACCTATGTCTAAAACAGGAAGAACCAATTACCGCCGCGGCTCCCGCGGCACCCCGAAACCCGAACGGCAGATCGTCGTACGCAGCATCCGCCGCGACCCGCCCGACCTTCGAAAGTTAAGCCGCGCGGTCATCGCCATGGCACTACGCGACGCCGAAGCCGCAGCCGAGGTGCGCGAAGCCGAAAGCATGACCGCCGCAACGCCGACCACAAGGGATCTGAGTGTGGAGTCCGTCGATGACTGATCCCAGTGATGCCACTACGTCAGCGGGATCGCTGATGTGGCAGCAGCTGTTTTGGCCGCAGCCACTTAGTGAAGCAACAGCGTTCGGGCTCCTGCGGTATTTCGCCGCACGGACCCACGCCCCGCAACTCATCCTGGAAGCGCGCGCCGACGTCACCGGCGTGGAATACCTAATCGGTTGTCAGCTCCGGCACCGGGCGGCCGTCCGCCGTGCTGTCGAGCAATTGGTCGATGGATCCATTGTCACCACCTTTGATGCAACCGATAGGGACCGCGTCGTTACTGCGCGCCGAATCCAGTTGAGCACTACCTCTCGCCAGCTTGAGCCCGCTGACGCAGTGGCATCACAACGCTCCATCCTGCACGCACTGACCGCCGTGCAGAAAGGTGAGCAGCTCATCATCCAAATCGTGCTCGGCCCGCGTCATCATCCGAAATCCGCACCACACGAACCAAAGCGGGAGCATCAACCAGTCGCGTCCAAGCTGCTGCACGGCATCCAGGCCGACACCAGTGCCGGCGCCCGCCAGGCCCTGGCCCACAAGCTCGGCCAGCACGCCTTCACCGCTGCCGTGCGCCTCGGTGTCCACGCCGCGACTGCCGACCGCCGCCGCAGTCTCTTGCTGAGCCTGGCCTCAGCCATCGGAACCGCCGAGTCGCCGGACGTACGCGTCACCTTGAAGAACGAGAAGGCCGACCGGATGAACACGCCCCGCGCCTCGTGGTCCGTGTTCACGCCATCGCAGCGTCTGACCGTGACTGAGATCGCCCGGCTGTCGGGCTGGCCGATCGCGGATAAAGACGAACGCTTTCCCGGCCAGCCACCGCTGCACCCGCGCCCGGTACGTCCCAGTAGTGCCGCCGCGGCTGGCGCCCGCGTGGTCGCCGACGCCAGTGCACCGGGGGCGAGCGGCACCATCGGCTACGACCCGACCGACGCCCTCAGGCACACCTGGGTCATCGGCCCCAACGGCGTAGGGAAGTCGACGCTGCTCCTCAACCTGATCGTGCAGGACCTGGAGGCCGACCGGCCAGTTGTGGTCATCGAACCCAAAGATCTGATCGCGGACCTGCTGGCCCGCATACCGGAGAAGCGCCAGAAGGACATCGTGGTCCTCGATCCCTTTGACCCGGCACCGGTCGGCATCAACCCGCTCGACGCAGCGCACCGGCACGGACGCCCACCAGAAGTGGTCGCCGACAGCTTGTTCGGCACCTTCAAAGCCATCTGGGGTGACAGCCTCGGCCCGCGCAGTTCGGACATCCTGCGCAACTGTCTCGATCTACTGGCGCGCCGCGACGACGCCTCACTGGTCCAGTTGCCGCTGCTGCTGACCAATCCCGGCTTCCGGCGCCGCCTGACCCGCGGCGTCATCGAGCGCGACCCGTTTGCTTCCGGTCCGTTCTGGCAGTGGTTCGACAGCCTCTCCCCCGAGGCCACCGCCACCACCATTGCGCCGCTGTCCAACAAGCTCCGCCCGCTCCTTGGCAAACCGCTGCGGGACGTCCTCGCACAGCAACATCCGAAGTTCAACGTGCGCCAAGTCCTGCGCGAGAAGAAGGTGCTGCTGGTCCCACTACAGAAGGGTGTCATCGGCCCGGAGAACGCCCAATTGCTCGGCGCACTGGTTGTCGCGGAACTGTGGCAGGCCATCCGCGAACGTGCTGGAACACCGGAGAAGTCGCGTGATCCCGTGATGGTCTACATCGACGAGGTGCAGGACTACCTACGGCTGCCAACTGATCTCGGCGACGCACTCGCCACCGCCCGCAGCCTCGGTGCCGGCTTCCATCTGGCCCACCAGTACGAGAAGCAGCTGCCGCCGTCGATGCTCGATGCCTTTAGAAACAACGCCCGCTCCCGCATCTGCTTCGCGCTGCAAGCCGGGGATGCCAAGGAGATGACCGCCGGCCAATCCGTGCTGTCGGTCGAGGACTTCACCAAGCTCCCGGCCCATCATGTTTACGCCAGCCTCGTCCGCGATAACGCCGTGCAGCCCTGGGCCTCCGGCGTCACCAAACCGGCACCCGCCCCGTCAAGCGATCCCGCTGCCATTCGCCGCCGCAGCCGCGAAGCCTACGGCCAACCCGTCGCCGACATCGAGGCCGGATTCACCGCACTCATGGAGGGTGCAGCAGCGACCGACGACACCACCGACATCGGCGCACCCCGGCACAGGAGGCAGTCATGAACCACGAACCGCAGCAGCCGAATACGGCCGATGGTAGTAGTCCGATCGCTGGTCCGCTCGCGTCGAATCCACCGACGCCATCACCGCTGGCAGACCGCCAATCTGCCGGATTACCGTCAGGGAATAGTGGTGCCCTACAGGGCACCACAGCACGGTCCAGACGGACCACAGACACCCGTCTCTCCGCTGCCGCTGTCGACGCCATCAATCAACGTCTGTCCGATCGTGACCGCAACATCCTGCGCTCCGTCGACGACCATCAATTCCTGACCGTCGGTCACATCGAATCGCTTCATTTCGGCACCATCGCCCCGGATGCTCGCAGCCGCATCACGCGCCGCGTCCTGGCACGGCTGCGTGGCATGCGCGTGTTGGACACCCTCGACCGCCGCATCGGTGGCGTCCGCGCCGGATCTCAGGGCCTGATCTATCACGTCGGCGTCGCCGGAGACCGGCTCATACAGCGACCCGTGCGGCGCGGGGCACGACTGCGCTATGAACCCTCAGCCCGATTCCTGGCTCACCGGCTGGCCGTAGCGGACACTCACGTTGCACTGATCACCGCTCATCGCAACCGGCTGTTTGAACTCACCGACAGCGCCGTCGAACCCGCAACCTGGCGCACCTACACCGGCATCGGGGCCGCCCGGCGCACCCTCAAGCCCGACCTGTTCGCCGAGACCGCCGACGCTAGCGATCTGGTGCGCGCCTGGTTCGTCGAGATCGACCTCGGCACCGAGCACCTGCCGACGCTGCTGACCAAGTGCCGGGAGTACGAGAGCTATCGCCAGACCGGCATCGAGCAGGACCGCCACGGCGCCTTTCCGCTTGTCGTGTGGTCCATGACGCACCCCGACCCAGCAACCGCTGAGCGCCGCCGCGACGCGCTCATCGAGGCCATCGCCAAGGACCGCCAGCTACCGAGTGCACTGTTCCGCGTCGTCACACCCGAGCAGTTGCTGCCGCTCATCCAGCGGGGAGGCTCCCAATGAGCGCGCCACCTACACTGCCGCGTAACTGCATCGTCGTCGGTGACGCCCTCACGCGGCTGACAGCCCTGCCGAATGCGTCCGTGGACTGCATCGTTACCTCGCCGCCGTACTACGCGCTACGGGACTACGGCGCCGATGGACAGATCGGCCTGGAGCGCACCGTCAATCACTGGGTCGAGAACCTGGCGGCCATCAGTCGGGAGGCCGCCCGCGTGCTCGTGCCCACCGGCACCTACTGGCTCAACGTCGGCGACACCTACTCGGTCCATGCGAAGCAGGGCGCTGCTCGCAAAAGCCTGCTCATGGCACCCGAACGCTTGGCACTGCGGCTGCAGCAAGACGGCTGGATCGTGCGCAACAAAATCGTCTGGGCCAAGCCGAACCCGATGCCCACCAGCATTCCGGACCGACTCAACACGTCCTATGAGGTCATCTACGTGCTGGCGCGCCAACCGCAGTACTTTTTCGACCTCGATGCCATCCGTGTGCCACATGTGTCCGCCCGTACGCCAATTGCAGGCACGGCACAGCGGCCCGTACGGAAGGAGTCGTGGCGTGGCCCGAACAGCGATACTGTCACTGGCCTTGCGTCGCTCAAGGCCCGCGGGAAGGTCGGGCATCCGCTCGGCAAGAACCCCGGCGACGTCTGGACCATCACCCCCGGCGGCTACCGCAGCGCCCACCACGCCATCTATCCGCTTGCCCTGGCCAAGCGCATGATCGCCGCCGGCTGTCCTGAAGCTCGTTGTAGCGGCTGTCGGCTGCCGTGGAAACGGCGTGTCATTCGGGCAATCGGCGGAACGGCGACGCGCGCAGCGCTGGCCCCGAGTTGCGACTGCGACGCGGCCAGCGAGCCCGGTCTGGTTCTCGATCCGTTCGTGGGCAGCGGCACCAGTGCCGTGGCCGCCGAACAGCTTGGTCGGGACTGGCTCGGCATCGAACTGAACCCCGCCTTCGCCAGCGCCGCCCGAGCACGGATCGCTGAATCCCGCGATGAACCAACCGCACCCGGAAGGGCAGCCGCATGAGCCCGCGGCTGCCTCGTCGGTGTCATGCGGCCGCACCTGTAAGCGCACCAAGCGTTTACCGGCCGCAGTGCACCGAGGAGGTCACGATGTCCACACCCAATGAGTCCGTCAAAGGCGTCAAAACCCTTGGCATCCGGCTCCAACCGGACACTCACGCCCAGCTGAGCTTCATTGCCCAACTGCGCGACGGCACCATCACCGATGAAATCCAGATCGCCATTGCCGCCCACATCGCGGCGGCCAAGAACGATCCGGACCTGACCAGCAAGGCAGCTGAGGCCCGCGCCGAAATCGAGCGCGAAGCCGCAGCCCGCCAGCAGGCCATCGCCACCTTGTTCGCCGACAGCGGCGAGTCCAATGGCACCCGGCCCCGCCGGACCACGAAGGGAGGCGACACCTCATCGGAAACCTGACCGTGCCCATGGGACACGGGCGTCCGTGATACCTCACGGCGCACACCGGGGCCGGCGGGGAGCAGATCGAGCCAACCGCTCTCTGCTTCCCGACCGGCCTCATACAACCTCAGAAACAACACCAGAAGGGAGGTGAGAATGAATGAAACCCACCACGAACCAACACAATCCGAACCGCAGCCAGAAGCTGATCAGCAGCATGAGACGGAGCCGAAACCGTCCCCAGCCATCTACATCGCCAGCCTGGCCGATTACAACAACGGCATCCTGCACGGTCGATGGATCGACGCCGCCCGTGAGCCCGACGCCATCCAGGCCGACATCGACGCCATGCTGGCCAGCTCCCGCGAACCGAATGCCGAAGAATGGGCCATCCACGACTACGAACAGTTCGGCCGCTGGAAAGTCAACGAACATGATTCCGTCGAACAGATATCCCGCATCGCCAAGAACATCGCCGAGCACGGCTACGCCTATGCGGCCTGGGCAGACGTGTTCGAGGGCGAAGAGGCGAGCTACGACATCGACAGCTTTCATGAGGCCTACTTGGGCCACTACGACTCAGTGCTCGATTATGTCGAGCAGATGGCTGACGACCTCGGCTACGAAGATGAACTCGCCGAATTGCCTGAGCATCTGCAGAGCTACGTCCGCTTGGACTACGGCATGCTCGCCCGCGACCTGCGCCTGTCAGGCGACATCGCGACGGTTGAAGACCCGAACGGCGGAGTCTGGATCTTTCGTACCAGTCTGTAGTCAAGGACTGGCCGACGGGCGGACTCAGCCGTATTTCAGAACTGCAATAAACCATTATGAAATGGTCGGATTTTGCGTTAGAGAATTGCATATTCGTATTGATTATGTTCAATACGCCATTGTACAATTACTGGTACAAGGGGATGCAATTTTTATGACACCAGAACAAACAGTCAAGCTTATCAATTTACTCAAGGACACACGCGAAAAGTTGCGACTCAGCGTCAACGAAGTTGCACGTCAGGCCAACGTCGATCCAGGCACGGTCTGGCGCATCGAGCAGGGCATGATTGCCAAGCCGCGAATGGAAAGCCTGGTCGCTATCGCCCGAGTGCTTGACATCAACACTGTCGATCTATTCACGGCGGTGGGCTGGCTAACCGAGGATGATCTTCCCGCACTTGATATCTACCTACGGGCTAAATTCGGCAATCTGTCCGATGCGGCAATAACCGACATCGAGCATTACGTCCACCGAACGCAGTACGTCTACAGCCTGGCTGACAGTCACACGCGCAACGCGCCAGCCGCTGCCAGGCTCGCGGACCACCGCGCCCACCGTCCTCCGCACGCGCCACCATCGACACCACCACGTAAGGGGAACTAGACATGAGCTTGCCGAACGACATCGAGTCTGTCGCCAAAGCTGTGCTTTACCTGCGCGTGTCGAGTAAGAAGCAGATGGATACTGCAGTCGACATTGATCCTGACGGCAACTCCATTGCCACGCAACGCGAGGTCAGCACCCGCAAGGCCAATGGCCTTGGCGCGAATGTTGTCCATGAGTTCGTCGAACCCGGCGTTTCCGCCTCAACCATCGAGAAGCGCAAAGCGTTTCAAGAAATGCTGACGTTCCTACGTGAGAATTCGGACGTGCGCTACGTCATTGTCTACGCCCGCTCCCGCGCATTTCGTAACTATATTGACGCCGCGATCACCAAGCGACTGCTCGACAAGCTGGACGTCAAGTTGGTCTCAGCGCGTGAAGATTTCGGCGACGGCGTGTATGCCGACATGATGGAAGCTGTCACCGACATCTTCAACGACGTCCAAAACAAGCTCAGCGGCGAAGACATCCGAATCAAGCTGCAGCACAAGGCTCAGAACGGCGGCACTACTGGTAAGGCGCCCCTCGGCTATCTCAACGCGCGCGTCGAGCACGAGGGGCGACTGATCAACACGATTCAGGTCGATCCCAAACGTGCACCGCTGGTGCGGAGGGCTTTTGAACTGTACGCAACGGGCGAGTATGGACTCGAACGCCTCGAAGAGGTGATGGCCGACCTTGGGTTGACCGCACGGGCCGCGGGCGACCTTCCCGAACGGCCGGTCACATTTAAATGGCTACACCGCATGCTGCAAGACCGTTACTACATCGGCTGCGTGGTCTACAAAGGCGAGGTCTACGCCGGACGCCACGAACCGATTGTTGATCCGATCTTGTTTGACCGCGTACAAGAAGTAATGGCGTTCCGAAGCAAGAGTGGTCAGCGTGACCGAGTGCTCCAGCACTACCTCAAGGGCATGCTGTACTGCGATCGTTGCGAACAAAACGAACGCACCTCGCGCCTCATCTATACCGAAGCAAAGAACCGATTCGGGAACCGATACGGCTACTTCCTCTGTCGCGGTCGCCAAGACGGCCACTGCGATCTCCCATACCTCCATGCGGACAGAGTGGAACAGGCAATCGTGGACCACTACGCGACGCTGAACCTGCCCGCGAACTTTATCCACGACATCCGCAAGCTACTCGACGACGCTCTGGGCGAGGAGCAACGCAGTGTTGCCGAACTTCATGCGGCTGTGAGCCGCAAGCTCAAGGAGTTGGAGACGAAGGAGGACCGACTCCTCGACCTGCTCACCGACGATCAACTACCTCAAGCAAAGGTCCGGGAGAAGCTGCGCAAGATTCAGATCGAGCGAGCTGCTACGGAGGCGAGACTGGCAAACACAGGCGACGTGCTAGCGGTCGGAACGAAGGTCCTTCTCGGCGCTCTCGACTTCATGTCCGACCCTGCGGCCACGTATACCTCCGGCACCGATTCGATTCGTCGGAATCTCAATGAAACCTACTACCAGCGCATATTCCTCGACGAGCAAGGAGTTCAAGCAAGTGACTTGAAGCCGCCGTTCGGCGACTTTCACGCCGCGCTTCGCATGACGAGGACTAATCGATCATCCGAAGCCGCAGAATCATCCCCAGACACGAAACGAGGCCCCCTCGCGGGAGCCTCGGATCGAGCACTTGATCATTGTGATACTTCTGGGTTAGCTCCTACTCTCGCCGGCATCCTTTCGGGCACGGGTTCGAGTAAGACCTCTTTGGTGGAGCTAAGGGGACTCGAACCCCTGACCCCCACACTGCCAGTGTGGTGCGCTACCAGCTGCGCCATAGCCCCGTGAAGTTGTGCCCACCGAAGTTACACCACCAGGGGTAGCCGCTCAAAATCGCTGGTCACGGCACCTCACCTCCGGCTTCGGGACCCAGCGGGCGGGCTTCGGTGGGTTCGGCAGCGGGGCGGGGGCGGGTTTCGGGGGCGAACACCCAGCCGAGGGAGGCGAGCGCCAGGATCAACCCGCTGATGGCAAATGCCCACGCGAACGACGTGTACTGCGCGATCAGGCCCACCAACAGCGACCCGCCGATCGAGCCGAAGTCCGCCATCATCTGGAAGGTCGCCACCGCGGTGCCACCGCGAGACTTGTTGCCCACCACGTCCGCCACCGCGGCCTGCTGCGGGGAGACGAACACCCCGGTCGCCGCGCCGGCAACGTAGGCCGCGACCAGAAACAGCGGAAAGGACGGGGTGAAGCCGACGACCGCGGTCGAGACCGCCGCCACCGCCAACCCACCGATCAACAATTTGCGTCGCCCGATCCGGTCCGAGAGGTATCCACTCGGGATCACCACGGAGATGTTGCCGACCGCGAAAGCGGCCAGCGCCACTCCCGCCGCTCCGGCGCCGCGGTCGAGCACCTCGACGACGAACAGCGGCACCAGCGCGATGCGCAGCCCGAACGACGCCCACCCGGTCGCGAAGTTGGAGAACAACGCCGCCCGGTAGGCGCGGTGCCGCAGCACCGCTCGCACCGGGACCGGGTCGTCGGTCTGATCGTTGCCAGTCACCACTGTCGAGTTCCGCAGGCTGACGAACACCACGACGGCGGCGACGAGCAACGCGGCGCCGTAGATCAGGAACGGCGCGGACAAACCGAGGCCGACGGTCAGACTGCCCAGGATCGGCCCGGCGACCGAGCCGATCATGAAGCCCGACGAGAACAACCCCGCGACGCGGCCGCGCGCACCCGGCGGCGAGATCCTAATCATCAGGCCCAGCGACGACACGGTGAACATCGCCGAGCCGACACCGCCCAGCGACCGGAACAGCAGCAGCTGCCAATACGTCTGCGCGAACGCGCACGCCCCGGTCGACAGCGCCACAATCAGCAGACCGCTGATGTAGATGCGCCGCTCCCCCAGCCGCTGCACGAGCAGACCGGCCGGGGGCGCACCGATCAACCGCATCACGGCGAACGCGGTGATGACGAACGTCGCCGCGCTGATGCTCACCCCGAAGTGCCGCGCGTACTGCGGCAGTACCGGCGCCACCACGCCGTAGCCGAGCGCGACCACCACATTGGCGACGACCAGCACCCAGACTTCGCGGGGCAGCCGCTGTTTGGCTTCGGCCGAGGCCGCCGGCGGAACGCCGCGGGACCCCGGCGTCACGAACGAACCGGCCTCAAGAGATGACCTTGTTCACCACGTCGCGGGCCGCCTCCTGGACCTGCGCGAGGTGGTCGGCACCCTGGAACGACTCCGCATAGATCTTGTAGACGTCCTCGGTGCCGGATGGACGCGCGGCGAACCAGGCGTTCTCGGTGGTCACCTTCAGCCCGCCGAGGGGCGCCCCGTTTCCGGGGGCGGTGGTCAGTTTGGCGGTGATCGGCTCGCCGGCGAGTTCGGTGGCGGTGACCTGTTCGGGTGACAGTTCCGCCAGCCGCGCCTTCTGCTCCCGGTTGGCCGGTGCGTCGATGCGGGCATAGGTCGGTGCGCCGTACTTGTCGGCCAGTTCCGCGTAGCGCTGCGACGGGGTCGAGCCGGTGACAGCAAGGATCTCCGAGGCCAGCAGCGCCAAGATGATGCCGTCCTTGTCGGTGGTCCAGACGGTGCCGTCGGTGCGCAGGAAGGACGCTCCGGCACTCTCCTCGCCGCCGAAGCCGATCGTGCCGCCGAGGAGTCCGTCGACGAACCATTTGAACCCGACCGGCACCTCCATCAGGTTGCGGTCCAGCCCCGCCACCACGCGGTCGATGATCGACGAGCTGACCGCGGTCTTGCCGATCGCCGTTCCGGCGGGCCAGGTGGCCCGGTGCGTGCACAGGTAGTCGATCGCCACGGCCAGGTAGTGGTTGGGGTTCAGCAGCCCGCCGTCGGGGGTGACGATGCCGTGCCGGTCGGAGTCGGCGTCGTTGCCGGTGGCGATCTGGTAGAGGTCAGCGTCGCCGACGACTTTGTGCACCAGCGAAGCCATCGCGTTCGGCGAGCTGCAGTCCATCCGGATCTTGCCGTCGCCGTCGAGCGTCATGAACCGCCAGGTCGCGTCGACGAGCGGGTTGACCACCGTGAGGTTGAGGTCGTACCGGTCGGCGATGGCCGCCCAGTAGTCGACGCTGGCGCCGCCGAGCGGGTCGGCGCCGATGCGGATGCCCTCGGCTTTGATGGCGTGGATGTCGACGACGTTCGGCAGGTCGGCGACGTAGGCGTCCAGGTAGTCGTGACGCTCCGCGGCGCCCAGGGCACGCGCCAGGGGCACGCGGCGCACTTCCTTGAGACCGTCGCGCAGGATCTCGTTGGCCCGCGTCGCGATGGCACCGGTGGCGTCGGTGTCGGCGGGCCCGCCGTGGGGCGGGTTGTACTTGAAGCCGCCGTCGCGGGGTGGGTTGTGCGAGGGCGTGACGACGATGCCGTCGGCCAGTCCCGTCTCACGTCCCCGGTTGTAGGTCAGGATCGCGTGGCTGACCGCCGGGGTCGGGGTGTAGCGATCGGCCGAATCGATCTTGACGACAACGTCGTTGGCCGCGAGTACCTCGAGCGCCGACACCCACGCCGGCTCGGACAGGGCATGGGTGTCGCGGCCGATGAACAGCGGCCCGGTGGTGCCCTGGGCGGCCCGGTATTCGACGATGGCCTGCGTGGTCGCCAGGATGTGCGCCTCGTTGAAGGCCGCGTCGAGGCTGGAGCCGCGATGCCCGGACGTGCCGAAGGCGACCTGCTGGTCGACGTCGTCCGGATCGGGCGACACGGAGTAGTAGGCGGTCACCACCTGTGCGACATCGATGAGGTCTTCGGGTTGTGCCGGTTGCCCGGCCCGGGGGTTCGCAGCCATGCCCTCGATTCTGCTACGCGGCGGCCCGTCGCAGTACCCGGGCGGGGGTCTGCTGTGCATACTCTTCGGTGATGGCTGTCGACCGGCGGGAACTGGCTGCGGTGTTCGCAGGCGGTGCGCTGGGCACCTTGGCTCGGGCGGGTTTCGAAGAGCTCGCCGCCCCGGATCCCGGCCGCTGGCCGTGGCCGACGTTCACCGTCAACATCGTGGGCGCGTTCCTGCTCGGCGTGTTCGTCACCCGACTGCTGGAACGGCTGCCGCTGTCGAGCTACCGGCGACCGTTTCTGGGGACCGGCTTCTGCGGCGGTCTGACCACGTTCTCGACGATGCAGGTCGAGACCATCGCCATGCTCGAGCACGGCCACTACGGACTGGCGGTCGGCTACACCGCGGCAAGCGTCGCACTGGGCCTGCTCGCCGTCTACCTAGCCACGGTGTTGGTGCGCCGGGGGTGGATGCGGCGATGACGACGGCGCTGAGCTGGCTGGGCGTACTGGTGTGCGGCGGGCTGGGCTCGCTTCTGCGCTTCACCGTCGACCGCGCGGTGTCGCGCCGCTCGGGGGGCAGCTTTCCGGCCGGCACGCTGGCCGTCAATCTCACCGGAGCGCTGCTCTTGGGTTTCGTCGCCGGCCTGGCCCTGAGCCCACACCTGGCGTTGGTGGCCGGCACCGCCTTCGTCGGCGCCTACACGACGTTCTCGACGTGGATGCTCGAGACGCACCGACTGGCCGAGGAGCGCCAACTCGCACCGGCGGTGGCGAACATCGTGGTCAGCATCGCGTTGGGCCTGCCCGCGGCCTACGCCGGGCAGACGATCGCGGGGTTGCTGTGAACCCGATAGGTCAGGAGATCCTCACCCTCACAGCGTATTTCGCCGAACGCGAGCGGCACGGCGGTCGCTTTCTGGCCGAGGAGCTGTTGGACCGCTACGACCAGCAATCGATCGCCACCAGCGTCATGCTGCGCGGTATCGCGAGCTTCGGCCCGGCCCATGTGGTGCGCAGCGATCGCTCGCTCAGCCTGTCCGAGGACCCGCCCGTGACCCTCACCGCCGTGGACAGCGCGGACCGCATCATTCCGCTGGCCGAGGAGGTCGCCGGGGTAGTGGACCGTGGCGTGCTGACCCTCGAGCGCGGCCGCACCCTGCCCGACCCCGCATCCAGCGACGACGTGCGCCTGTCGGTGTATCTGGGCCGTCGGCAGCGCGTCGCGGGTGCGGCCGGCTATCTGCGGGTCTGCGAGGTGTTCCACCGACTCGGATTCCTTTCCGCCGAGGTGTTTCTCGGGGTCGACGGCACCGTCTCCGGCGAGCGGCGGCGGGCGCGGTTCTTCAGCCGCAACGCCGACGTACCGCTGATCGTGGTGGGCGTCGGCACCGCAGCCCAGGCGGAGGCCGCATTGACCGAACTGCGGCCGCACCTGGCGGACCCGCTGATCACACTGGAGCGGATTGTGGTGTGCAAGAACGCCGGCCACCTCATTGCCGAACCAGGGAGGGTGCCCGGCGGTTACCTCAAGGTGACGGTGCGCACCGACGAAGACAGCCGCCATGACGGCACCCCCGTCCACCGCGCGTTGGTGAGCAGGTTGATGCAGACCGACCACGCCAACGGCGCCACGGTGCTGCGGAGCATCTGGGGGTACCACGGCGCACAGGCGCCACATGGTGATCAGCTCTTTCAACTGGCCCGGCACGTGCCGGTGAGCACGGTGATCGTCGACACCGCCGAGAGCATCGCAGCCAGCTACCCCGTCATCGACGAACTGACCGTCACCCACGGCCTGGTGACCTGCGAAGCCGTTCCGGCGATGCTCGCTCTGGACCACGGCCGCACCCAGGGCGGCCTTCTGATGCAGTGACGGCACGCCACCAGTTCGAGGTGTTGCGACACCACGGGATGCCACACGAATGCGTGCCCTACATCGGCCTCGGGTCGCGATCGAGGTAGGCGATCGAGGTAGGCGATCGAGGTAGGCGATCGAGGTAGGCGATCGAGGTAGGCGATCGAGGTAGGCGATCGAGGTAGGCGATCGAGGTAGGCGATCGAGGTAGGCGATCGAGGTAAGCGATCGAGGTAAGCGATCGAGGTAAGCGATCGAGGTAAGCGATCGAGGTAAGCGATCGAGGTAAGCGATCGAGGTAAGCGTAGCCTACCTTTAGTAGTCGGTGTAACGTCTCGCCGCATGGAGACGCCCATCCCGCCCCGCATCAGCGCCGCGCTGGCCGACATCCTGCGCGACGACCTCAACGTCGATGTCACCCGGGTGAACCGTGATTCACGCCTGATCGACGATGTCGGCCTCGACTCGGTCGCGTTCGCCGTCGGGATGGTCGCGATCGAGGACAAGATCGGGGTGGTCCTGTCCGAAGAGGACCTGTTGACGTGCAACACCGTCGGCGACCTCGAGGCTGCGATCCTCGCGAAAGCCCCGGCCGAGCAGTGAGTGCGCTCGCGACCGCAGCACGGCAGACGATGACCTCGTCGCCACACGATTTGGTGATCTTGAACCGCGACAACGCCGAGTGGCGGCGCCACCCCTGGCAAGAAGTGCACTCCCGCGCCGAGAACATCGCCGAACGAGTTCTCGACAGTGGCGACGGCGATGTGGGCCTGATCGGCGAACCCACGGTCGAGATCGTCGCCGCCATTCAGGGGGCGTGGCTGGCCGGGCGCGCGGTGGCCATCCTGCCGGGCCCGGTGCGCGGCGCCGACGAACGCCAGTGGGCCGCGGCGACCACCACCCGCCTCACCGACATCGGCGTGACGCAGGTGTTCAGCCACGGCGACTGCCTGAACCTGCTGCGCGACTGCGACTCCGGACTGACCGTGCACGACGCGGTCGCGGCGGGGCATCCCCGACGCTCGTCCACTCTGCTGCCTCAACCGACCCCCGCCGACACCCCAGCCGTCCTGCAGGGCACCGCCGGGTCCACCGGAACCCCGCGCACCGCGGTGCTGCCCCCGTCGTCGGTGCTCGACAACGTCTCCGGGGTTCTGCAGCACACCGCAGTGGACCCGGGCCGCGACGTCGGCTGCACCTGGCTGCCGCTGTACCACGACATGGGCTTGACCTTTTTGCTGACCGGCTTCGTCAGCGGCCCGGAGATGTGGCTGGCGCCGACAGGAGCGTTCTCGGCGTCTCCGTTCCGCTGGCTGCGCTGGCTCTCCGACAGCGGCGCAACCCTCACGGCGGCACCGAACTTCGCCTATTCGGTGCTCGGCCGGTACTCCCGCCGGGTCTCCGACGTCGACCTGAGCCGACTGCGTTTCGCGCTCAACGGCGGCGAACCCATCGACTGCGCCGGCTACGAGTTGTTCCTGACCGAATTCGGCCGCTTCGGCCTGGACCCGCATGCGGCCGCCCCGTCCTATGGCCTGGCCGAGGCCTCCTGCGCGGTCACGATCCCCCGCCCGGGAACCGGACTACTGGTCGACGAAACCGTCGATGCGACAACGGGTTCGACCCAACGGCATGCCCTGGTCGGTGACGTGATCCCGGGGATGGAGCTGCGGGTGGTACCCACCGAACGCAGCGACGCCGCCGGCGGTGACGTCGGCGAGATCCAGATCCGCGGCACATCGATGATGAGCGGCTATCTCGGCGAGGAACCCTTGCCCATCCACGACTGGTTCACCACCGGCGACCTGGGCTACCTGACCGATTCCGGCCTGGTCGTGTGCGGCCGGGTCAAGGAGCTCATCACCGTGGCCGGGCGCAACCTGTTCCCCAGCGAGATCGAACGTGTGGCCGCGCAGGTCCGCGGCGTGCGGGAGGGCGGTGTCGTCGCCGTGGGCGCCGGCACCGACTCGGCCCGGCCGGGGCTGGTCATCACCGCGGAGTTCCGCGGGGCCGACGAGGCGGGCGCGCGCACCGACCTGGTGCAGCGGGTGGCCTCACAGTGCGGCGTCGTCCCGGCCGACGTGGTGTTCGTCGCGCCCGGATCGCTGCCGCGGACAACGTCGGGCAAGCTGCGCCGATTGCAGGTCAAGAACACTCTGGAGGCGGTGCGCACATGACGGTCCCGGTAGCGGTCGGCCTGGACGACTACCGCGACCTGCTGGGCCGGGTCTTCGACGACACCGTCACGGGCTGGACCGCCGACGCCGAAGCGGCCGAGCAGTTTCCCCGCAAGTTGATCGAGCATCTGGGCTCCGCGGGGGTGTTCCGCGCGAAGTGGGGTCCGCGCGGCGGCCAGCACCCCGACGTCGCCAAACTGAACGAGCTGGCATTCAGCCTGGGCCGGCTGGGGTCGGCCGGTATCGGCGTAGGTGTGAGCCTGCACGACTCGGCGATCGCGATCCTGCGCAGGTTCGGCAAGTCCGAGCACCTCCGCAACGTCTGCGAACAGGCCGTCGACGGCCAGTCGGTGCTGTGCATCGGCGCGTCCGAGGAGTCCGGCGGCTCCGACCTGCAGATCGTCCAGACCGAGGCACGTTCCGCCGGTGAGGGGTTCGAGGTACGGGGCGTCAAGAAGTTCGTCTCCCTGTCCCCCGTCGCCGATCACATCATGGTCGTCGCCCGCAGCGTGGACCACGACCCCGCCAGCCGGCACGGCAATGTCCTCGTCATCGCCGTTCCCACCGCACAGGTCCAGGTGCAGCCACCGTGGCGCAAGGTCGGGGCGGGCCCCCTGGACACCGCCGCGGTCCACATCGACACCTGGGTGCCCGCCGATCATCTCGTCGCCCGCGCCGGCACCGGGCTGGCGGCCATCTCGTGGGGTCTGGCACACGAACGCATGTCGATCGCGGGTCAGGTGGCGTCGTCGTGCCAGCGCGTCCTCGCAATCACCCACGCCCGCATGATGCGACGCACACAGTTCGGCGCGACGCTGTTCGAACACCAGGCGCTGCGGATGCGGATGGCCGACCTGCAGGCCCGGGTGGACCTGCTGCGTCACGGCCTGCACGGTATCGCCGCACAGGGCCGGTTGGATCTGCGGGCCGCGGCCGCAGTCAAGGTCACTGCCGCTCGGCTGGGTGAGGAGGTGTTGTCGGAGTGCATGCATCTGTTCGGCGGCGCCGGATATCTGGTTGACGAGACTCCGTTGGGCCGGTGGTGGAAAGACATGAAGCTGGCCCGCGTGGGAGGCGGCACCGACGAGGTGCTGTGGGAGCTGGTCGCCGCGGCGATGCGCCCCGACTACGACGGTTATGACGCGATGATCGGGGCAGCGCCCGAGTGAGTCACTGCCCGTCGGCGGGCCGGTTCAGCGCGTAAAGGGCCATCCGGCGGTTGGACATCTGGTGCTCGCCGAGGAAGTCGCAGCGGGCGTATTCGCACAGCCGGCGCGCCGCGGTGTTGCGGTGGTCGGGGTCGAACATGATGCGCTTGCAGCGAGGTTCGCTCTGGAACAGGTTGGCGGCCAGCCGAGGCAGCAGCAGCGGGCCGAAGCCACGGTTGACGATGTCGAGGTCGGCGATCGCGGCGTGCAGTCCGAGGTCGTACGGGTCGGCGTCGTAGCACGGGGCGATGGAGTCCTTGGCCGCGCGGTAGACCTCGATGTAGCCGAGCGGATCGCCCTTGAAGACGCCGAGGAACGGTCGTGAGTACTCACCGGCCAGCTGCGCCTGGAGATAACGACTCCACCACGTCACCGGCCGGTCGTACTCCCACGTCTCGGCCAGATGCGGACGGTTCATCCACTCCGCGATCATCTCCGCGTCGGCGTCGGGCTCGACCAGCCTGACCGAGAAGGGTTCGCGCAGCTGCGGTGTCGGCGGAGGCGGCACCACGCGCACCTCCTCGCGGAGGTCGGTGAGCTCGCGGGGCAGGATCGGCAGCACATCGGTCATCGTGGTGGCTGACCCTACCCGAGCAAGGTGAGGGTAGGGTTACCTACCTAGGATGCGGTCGCCGCGAGCGCAACACCCGCGGTGGCGAGCGCGATCACCTTGACGATCTCGAGACCGACATACACGAGATGCGCGTGGGAGCGTGGCCCTTCGGCGCCGGCCAGAACCTGATCCGATCGGCGCGTCAGCGCCGGCCGCACCGCGACGATCTGCACGGCCAGCATCACCACTGCCACCGCCGCCGCCGCGACGCCCAGTGTCGAGGCGCCACCCGCCCACACCGCGACAATCACCGTCACCGCCAGCAGTGCTTCGCAGACGTTGAGCGCACGGAACACCAGCCGCCCGATGCCGAGACCGATCTGCAGCGTCACCCCCGGCGCACGGAATTTCAGCGGCGCCTCCAGGAAGGAGATCGCCAGCACCATTCCCAGCCACACGAACGTCGCGGCGATTCCGGCGACCTGCATGGCGCTACCTTAGGACGTCCAGGGGCTCAGCCGTGGTCGGCTCGATCTGCCGGCGCCGCCGGATCCTTCTTGCCGAACGGCAGCACGTGCACGACCGCCACCACCACGGCTCCCACCACGAGGCCCACCACCGCGGAGGCGGCGGTGTTCACCAGCCATGCCAGGACCCCGCCCACGGCGGCGACGTGGTGCACATACTCCTCGGCGTGATGCACCAGCTCGTAGGGCAGATGCCACCCGAGTTCGTCGGTGCCCAACAGCAGGATGTGCCCGCCCACCCACAGCATGGCGACGGTTCCGACCACGGACAGGGCGGCGAGCAGTTTCGGCATGCCGGCAACCAGGCCGCGGCCCACCTTCTTGGCGAATGCCGACGACCGCTGCGTCAGGCGCAACCCCACGTCGTCCATCTTCACGATTCCCGCGACGACGCCGTACACCACCGCGGTGATGACCACCGCGACCACGAGCAGGATGATCAGTCGGGGCAGGAACGACTGGTCGGCCACCTCGTTGAGCGCGATGACCATGATCTCGGCCGACAGGATCAGGTCGGTGCGGATCGCGCCGGTCACCATGAACCGCTCGGCATCGGGCCCTGCCGCGGCGGCCGGTACGGCGTGCCCGCCGTGCCCGGTGATCTTGCCCCACACCTTCTCGGCGCCCTCGTAACACAGGAAGGTGGCACCGAGCATCAGGATCGGGGTCAGCAGCCACGGCGCGAACTGACTCAGCAGCATGATCGCGGGCAGGATGAAGACGATCTTGTTGCGCAGCGACCCGATGGCGATCCGCTTGATGATCGGCAGCTCGCGCTCCGCGGCGATGCCGTGGACGTACTGCGGGGTGACCGCCGTGTCGTCGATGACCACGCCCGCAGCTTTGGCCGTGGCGCGGCCGGCGGCCGCCCCGATGTCGTCGACCGACGCGGCGGCCAGCCGGGCCAGCACCGCGACGTCGTCCAGGAGGGCGAACAGGCCGCCGCTCATCGCGTCCCCTCGCTCATGGGTGGCAACGCTACCCGTCGCCGGTCAGCGCGGCGCGGCTGGAGTGACGGTGCTCGGGCCGCATCCGATCGCGGCCAGCCTTCGCTGCGACGCCTGGTCGGGCACCCGGCGGGGCCACCAGAACCACCTGCCGAGCAGCGAGGCGACCGCCGGTGTCATGAACGAGCGCACGATCAGCGTGTCGAACAGCAACCCCATGGCAATCGTCGTCCCGACCTGCGCCATCACCTTGAGATCGCTGAACGCGAACGAGGCCATCGTGAATGCGAACACCAAGCCCGCCGACGTCACCACCGAGCCGGTACCGGCCATGGCCCGGATGATGCCGGTCTTCAGGCCACCGCCCAACTCCTCCTTGAACCGCGACACCAACAGCAGGTTGTAGTCCGATCCGACGGCCAGCAGCAGGATGACCGACATCGGCAGCACCATCCAGTGCAGCTCGAGGCCGAGAAGGTGCTGCCAGACCAACACCGAGAGCCCGAACGAGGCCCCCAACGACAGCAGCACCGTGCCGACGATCACCCCGGCGGCCACCACACTGCCGGTGATGACCAGCATGATGCTGAAGATCAGTGTCACCGCCGCGATCCCGGCGATGAGCAGGTCGTAGTTGGACCCGTCGCGCATGTCCTTGTAGGTGGCCGCGGTGCCGGCCAGATAGATCGTCGACCCCTCCAGCGGGGTGCCCTTGATGGCTTCTTTGGCTGCGGTCTTGATCGGCACCACGTGCGAGATACCGTCGACGGTCGCGGGGTCTCCCTCGTGGCTGATGATGAATCGGACGGACTTGCCGTCGGGCGAGATGAAATTCGCGATCCCGCGCTTGAAGTCGTCGTTGTCGAAGACTTCGGGCGGAAGATAGAACGAGTCGTCGTTCATCGCCGTGTCGAACGCGTCGCCCATCGCATCGGAGTTCTCCTGCGCCGCGGCGAGCTGGTCCTGCATGCCCTTCTGCGACTGGTACATCGTCAGCATCATCGATTTCATCGTCCGCATCGACTCGATCTGCTGCGGCAGCAGAGCCACCAGCTGGGGCATGAGCGCGTCGAGGCGCTCGAGTTCGGGGACCAGGTCCTGGATGTCGTCGGTCAGGGGGTTGATGCCGTCGAGGGTGTCGAACACCGACCGCAGCGCCCAGCATGCCGGGATGTCGTAACAGTGTGGCTCCCAGTAGAAGTAGCTGCGGATGGGACGGATGAAGTCATCGAGGTCGGCGAGATGATCACGCAGTTCGACGATGTCGAGCGTCATGTCCTTGGTCTTGGCGACCATCCGGTGGGTGGTGTCGGCCATCTGCTCCGTGATGGCCGACATCTGAGCCATCGTGTCGATCGTGGTCTGCATCTCGTCGGCCTGCACCAGCATGTCGGCGAACCGGTCCTGCAGATAGGTCTGGTTCAACTGGTTCGTGGTGCCCCCCTGCATGCTCATCTGGAACGGGATGGTCGAATGCTTGATGGGTTTGCCGTCGGGGCGGGTGATGGTCTGCACCCGCGCGACACCGGGCACCCGGAAGATCGCCTTGGCGATCTTGTCGATGACGAGGAAGTCTGCCGAGTTGCGCAGATCATGATCGCTTTCGACCATCAGCAATTCGGGGTTCATCCGCGCGGCACCGAAGTGCCGTTCGGCCGCCGCGTAGCCGACGTTGGCCGGAATGTCAGCGGGAAGATACTGCCGGGCATCGTAATTGGTTCGGTACCCGGGCAGGGTGAGTAGCCCGACCAACGCCAGAGCGATGGTCGCGGCCAGCACCGGACCTGGCCACCGGACCACTGTCACCCCGACCCGGCGCCAACCGCGCGAGCTGATCGCGCGCTTCGGTTCGAAGCGTCCGAATCGACTGGCCACCGTGACCACCGCGGGGCCCAGCGTCAGCGCCGCCACGACGGCGACGAACGTTCCGACCGCGCAGGGCACGCCCAGGGTCTGGAAGTAGGGCAACCGGGTGAAACTCAGACAGAGCATGGCTCCGGCGATGGTCAGCCCCGAGCCCAGCACCACGTGGGCGGTGCCGTGAAACATCGTGTAGTAGGCGGCTTCCCGGTCGTCTCCCGCACCCCGGGCTTCCTGATAGCGACCGATCGCGAATATCGCGTAATCGGTGCCCGCGGCGATGACCATCAGAGTCAACAGGTTGACCGCAAAGGTGGACAGCCCGATGATCTCCTGATCGGCGAGGAACGCGACGATTCCGCGGGCAGCGCCGAGTTCGACGAACACCATCAGCAGGATCAGCACCATGGTGCCCAGCGACCGGTACACCACCAGCAGCATCACGGCGATCACGCCGATCGTGATGAGGGTGACCCGGAAGACGCTCTTGTCGCCCGCGTGGTGCTGATCGGCGACCAGCGGGGCACCGCCGGTGACGTAGGTCGTGACTCCGGGCGGGCTCGGCGTCGTCGCGACGAGGTCCCGCACCGCCGCCACCGATTCGTTGGCCAGCGATTCGCCTTGGTTGCCGCGCAGGTAGACCTGCACGTAGGCAGACTTGCCGTCGGTGCTCTGGGCGCCCGAGGCGGTCAACGGATCTCCCCAGAAGTCAGCCACGTGCTGCACGTGCGCGGTATCGGCCTCCAATCGGTCGACCAGGCCGTCGTAGTACCGGTGCGCGTCCCCGCCGAGGGGCTGCTCCCCCTCGAGGACGATCATCGCGTTGCTGTCGGAGTCGAATTCCTCGAAGTCGGCCCCGATCCGCTTCATCGACACCATCGACGGCGCATCCTTTGCGCTCAGCCCGACGGTGTGTTCTTCGCCGACCTTTTCCAGAGGCGGCACGGCGACGTTGGTGACGACGGTCAGCAGCACCCAGCCCAGGATGATCGGCACCGCCAAAACGCGGATCGCTCGGGCCACGCCCGATCGGCCGGCAGTCGACTTCGCCACGTGCACTGCCCCCTGCTCAGGCGCGGGCCTCACCCCGCAACGACGCTGCCGGCGTGACACAACGTGTGTCGCGTGTCATACATCTAGCCCGTCAAAGCATCGGCTGTCAACGGCGCGCCGCAGGCCGTTCTGACAGGCGTTTCACAGCTTCTGCCGTGTGCCGGAACCTAGGCTGGACCGATGAGCGCCGGAGAGCAGCGGGCCGGAGTCGACCTGACCAATCTCGACCAGCCGCTCGGTCCCGACGCCGACGCGACCAAGCGGGACCTCGTCGACTACCTCGATGCCGTAGCCGACCGAATCCTGCCCGCACTTGCCGGTCGCCCGCTGACCGTGCTGCGGGCGTTGCGGGGGCGGGCTCCGTTCATGCAGAAGAACGTGCCCAAGTACACGCCGGATTGGGTGCGCACCGTCGAGATCTGGGCCGAGGCGTCGCGACGATCGATCCGCTATGTGCTGTGCGACGATCGACGGACACTGCTGTGGCTGGCCAACCAACGCGCCGTCGAGTACCACCCGACACTGGGCCCGGCCGAGAACATCTACCGGCCAACACATCTGGTCCTCGACCTCGATCCGCCGGCGCAGGCTCCGTTCGCCGCGGTCGTGGCGGTGGCGAACCAGGTTCACACCGCGCTCACCGCCTGCGGGCTCTCCGGGGCGGTGAAGACCAGCGGCTCCCGCGGCCTGCACATCGTCGTTCCGGTCGCCGGCGGCGCCGCGGCCGACGACGTCGCCGCCGCGACACGTGCGTTGGCCGCGCGCAGCGAGGCTCTCGACCGGTCCGCCGCCACCACCGCGTTTCTCGTCGAGGAGCGCGCCGGCAAGGTCTTCGTCGATGCCACCCGCGCCGGCGGCGCGACGGTCGCCGCGGTGTACAGCCCGCGATTGCGGCCGGGCACCCCGGTGTCCTTCCCGTTGGCGTGGTCAGATCTGGACCGCGCCGACCCGCGTGAGTTCACCGTGCACACGGCGCCGGGTCTGCTGTCGGGTGGGGACCCGTGGGCCGAGGCGATGCCGGCGCCGCAGCGGCTGCCCGAGGACGTCGTCGACGAGGGACACCGCATCCCGGTCGCCCGGGTCGCCGCGATGCACGAAGGCAAACGTCGCGCCCGGCAGCGCCGGGGCGAGCGGCAGGACTGAATCAGGCGATCTTGCGGTGCATCTGCACGGTCGTGCCGGCGGGCCGGGACTCGATCGTGACGTCCTGCATCAACGCCCGCATCAGTTCCAGCCCCCGACCTCGATGCCGGGCGGGCACCGCCTGCGGTGTCTTCCACGATCCGGTGTCGGTGACGGTGACGTAGACCCGCTCGGCCACGACGACCGCGTGCAGGTACACGGTGCCCTCCGGATGGTCGCGGTGTCCGTGCTCGATCGCGTTGGCCAACGCCTCCCCCACCGCGATCAGCACATCGAGAGCTTCGTCGGCGCCCGCGCCGGCCTCGTCGAGCCAGTCGCGCAGGGCGTGTCTGCTCTGGGCGAGTTCCCCCACGTCGGCGCCGAGCTCCAGATCCAGCGCGGCGGGCTGCCGGTAGACGAGTACCGCGACGTCGTCGCGGTACCCGCCTGGTGGCGCCAGCGTCGTCATCAACCGGTCGGCCAGAGCGTCGAGCGCGTCGCTGCGATGCTGAGACACAAGGTCGCCCGCGCGGTCGATGCCTTCGTCGATCGACAGACGTCGGCGCTCGACAAGTCCGTCGGTGTAGAGCAGCAGGATCGCCCCGGCCGGGAGCACCGTGTGAGTCTCCGGCCGGGCACCGTGAGCGGTCACCCCGAGCGGCGTGGCTCGCGCGCTGTCCAGCAGAGCCACAGCGCCACCACCGTCGACGAGAATCGGCGGCGGCTGTCCGGCGCAGGAATAGGCCAGCTCCCCCGACCCGGGGCTCAACACCGCACAGAACGCGGTGGTGCACCGCGCTCCGGGCAGCCGCGTCGCGAAGCGGTCCAGCGCCGAGAGCACCGCCGCCGGGCTCGGGTTCTCCAGCAGCAGAGCCCGGCACGCGCTACGCAGCTGCCCCATCACGGTGGCCGCCGACAAACCGTGCCCGACGCAGTCACCGACGATCAACCCGATCCGGCCGTCGTCGAGGTCGACCACGTCGTACCAGTCGCCGCCGACCTGCAGCGGCCGGGTCGCCGGCTGGTACCGCACCGCGAATCCGTCGGACGTGGGGGGGCCGAGTATCGCGTGCTGAAGCGCCAGCGCGGTCTCGCGTTGCTGATCGATCTGGTGCACCCGCTGCAAACCCTGGCCGAGCCGGCCGGCAAGCACCGTCAACAGTGTGCAGTCATCCGCGGTGAAGTGTCGCCGCTCAGTCAACTCGAGGTGGATGACCAATACGCCCTGGGGATGCTGCAGAGCGATACCGGCCTCTCCCGGTTCGAAGGACTCGGGTTCGAGCAGCTCACGATCGTGCAGCGCCGCGATCTGCCCGCGATGCTCGTCCGACAGGGCCCCCCACTCGACGGCCTCCCCGGCGCACACCAGCGTCGGCACATCCGCCTCCCCGCCGCGCCACGTCGCGGCCACGACCCGACGCGCGCGCCAGACCGCACGCAACTGTTCGGCCGCGGCGGCCACCGCGTCGGCGAGGGTGTCCGCCTGAGCCAGCTCCTCGTTCAGCGCTGCCAGCGCGGACTCCCGCAGCACGACGTAGTGCTCCGCGGTGACGTCGCGCAACGTCCCGACGATCACCTTGCGGCCCGTGTCGGGATCCTCGGCGTGGGTGAACGTCGCCGTCACCCACAGCCGATGGCCGTCACGGTGGGTCACCGGAACCGCGGACAGCGTCCCGTGCGACTTGTCCATCAGACTTGCGAACGCGTCGGAAACCTCGCGGTGGGCGTCCGGATCACTTTCTGCCGACGGCCACCACGGGTAGGGCGGCGGATACGGCAGGCCGGCGCTGTCGTAACCGAGCATGTCGGCGAAGGTCGTGTTGATCTCGGTCACCGCGCCCGTCTCGTCGCAGACGAACAACGCCTCCTGCAACGAGTCGATGAGCGCGGTACGCCAGCGGGCGTGGTGGTCACGCATACGTGCCAGCACGATGTTGGTCCGCACCCGGGCCAACAGTTCGGTGGCGGCGAACGGCTTGACCAGATAGTCGTCGGCACCGGCGCGCAGCCCGGTGACCGACGCCTCCGGCCCGGCACGAGCCGAGAGCAACAGCACCGGCACCGACGCGGTCCGCCGGTCCGCCCGCAGCGCCGCGACCAGCCCCAGGCCGTCCAATACCGGCATCATCACATCGCTGATGACCAGGTCCGGCGCGGCCGCTCGCACCGCCTTCAGTGCCGTGCCGCCGTCGGCGACCGATTCGACGACGTAACCGTCGGAGCGCAGCAGCCGGCTCAGATAGTCACGCATGTCGGCGTTGTCGTCGGCGACCAGCACGCGCATGGGCGGTCCCTGCACGTCATGTCCCGGCGTCGAGGAGAGGTCGGCTCCGGGGTGCGTGGCTGACTCGGGTGACCAGCGCAACGCCTCCTGGACAAAAGCGTCCCCGCTCTGCGCGGCACGCACCGTCGACCCCACAGCGACAGCGTCGGCAGGCAGGTGCGCGGAACCCAACGGAAGCCGGATCGTGAAGACGGTGCCCTCCCCCTCGACGCTGTCGACGTCGATCGAGCCGCCGTGCAATCCGATGAGTTCCTTGACCAGAGCCAGGCCGATCCCGCTGCCCTCGTGGGAGCGCGACCGCGTGTTCTCGATCCGGTGAAACCGTTCGAACAGACGCGCAACTTCGTCGGCGGGGACCCCGACACCGGTGTCGGCGACGACGACCGTGGCCTGATCACCTTCTCGGCCCACCCGCACCGAGATCGTGCCGTCGAAGGTGAACTTCAGTGCGTTCGACAGCAGGTTGAACAGCACCTTCTCCCACATGTCGGGATCGACATAGACCGGCTCGGCCAGCGGTGCGCAATCCACGACCAGCAACAGACCCGCCCGCTCGACGGCCGACCGGAAGACGCTGGCGAGCTCGGCAGTGAGTACGCCGAGATCGACCGGCTGGTAACGGACTTGGGCGCGGCCAGCCTCGATTCGGGAGAAATCCAACAGCGCGTTGACCAGTTTGCTCAGCCGTAAAGCGCTGCGCCAGATGATGTCCAGTTCATGGCGGGTGTCCTCGTCGAATCGGTCGTCGCGTCGCAGCGTGTCGACCGGGTCCAAAATCAGCGTGAGCGGAGTACGCAACTCGTGGCTGGCGTTGGAGAAGAAGGCGGTCTTCGCGCGGTCCAGCTCGGCGAGCTGCTCAGCCCGCAACTGTTCGGCACGGTAGCTGCGGGCCAGCCCGATGTCGGCGGCAATGCGCGCAGCCACCAGGGAGACGAAGCCGCGGTAACCCTCGTCCAGAGGGCGGTACCGATTCAGGCCCGCGACCAGGAACCCCATCGGCGACTCACCCTGCTGCAGCAACGGGACGGCCAGCGCCTGCACCGGCGGCTCCCGCCAATCGCCGGTCGGCAGAGTCGGATACGCGACGCCGCCGAGTTCGACCGTGACGATCTCGCCGCGGCGGAGCTCGCTCAGCGGCCACACTCCGTCCTCGGCCAGAACCGCCGGCGCCGCTGCGTGCTCCCCGTCGAACCCGCTCGAACCGGCCAGTCGTGCCGCTCCGCCGGCATCGAACAGGTAGGTCAGCGTGAACGGCAGATCTCGCGCGTTACGGGCGAGTTGGCCGTCGATGAAGCCGACGATCTGCTGCTCGTTCCGTGCGGCGCTCGGGGCGGACCCGAGATCGCGCAAGGTGGCCATCCGCCGTTCGCCGATCACCTGCACGGTGTCTTCGCTGACCACACAGAGCAATCCGACGACATGGCCGTCGTCGTCACGCAACGGACTGTAGGAGAAGGTGTGATAGGTCTCCTCGGGGTAACCGGAGCGCTCGAGGAACAACAACAGCGACTCGTCCCAGGTCGCCTCCCCGGTCGAGAGCACCCGCCGGATACGGAGTTCAACCTCGTTCCACACCTCATGCCACACCACCCGGAACGGCTGACCCAACGCCCACGGGTACTTACGCCCCAACGTGTCACGCCGATACGCGTCGTTGCAGAAGAAGGTCAGGTCCGGCCCCCAGGCCATCCACATCGAGAACTTCGACGAGAGCATCACGCTCACCGACGTCTGCAGACTCTGCGGCCATCCCTCGACCGGACCGAGCGGTGTTGCCGCCCAGTCGACGCGGGCATGCTCGCGCCCGACGTCGCCGCCCACCGCGAAGAAATCGGGCAGCGCGCCGTCCCCGGCTTGCCGGCCGGTCACCCGGAGCCCGACATCAACGCGTCTGTCACAGTGGGATAAGGGCGGAGGAGACCGTCGAGTTTGGTCACCTCGATGGGCCTGACCACTTCGGCGTTGGTGGCGACCACCCGCACCGCCACCCCGTCGGAGACGCCCTGCTCGTAGCAGCTGAGCACGGCGTTGAGGCCGGCGCTTCCGAAGTAGGTGACGTCGTCGAGTTGGAGCACCAGCATCCGGGCGGGCGGCCCGCCGGCGGCGGCAAGCCCGGCGGCCAGCGCCTCACCGAGCAGATCCACTGTGCCCGAGTCGACTTCGCCGCGGGCGTGCACGACGACAGCGCTGTCGCTGACGTCCTGCGTGATGTCGAGAAGACCCACCTCAGCTGCCGATCCGCTGATGGACGGACAACAGCACATGGTCGAACTCGCGCCGGAGGGCGTCCATCGACGAGTCGACCGATGTCAGCTCGGCGACAATCTGCGCAGCCAGCGCCCGCAACTTGGTGTTGGTCTGCTGGGAGCGCCACTGCAACAGCTTGAACGCCTGATCGGCGTCGACCTGATAGACCAGCATCAGCGCGCCCTTGGCCTGTTCGATGGCGGCCCGCGCGGCGAACAGGTCGGGCAGCGACTCGTCGAGGACGTCTTTGCGGGCGCGGTCCAGGGTGCCGCTCAGGTCGAGGTAGTAACCCTCGGTGCCGCTCACGGCCCCCCGGTCGTCGCACATCCGGTCGCCGATGACGAGAACGCTGTGTTCGCGTCCGTGGGTGTCGAGAAACCGGTGGCGGCTGGAGAACGAACCACCGTGGTGCAGCGCGTGGTCGAGCAACTCTTGGACGTGTCGGCGGTCGTCCGGGTGTTTGTGCGAGAGCACCAACTCGGTGGTGGGCGTGACCGCGCCCGGTTCGTAGCCGTGCATCCTGGCCAGCTCATCGGACCATTCCCAGCGCTGACCGACGAACCAGAAACGGAAGCCGCCGACGTCGAGGGCGGCGGCGGTGGCGACGGCCTCCCCGGCCCGAGGGGCGGAGGCGCGAACCGGATCCGGCATCTCCGCATTATTCCACCCTGGTCCGGCACGGAAACACATTCGGCGACAACGCCCCAAACGGGCACCCGAACCGGTGCTCCGAATCCGTGTACAAACCCACTACGAGCTCGGATGATGGACTCAGTGGGGTTTCGGCCCCAGCCCGTCAGCCGAGGAGTCCGACGATGACTGCACAGGCCTCCACCCCGTCGTCAGATCATGATGCCGACCGGTTACTGAAAGGCAGGCACCGCGCCCTGTGGGCTTCGGGCGACTACCCGTCGGTCGCCACCGACCTCATCCCCCATCTCGGGCCGCGACTCGTCGACGCCTGTGGCGTGCGCGCCGGTCAACGCGTGCTCGATGTCGCCGCCGGCGCCGGAAACGCCGCCATTGCCGCCGCCGCGGCCGGCGCCGACGTGACCGCCGCCGACCTGACGCCCGAGATGTTCGACGCGGGCCGCGCAATCGCCGAACGCCGCGGCGTGAGCGTGGACTGGGTCGAGGCGGACGCCGAGGCGATGCCGTTCCCCGACAACGGCTTCGATGTGGTGATGTCGTGCGTGGGGGCGATGTTCGCACCACACCACCAGCGCACCGCGAACGAGATGGTGCGGGTGACCCGCTCCGGTGGCACGATCGGGATGATCAACTGGACCCCTACCGGGTTCATCGGTCAGCTGTTCGCCACCATGAAGCCCTACGCTCCTGCGCCGCCCACGGGAGCCGGTCCACCGCCGTTGTGGGGCGACGAAGACCACATCCGGGCTTTGTTCGGAGACGCGGTGACCGACCTGACGATGCGGCGCGAGATCACCGTCATGGACCACTGCCCGAGTCCGCTCGAATTCCGCGAGTACTGGAAGCGCAACTACGGCCCCACCATCGCGGCGTACCGGTTCAACGCCGACGACACCGACCGGCTCGCCGCGCTCGACCGCGACTTCCTGACTCTCCTCGAGCAGTGGAATCAGACGACCGAGCCGGGACACACCTCGTATCCGGCCGAGTATCTGCTGGTGACCGCCACAAAGCGGTGAGACGGTCGTGCTCTGGGTATCCCCGCGCCATGACCGAACAGTTCAAGAAGGGTGACAAGGTCACCTGGCAGAGCCACGGCAGTACCGCCGAGGGGACCGTGCAGAAGAAGATCACGTCCGATACCGAGGCCGCCGGCCGCACGGTTCGCGCCTCGCAGGACGAACCCCAGTACCTGGTGCGCAGCGACAAGAGCGGCAACGACGCCGTGCACAAACCCGAGGCGTTGACCAAGAAGTCCGGCAGCTAGGCCTTCGACGACAGTTGACGTTCAGGACGCGGCGGTAGCATCTCCGGCGATGCTCCGCGTCGCGCTGATTCTCGTCGTCGTCGCGCTGTCGCTTGCCGGCTGCGCGGGCGCGCCGACTCATACCGCGCCCACCGCCGAAACACGTGCGGCCGCGCCGCCGTCGACGGTCACGCAGGATCGGCCGCTGGCGGCCGAACCCGCCCAGATCGCCGCCGACCTGGTCGCCGACGAGTTCGCGCTGCGGGATCCTGCGTCGCCGGGCGATCTGCTGGCCGCGGCGGCACATCGACAACAGGCGGCCTATCGGATACTCGGTCGCCATCCCGAATGGGATTCCCTGATCCGTCCTCACATCCCGGCAGGACTGCACCAGGTCGTCGACCGCAACATCGACGCGCGGCGCCAGCTGTCGGCGATGGGTCGCCCGAAGGACACGCTGCCCGCCTGGCGCATCGTCGAGCCGCGTCCGGCGCAGGAGCTGATCGGCTACTACCGCGAGGCGCAGTCGGAGTTCGGCGTCGACTGGAACTACCTGGCGGCGATCAACTTCATCGAGACCGCGTTCGGGCGGGTGGCAGGCGTCAGCACGGCGGGAGCCCAGGGACCGATGCAGTTCATGCCCGCCACGTTCGCGGCCTACGGCGCCGGCGGCGACATCCTCGCACCACGCGACAGCATCATGGCCGCCGGCCGCTACCTCGCCGCCAACGGCTTCGACCGCGACCCCGACCACGCGCTGTACCGGTACAACAACTCTCAGAACTACGTGCGCGCCGTGCACGACTACGCCGCCGTCATCGCGGCCCACCCCAGGGCGCTGGACGCCTACCACCGGTGGAGCGTGTACTACAACACCACCTCCGGTGACATGCTGCTGCCCGTCGGCTACTCGCAGGATGCGCCCGTTCCTGTCTCCGAGTACACCGGCTCGAACACCGAGCCCTACACACCCACCTCGGCCGAGGTCCGGATGTCACCCCGCAGCGCCGAGATCCTCGACCGGCTGCTGGACGTCCGACGCGAAACGCCCGGCGCGGCCGGGGCGCCACCGCCGGCAGCCGTGCTGTCCCAGCGTTTCCTCGGCACCGCTTACGGCGCAAACACTCTCGTCGGTTCGCAGGGAGTACCCGAGCAGCTCGTCATCGACCTCGAGAGGGTGGACTGTTTCACGCTGGCCGACTACGTCGAGGCCCTCAAACGCGCCGAGAACCGAGACCAGTTCATCGATGCCCTCACCGCGGTGCGCTACCAGGACGGGCTCGTCGGGTTCGCCACCCGCAGACACTTCTTCACCGACTGGTCGGCCGGTTCACCGCCGATCGCGACCGACGTCACCGCCGACGTCAGCGGCGACGCGGTCACGGTGACCAAGAACCTGAACCGGCGTGACGACGGCGGCACCTATCTGCCCGGGCTTCCGGTGACGCGCCGCGAGGTCACCTACATTCCGGCCGAACGTGTCGACGGCGCGGTACTGGCCCAGTTGCGGCCCGGTGACTACATCGGCGCATACGCCGAGGACGGCGGCCTCGACGTCACGCACGTCGGGCTGTTCCTGACAGGCCCGGACGGGCCGGTGCTGCGCAACGCGTCGTCGCTGAGCAGGGATCAGCAGGTGGTGGACACGCCATTGCTCGACTACGTCGCGACCGTGCCGGGCATCGTGGTGCTGCGGCCGCTTCGGTGAGATCGCCGCAATCCGGACCGACGAGCCGCGACTGCAGGCCAGAATCGTCGCATGCGCTTCGGAAACTTCATGGCCCCCTTCCACCCCGTCGGACAGAATCCGACCCTCGCCATCGAGCGTGACCTCGACCTGATCGTGGCGATGGACCGCCTCGGCTTCCACGAGGCGTGGATCGGCGAGCACCACTCGGCGGGTTTCGAGATCATCGCCTCCCCCGAGGTGGTCATCGGCGTGGCCGCCGAACGCACCAAGCACATCAAGCTGGGCACCGGAGTGAGCTCGCTGCCCTACCACCACCCCCTGATGCTGGCCGACCGCATGGTGCTGCTCGACCACCTCACCCGGGGCCGGGTGATGCTCGGCTGCGGTCCCGGGCAACTCACCTCCGATGCGCACATGCTGGGCATCCCCGCCGACGAACAGCGCCCGCGCATGGAGCAGTGCCTCGATGCCATCATGCGGCTGCTGCGCGGCGAGACCGTCACGATGCACACCGACGGATTCACACTGCAGGACGCCCGCCTGCAACTGAAACCCTATAGCGACCCGTGCTTCGATGTCGCTGTAGCCGCGTCCTTTTCACCGACGGGTCCGCGCGGGGCCGGCCGGCACGGCATCGGCATGCTCTCGATTGCGGCCACCGCCAAACAGGGCATGGACCTGCTCGCCCAACACTGGTCGACGTGGGAAGAGGTCGCGTTCGAACACGGGCACGTCGCCGACCGCTCCAAATGGCGCCTGGTCGGACCGATGCATCTGGCCGACACCCGCGAGCAGGCTGAGCGGGATGTCGAATACGGTATCGCCGAATTCTCCCGCTACTTCAGCCACATCCTGCCCGCCGGACCGGTGCAGGGCGACACCCCGGCCGAGATCATCGCCAACAACCGGGAATCCGGGTTCGCGGTCATCGGCACACCGGAGGACGCGGTCGCCAAGATCTCCGAACTCGTCGAGGCGAGCGACGGCGGCTTCGGCGCTTTCCTGCTCTTCGACCACGACTGGGCGCCCCCCGCCGCCAAGATGCACAGCTACGAACTGTTCGCCCAGTACGTGATGCCGCACTTCACCGGCCAGCTCACCGCACCGGCAGCGTCGTGCGACTGGGTCACCGCCAGCGGAACCGAGTTCGTCGACCGGGCCGCGCACGCGATCGGCAAGGCGATCGACGACCACGCCGCCGAGCGGGAGTCGAGGCACGCCCCACGGTGAGCGGCGACGCATTCGCGGCCACCTCCCGTTACACCCGGCACGGGGACGCGCGCCTGCACTTCATGGACTCCGGCGGGGACGATCTCGGTGCACCAATCGTTTTCGTCCCCGGCATGACCGACACCGCCGAGGACTACCGCGCGGTGCTGCCGCTGTTCGGGCGCCGCACGGTGGTGGTGGAACTACGCGGCCACGGCCGCAGCAGTGCACCGGCCGTCGGCTACGACTTCGCGACCCTGCGTGACGACGTGGGCGCCGTGGTCGATGCCGTCACCGACGGCGACGTGCACCTCGTGACGTTTTCCCGCGGCACCACCTACGGAATCGGATGGGCACTCGCGCACCCCCACCGGGTGCGCTCGGTGTCGATCGGCGACTACGTACCCGAAGAAAAGGTGCTCACCGCCGACCAGGCACACCGGCTGCTCACCGGGCGCTGGCGTGGTTCAGCCGTCGCGGACCGCCTCGACGTCGCGGCCGCGCAGCTGACGTTCGAGGCGGCACGACCGCAATCGCTGTGGACGGCGTTGGCACACAACGGCATCCCGCTGCTCGCGGCGCGCAGCGGTGGCAGCGTGCTGGTCGGCGACGGCGACTGGGCCCGGTATCGCGAGCTGTTCCCCGAGGCCGAGTTGGTCGAGTTCGACGAGTCGCCGCATGACATCTTCCGGCCGGACCGCGCCCGCTACCCCCGTCTGGTTCGCGCACACGCCGAGCGCGCCGACGCCGCGCACCACTGACGGATCAGCGTCGACCGACACGTCGCCACAGTTCGTTGAACGACCCGAGGTCCTGCACCGCGCACACGGCGCGGTCCAGGCCGGTGCGGGTGACGGCCTCACCCTGTAGGCGCGCCCCGAACGCGGCGGTGACCCCGGCTGCGATGAAAGCGGTCACGGCGAGCATCCGATAGTCGGCCCAGGTCGGCTCAGGCGCCAACCGGGGACCACCGTGCACCCGCAGCGTCTCGAGATACTCGGCGAGCAGCTCCCTTTCGATCTGGCGCCGCACGTCGGTGTCCAGCGAGGTGACAGCGAAATAGGCGAGATCTTTGACACCGGGCCCCTGAGCTGCCACCTGCCAGTCGAACAGGATCGGGCGATCACCGACGAAACAGATGTTGCCGCGGTGGGTGTCGCCGTGCACGAGAGTAAACGGAAGCTCCCGCATGACCTCGGCGACAGCGCGCCGTCGCCGACGCAGCATGCGGGCCTCGGCGCGCACCTCCTGCGGGAGCAGGTCGTGATAGCGGCGCGGGATCGCGGCCAGCAGTCGCCAGGTCCGCGGTCCCCACGTCACCGAGCGGGCCGCCGGCGGCGCGAAGACGGCGAGATCGGTGGTGAAACGCGGCGATTCCCAGAAGGCGGCGTGGAATCGCGCCAGCGCCCTGGCCACAGCGCGCGCCTGGTCGGGCGCGCAGGAGCCGGCGACGTCGCCGAAGCGCGCCCCGCGCGACGCCAGATCCTCCATCAGCACCAGCGAACGGCCCCGCGCCGAGGCCGCTCCATACACCACCGGCGCGACCTCACCGAGCTCCGCGCCCACCCGGCGGTAGACCTCGACTTCGTTGCGCCCCAGCCGCATCGCGACGTTGAACAACCGTTCCACCGGCCGGGTCGGAGTCAGTTTGGCGAACACCCGCGCCGGTGTTCCCGGTGGCCCCGTCACCTCCAGGCGGGCGCGAACCGCGGTGCCGTGATCGGCGTGGATGACCTTGACACCCGTCACGGCGGCGTTGCCGGTCAGCTGTCGGAACACCTCAGCTGTGATGCCGTCCGGACGCGCCGGCACCGTCATGCGCTACACCCCGCGCTCGACCGGCAACCGGCCACTGTTCACAGCCTCGACCAGCGCCGCGTGGTCGGCTTCGGTCTGGTCGGCGTACCGCCGGGCGAACCCACTGAGCGCGTCGGCGACCCGGTCCGAGCGCCCCAGGTAGCCGGCGATCATCGACGCCCCGCTGGTGCGGGCATGCCCCTTGGCGAGCAGCTGGCCCACCACGGCGGTGTAGTCGACCAGCGCCGTCGAGTCCATCGCGTCCAACGGGATGGTGCCCTTCATGTTCCGGAACTGCCGGACGTAGAACTGCACGCCGCCCATCGTGGTCCAGCCCAGCAGCGGGTCGCTGACGGTCTGCAACGCCTGCTGGTACTCGACCACCCGCTGCCCCTGGTGGGCGTGCCAGGCGGATTCGCCGTGTACATAGCGCGCCAGCACGGATCGGCGCGCCTGCTTGAGCTGCAGGAAGACGACGTCTTCGGACGACGATCCCTCCAGCAGCGCGACGTAGGCGCGCAGTCCGACACTGCCCACGCCGACCACCTTCTGCGCGACGTCGAGCAGGGTGTAGCCGCCCAGGACCCGGCGCCAGTGGGTGGACAGTGTGGGCAGGTAGTCGTCGAGCGCCACCGCCAACGCGTCGGCTTCGCGTTGCGGAAGGCGGGTGATCAGCGGAGGCTCCTCGACGATCCTGCGCTGGCCGTCGACCTCCCGGGTGAACCGGGGCAGCGCACGGTCGCTGGTGCGGTTGCGTGCCCGTTTGGCCGACCGCTGCACCTGGTCGGCGAGCGGGCCGGCCGCCTGCCCCGCCAACCGGTCGACATCCAGCCGGGTGAACGACCGGGAGAACAGGGGCTCGTCGGCCAGGCGACGCAACTCCCGACGGTAGGCCGTCACACAGGAGTGCACCGCGGCACCGCAGTCGTCCTCGGAAGTGCCGTTGTGCCGTCCGGCGACCCAGATGCTGGCCACCAGCCGACGCAGATCCCATTCCCAACCGCCCGGGTGCGCTTCGTCGAAGTCGTTGAGGTCGATCACCAGGTCGCGTTCCGGGGAGGCGTAGAAACCGAAATTGCCGAGATGGGAGTCGCCGCAGACCACGGGGGTGATGCCCGTCGACGGGAGATGTGCCACGTCATCGGCCATCACCACCGCGGTGCCCCGCAGGAAGCCGTACGGGGAGGCGATCATGCGACCCACCCGGATCGGGATCAGCGAGGGCAGCCGGCCCTGGTGGTTCAGTTCGATCAGACGGACCGGGTCGGGCCGGTCCGGCGGCGCGGCCCAGTCGGCCAGTGTCCGGCGTTTCACACGCTTGCGCAGGCTCTTACCGAGGGCGTACCGCTCGGCACGGGTGACCGGCCGCCGACGCAGCGAACGGTAGGAACCGCCGTCGGCCTCGGGCAGGACGGTGTGTCTCGTCGGGTCGGGCTCGGGTGCCGTGCTCGTCATCTGTCGCCGGTTCCCCACCGCTTCCATGGTGCGCGATGTGCGCCGGCGGCGCGCTGAGTTGAGCACATGGCTACCCCGGCCCGGCCACCAGACGGGGTTTCAAGCGCTGCGGAGCGACATCGGCTCCCGCGGCGAGGTCCTCGCTCAGCGCCGTGGCGTGGGCCGCCAGCCCGGCGGCGTCGATGCCGTAGGGGGCCTCTCCGCCGGCCGAGAGGCCGTCCGATGCGCGCCGAAGGAGAGTGATCGCACCCTTGGCGTTGCCCCGCTGGATGTGGGTGACACCCACCGCGAGCTGCGCAAGCGCCTTCCACAGATGCTTCTCGCTGTCCGGCCCTGTCTTCCAGGCCGCCTCGAGCACATCGTGGGCGTGGAACGGGAAGCCCTGGTCAAGGAGTCGCTGGGCGTAGCTCAGCGAATCGTGCGGCGCCAGTTCGAGGTCCTCAGGTATCCGGGCGACACCGGTGCTGCCGTGCGGGAGCGGACGGCCCAGCGCATCGCGCGGACGGTCGTTGCGCGGGCGACCGGTTTCGTCGCGGTCACGGGCAGCCACTCGTCCATCTTGGCATCCTGGCGTCGACGCAGACTGCTCTGCACCCGCATCGCGGGGCCAGCAGCCGACAGCGCTGCGCCCTCCGCCGCCGGCCACCTCGGCGACAACGTGAGCACCGCCTGAGCGCGGGCTTGACCAAGCATCGACAATCCTCGTTGTGGCACAGCGGACCGGCGGGACAGCGCTGACACTCGCGTTCGCGTTCACCGTGATGGCAGATCCGGTTTCGTCCGTGGCCTACGCAATCGAGGCGGCACTGCGAGGTCTGCACGGAAATCTCAGCAGCCTGCTTCCAGCGATGGCAGCGGTCATCGCCATCATCGCGGTGATCTCGGCGACCTATCACTATCTGATCGGCCGGTTCCCCACCGGGGGTGGCGGCCCAGAGGGCGTCGCGCACGCCTTCGGCGAAGGCTGGGCGTTCATCCCACTGGGTGCGCTGCTGATCGACTTCACACTCACGGTGGCGGTGAGCTGTGCGGCCGGGGCGTCGGCGCTGATCGCCTACCTGCCGGCATTGGAGTCGTGGCGGACACCCCTCGGACTCGGCCTCGTCGTCCTCGTCGCCGGCACCGTATTGCTCGGCCAAGTCGGACGCGTCGTCTTCGCCACCGCCACCGTTGCGTTCATCGCATTGTCGATCGGTGTCATCGCCTCTGGCGTCGTCGGTACTTCAGCGCATGCCGCCGACCCGGGCCACACCTCGGTGGGACAGACACCGCTTCTGGTCGGCGCCGGGCTGGGCCCGGTGCTGCTCGCCATCCCGCTCGGAATGGCGTTGGCAACGGGTGTCGAGGCCCCGTCGAACGCGATCGCTCAAGTGCCTCAACTCCACGACCGAGGCCGGCGGCGGCTCGGGCGCCTCACCCTGTGGTCAATGGTCGGAATCGTCGGCACGCTGACAATCGCCTTCACCGCGCTCACGGTGTACCTCGGCACCGGCCTGCCGCCGGCGGATTCGACGCTGATCGCCGAGGTGGCCCGGCAGGCCACCGGAGGTGGACCGTTGTTCGTGGCCTTCCAAGCCAGCAGCGCGCTGTTGCTGTTGTCCGCCGCCGCGTCGTCGTATCTCGCGGGGTCGGGAGTCCTCAAGGCACTGGCGACCATCGGCGAGAACGGCCCGGGGCTGGTGCCACCCCGATTCGGTCGAATCAACCGCTTCCTCATACCGGAATGGGGTGTGGGACTCGTGTTGGTCGCCGCGGCGATTCTGGTGGCCGCCAGCGGACGCGAGCAGAATCTCGTCGGTTTCTACGCGGTGGCCGTCTTCGCGAGTTTTCTGGCGGCCACGATCGCCTGCGCCCGCCTCTCCTATCGGGAAGGACGGCGGGTGACCTTGTTGCTCAACGTCGTGGCGGCGGTCCTCGTCGCGATGATTCTCGTGATCAACGCCACCCGCCTGGACGGGATGATCGCCCTCGCCGCCTCCGCGGCGGTGGCGGCGTATCTGTGGCGGACCTGGGTCCGGCGCGGCCGTCCGCGCGGCGTGGCAACTGCCGGCGCAGTATGACTCCGCGGGGATACCGCCTCACCGGGTTGGGCGACCCGTACACGCCTCGCCGTGCTCCGGACGCACGTCGACGAACAGCCCCCACCGACTCGATCGTCATCGCTTCGGCCGCCGTCCGGAGCCGGACAGACTGAAGGGGCCGCATCTCTGCGGCCCCTTCTTTGTGGAGCTGCCGGGAATCGAACCCGGGTCCTACGGCATTCCCTCAAGGCTTCTCCGTGCGCAGTTCGCTATGCCTCTACTCGGATCCCCTGATCACGC
Organism: Mycobacterium sp. PO1; assembly: GCF_017312405.1. Lineage (GTDB taxonomy): Bacteria > Actinomycetota > Actinomycetes > Mycobacteriales > Mycobacteriaceae > Mycobacterium. The sequence continues at coordinate 55,448 of NZ_BLTG01000020.1, forward strand.
GAACAAGTCAGGATGACGATCCCAGTCGCTGTTTGGTGTCCCGATGAGTCCCGCGACCGGACTCAACGGTTGATCCCTCTAGATGACGCCAGGATCCGGGTCGAGGGATTACCCGGTCTGACGGACTAGCTGTCGCTTAGGCAGCGAGAGCGTAGTCGCGCTGATTGGAATCGGCGCTTAATTGGTTGCAACGACGCTTAACGGTGGTCAATTGCCTGCACCGGCACGCTTCCCTTGATTCGATGCGCGAAGTCGAAACCGTTCAGCCCCTTGTCTGTGAAAACTTCGGCACACCCGCCGACCGTCGGCGGACACTCCATACTACCGACGAATCCAACACCGCCAACCGATTAACTGTTCCCGCGCGCCCATCCGCCGACCGATGGGGTGTTCCCACGCCCGAACAGCCGACCGATGGGGTGTTCCCGCGCGCCCCACCCCGCCGAGAGTGAAACCAGTGCGAAAAACGGCCGGGCAGATTCGCAAAGGATTCACACTCGGCGAGGACCAGGGCGGCTCGGCAAGGGAGCGCCAGGCATCACGGCGGCTCGGCAAGGAAGCGCGAGGACCAGGGCGGCTCGGCAAGGGCGCACGAGGACCAGGGCGGCTCGGCACGGGAGCGCGAGGCAACACGGCGGCTCGGCAAGGGAGCGCGAGGAGCGGCACGGCACGAGAACTGCCAGAAGCAGCGCGGCTCGCCGAGGCAGCTCGGGAACCGCGCGGACCGGCCCGCTCAGATCACGTAGTTCAGGTTCTCGACAACGCGCCGGCCGACAGTGTCATCACCGTCGAATTCGATGTCGGCCTCGTGCTCCGCTGCCGGTGTTCGGCCGCCGGCAAGCCGGGTGAACAGCAGGCCGTCGATCGTGATCGTCGTGGTCGGATCCGCCCCGCCGAAGTCCTCGACGACCTTGGCGCGCCCGTCGACCTGCACCTTGATCGTGCGCTGCAGCGGACCGGTCAACTCGATCGCCACACGCGACCCGTCGGGGGCACCGGCACGCTTGCCGACCACGAAGCCCATGCTGCCCGCCATCTCGTCGAGGGACAGCCGGGCCGTGGTGGTGGCCAGCTCGCGGTCGGAGGCGGGCGTGCCGATCGCGTCGCGGATGTCGTGCTCGTGCATCCAGCAGTCGAAGATGCGTATCCGCATGAACCGGCCGTAGCTGTCCGGCCCGGCCGGGGTGAAGGTGACCTCGTTCCAGACCTGTTCGCTCATGTCCTCGAGCGCCGCGCGCCGCGCTTGCAGAATGGCCTTCAATTCGTCCCGCATCTGGTCGGGGCTGTGCGCGCGCATCGAGTGAACCCAGGATTCGTTCATCGCCCCGATCTCGTTGCGGACGTGTCCGAGAGCGGAGACGTCGATGTCGATGTCCGGTGCGGGCAGCCCCTGCAGGAACGACTCGGTCCCGATGATGTGGGAGACCACGTCCTGCACGGTCCACCCCGGCAGCGCCGTCGCCGTCTTCCACTGGCTGTCCGACAGGTCGGCGAGCAACTTCTCGAGGTCTGCCCAGACGGCGAAGAGACCCGAAAGCACCTCGGCTTTGGGCAGGACGGTGACGGGGCGGTCGGTGCTGTTCACGGCCCGAAACTTAGTCCCCTTTCTGCGAGATCTCCGGCGAATCGGCTCCGCTGCCGGTCAGCCGGCCCTGCCATTGCGCGGCGAATTGGGTCATCGGCGCAGGCCACCCGAACAGCCGCCCCTGCGCCATCCGGCACCCGGCGGTGGCGATGGTCGCGAGTTGCTCGGTCGACTCGATGCCCTCGGCGATGACGTCGATACCGAGGTCGGCGCACAGTCCGATGACCGAGCGGTACAGCGCCAGATCGCGAGCGCGATCGGCGACCACGGCCAGGCTGCGGTCCAGCTTGACGACGTGGACGGGTAATGCGTGCAGATAGGTCAGCGAGTTGTAACCGGCGCCGAAATCGTCCAGGGCGACGCGCACACCGCCCGCGTGCAGCCGGGCGATCTGGGCTGCGGCGTCCGGCAGGTCCACGATCGGCACCGTCTCGGTGATCTCGACGACCAACCGCTCGGGCGCGACCTGGTACCGGTCCAGCGTGTGCCGCAGCCGCCGCTCGAAATCGATGTTGCCCAGCCGGGCCGCGCCGATGTTGACGTGGATGTCGGCGCCCAGGCCGGCCGCCTGCACCTCGCGACAGGCGAGGTCGAGCACGAGGGCATCGAGCACCGCTCCCAGACCCGCGGACTCGGCGACCGCGACGAACGTCTGGGGCGGGATGTGGATGCCGTTGGGGGCGGTCCAGCGGGCAAGTGCCTCGACGGCGACCACAACCTGGTCGGGCACCGACACGATCGGCTGATAGGCGAGGCTGAAACCGGTCGGTACCCCACCGGACGCCGCACGCAGGGCAGTCGGGAAGTCGGCGTGGACCCCCGCCGACGGTTGATAGACGATGGCGGTGTCCTTGCCGAGCCGCTTGCCCGCGTACATCGAGACGTCAGCTTGGCGCAGCAGGTCGTCGGAGGTCTGCGGCGCCCCGTCCAGCCCTGGACGGACCAGTCCCATGCTGGCCCGCACCCGCACCGACGACCCGTGCACGGGAAAGGGTTCACGCAGCGCCACCCGGAGCCGTTCAGCCACCACGTCGGGGGACTCCGACCCCCCGCCGATCAGGATCGCGAACTCGTCTCCGCCGATCCGGGCCAACATGTCGCCGTCCCCGACGCAGCGCGCCAGCCGCTCGCCGACCGCGCACAGCAGGTCGTCACCAGCCGCATGCCCGAAACGGTCGTTGACCTCCTTGAAGTCGTCGAGGTCGACGAAGATCAGCACGAAGCGGCGGTCGTGCATCGCCTCATCGAGCCGCTGCGCGAAGAACAACCGGTTGGGCAGACCGGTCAGCGGGTCGTGCAGCACCTGATGGGCGAGCGTGTGCTGGGCCTCGTAGAGCCGACGGGTGAGCACCCGCTGAGCGCCGGTGACGAGCACCTGGCGGACGGCCACGAAGATGACCATCGTCACGGTGGCAGCGATTTCGCCCGGACTCAGTTGATGGCCGGTGAGCAGATGGGCGGCGAGCAAAACCGTCACGCCGAGGAACCCGGCGTAGGGCAGGGTCAGTTGAGCCCAGTCCATCGGCCGGAGCTCGGAAGCCCCCGGTCGCTCGTCCTGGCCGTCGCGCAGGGAGTAAGCGATGAGCAACGGTCCCAGTACGAATCCGAGTCCCGCTGTGATCGCGCCACGGGACGGATCCGCGGCGGCGAAGTAGGCCACGATGCGATCGGCTGAGCCGATCAGCACCACCCCGGATCCGAGCAGCAGGTAGTTCGACCGGCCTGGCTGATCTGGCTCGTAGACCATTCCGACGACGGCGGCGATGACCACCACCGTGAGCTCGAGGATGGCGAACACCGCCTCGATCCCGGGGGAGCCCGATCGCGGCAGCGACGCGCTCGACTGCGCCCCGAGGTTTCCGAGCAACACCAGCACGGTGAACGAGATGGCGGCCACCAGACCGTCGAGCACGGTGGTGACGATGCTGGAGACGTCGGTGCGCAGCCACCGCCGGATCACGTCACCACAGCCGTGGGCGAGGGCCAGCACCGCCGCCAACGCGAACGCCAGGAGCGCGAAGTAGGCGGCGGCCGCCCACCAACTGGACCGTCCTCCGTTCAGCAGCCATTCGAGTTCACCGATCCACAGGCTCGCGACCGCCGCCACCGCCAGCAACCGCCACCAGCGGTCCGCGCCGGTCGCCCGGCGCGCCACGATCACCCCGTAGCCGATCGCGGCCGCGCTCGCCGCCGACCGCATCCCCAACGCAATCCAGCGCCCGGTCTCGCTGTCACCGAACACGAGCACGTTGGCCACCACCAACGCAACCGCGATGATGACCAGTGCACCCCGTGCTCGGTAGCCTGTGACGACCCCACCTCCTCCGTTGCAGCCACCGACTCCCCTCGGTGACGCCCCGCACCAGTGACGGTAACTAACCGGCAGTGATCAGCGCGACAGCCAACAGAGCGAGCACCATGCCGATGGCCTGCCACGACGTGACCCGCTCGCGCAGCACCACGATCGCCAACAGGACGGTCGCCGCGGGATAGAGCGCGATCAACACCCCGGCCAGGGACAGCAGGGACGCCTGCAGGGCCAGCAACGACGTCACCGTCGCGACCGCATCGAGTACGCCCGCCAGCAGCGCCAACCGCAGCGGCACCCCCCGGATCCGCGCGAGATTGGCGGTGGCCAGGGCAGCAACCAGGACGACCACCGTCGCTGCGACCCGGCCCAGCACCAACGGCCATAAATTCGCCTCGACGGGGATCTGGTCCAGGATCACGAAGTTCATGCCGAAGGCCACCCCGGCGCCGACGGTCAGCCACGCCACCTTCATGGTGAAGCGGTGGGGGCGAGCATCCTCATCGGGGCCGAACTCTCTTCGCGCAAGCGGCTCATCGGGGCCGAACTCTCTTCGCGCAAGCGGCTCATCGGGGCCGAACTCTCTTCGCGCAAGCGGCTCATCGGGCCCGAACTCTCTTCGCGCAAGCGGCTCATCGGAGGCCTCCCGGCTCACCAACACCACCGCGATCAGCGCCAGCACCACGCCGACCCCGGCCAGCGCGCTGGGCCGCTCCCCCAACGTCAGCCCCACCCCGACGGGCAGTCCGGCCACCAGGATCGCCGTCAACGGAGACACCACCGAGATCGGGCCCGAACCGAGTGCGGCGTAGAACCACCACACCCCGAATGCCTGCCCGACACCCGACAGCAGACCCCACACCACCGCGGCGGTGCTCATGGTGCCGCCGAGTGGCGCGGCTGCGGCGACCAGAACCACCAGCGCCACCGGGTAGGAGACGATCACGACCCGCAGCGCGGCGACCCGGCGTGATGCGATGCCGCCGACGAAGTCGCTGACGCCGTAGCTCATGGCGGCGACGAGCGCGGCGACGACGCCGATCAGGTCATGCCCTTGGCGCGGCGCCCCATCTCACGGGTGATCTCGCGCTCGGCGTCGCGGCGCGCGATGTCCTGACGTTTGTCGTGTGCTTGCTTGCCCCGTGCCAGCGCCAACTCGACCTTGACCTTGCCGCCGGTGAAGTACAGCGACAACGGCACCAGCGTCAGGTTCCCGTCGCGGATCCTGCCGACGAGGGTGTCGATCTGCCGCCGGTGCAGCAGCAGTTTGCGGTTGCGCCGCGGCGCGTGGTTGGTCCACGTCCCGTGGTGATATTCGGGGATGTGCAGGTTGCGCAGCCAGATCTCACCGTCGTCGACGGTGGCGAACGCATCAGCCAGCGACGCCTGCCCCTCGCGCAGGCTCTTGACCTCGGTGCCCATCAACGCCACCCCGGCTTCGAACGTCTCCAGGATCGCGTAGTTGTGCCGCGCCCTGCGGTTGGTCGCCACCACCTGGTTGTTGCTGTCCTTGACGGACTTGGCTTTTTTCGCCATCGGCTACCTTCGCACGTACAGCCGTAGCGTGACGTAGGCGGTGATGCCCGACATCGCCAGCCCCAGGAACAGCATCCACGGCGCGCTGTAGTAGAGCACGTCGGCGTAATCGATCTTGGCGATCAGGTTGGCCTGGTAGAACTGGTCGAGCGCGTTCTCGAGGAACAGAGCCCGCACCGCGATCAATCCGACGATCGCGATGACCACGCCGATGGATGCGGCCAGCATGGCCTCCAGCAGGAACGGCAGCTGGGTGTACCAGCGCGTCGCACCGACCAGTCGCATGATGCCGATCTCGGTTCTTCGGGTGTACGCGGCGACCTGGACCATGTTGGCGATCAACAACACTGCACCGATGGCCTGGACCAGTGCCACCGCGAATGCCGCGCTACTGATGCCGTCGAGCACCGCGAACAGACGATCGATCAGTTCCTTCTGGTTCAGCACGTTGAGCACCCCGGGCTGGCCGACCATCGCCTCGTCGAATTGCTGGTGCTGCTCGGGGTTCTCGAGCTTGACGACGAACGACGCGGGAAAGGCGTCCTTGCCGGCGACATCCTTGTACTGCGGGAACTTCGCGATGGCGTCCTCGTAGGCCTGCTCCTGGTTGAGGAACCGGACCGACCGCACGTCGTCACGCGCCTCGATCTGCGAGCGCAACGCCTTGCACGGGTCGGCGTCGCAGGTCGGGTCGTTGGCCGACACATCATTGGTGAGGAAGACCTGGCTCTCCACCCGATCCAGATAGATCTCGCGTGACTGGTCGGCCAGCCGCACAACCAGCAGACCGCCGCCGAACAGGCCGATGGAGATCGCGGTGGTGAGGATCATCGCGACCGTCATCGTCACGTTGCGACGAAGGCCGGTGACGACCTCGTTGATGAGAAAGCCGAAGCGCACTTAACGATCCATTCCGTAGACGCCGCGCTGCTCGTCGCGAATCAGCCGGCCGAGTTCGAGTTCGACGACGCGCTGGCGCATCGAGTCGACGATGTGATGGTCATGGGTGGCCATCACCACCGTGGTTCCTGTGCGGTTGATCCGCTCCAGCAGATCCATGATGTCCTTGCTGGTTTCCGGGTCGAGGTTGCCGGTCGGTTCGTCGGCCAGCAGCACCAGCGGCCGGTTGACGAACGCCCGCGCGATCGCGACGCGCTGCTGCTCACCCCCGGACAGCTCTGCCGGCATCCGGTTTGCCTTGCCGGACAGGCCGACCATCTCCAGCACGTCGGGCACCACCCGGTTGATCGTGTCGGAGCGTTTACCGATCACCTCGAGGGCGAACGCGACGTTTTCGAACACGGTCTTCTGCTGCAGCAACCGGAAGTCCTGGAACACGACCCCGATCACCTGCCGCAAGCCGGGGATGTGGCGCCCGGACAGCTTGTTCACGTGGAACTTCGACACCTGGATGTCGCCCGACGAGGGCTGGTCCTCGGCCAGCAGCAGACGCATGAACGTCGATTTGCCCGACCCGGATGGCCCGATGAGGAACACGAACTCACCCTTGTCGATCTTGACCGAGACGTTGTCGAGCGCTGGGCGGGCGGACGACTTGTACTGCTTTGACACACGGTCGAGGGTGATCATCACGGCACGCCAGTGTAGCGGGGTGGCATCGGAACAACCTGGAGCTACGGCGTCGGCTGCGTCGTCGGAGCCGGCGTGGGCGTCTCCGGCGGCACCTGCGTGAACGTCTGGGCATCCGACGGCCCGGTTCCGTCGGGATCGATGATCGTGGTCGTCGGCCCGGCTGGAGTCGGCCCCTCGGGCGACGTCGGCGACGTGGTGTCGCCCGGACCGGTGGTCTCCGACGGCGTCGTCGTGGTCGTGGTGGTCGTCGTGGTCGTGGTGGTCGTCGTGGTGGGTTCGGTGGTTCGGGGCGCGACGTTGGTGCGCGGCACCCAGGTGTATTCGGGGTCGGGCACGAACCCGGGCGGCACCACCTGGTTGGTCGGCTCGGCCGGCGTCTGCAACGGGGCCGAGTAGTTGTCGTAGACCCAGAACAACGCGACGAACGCGATGATCAGCCCGACGGTCGAGATCCGGACCCGGCCGCCGATGAGGTGGGCGTGCGAATGACGGTCAGACCGTTTCACCAGTTTGGTCAGGAAAGCGGGCGGTTTCACGATCTCTGCTCCGCGCGCTCGGTTGCACCGCCGTCGACGGCGGTTTCCTCACCGGTGGGACTGATGTTGCTCACCGTCGGAGTGTGGTCCTTGGTCGCGATGCCCGCGGTGGCCAGGGCCGCGATGATCAGGATTCGCAGCCGGCGACCCACCTCGAACTGCTTGCCCGGCAGTGTGCGCGCGACCATGCGCAGGTTCACGGTGTCGAGCTCGATGCTCTCCACACCCATCAGCTGAGGCGTGTCCAGCAGCAGGGCCCGCAGCTCGTCGTCCTCCATCGCGCGCTCCCCCACCCCGTGCAACACCTCGTTGACGTGATTGAGGTCGGCGGTGGTCGGCACCGGGATGTCGACGACGGCACGCGCCCAGTCCTTTGACATGTTCAGCGACCGCACGATGTTGCCGTTGGGAACGGTCCACACCTCGCCTTCGCTGGTGCGCAGCTTGGTCACACGCAGCGTGACCTCCTCGACGGTGCCCTCGGCCTCGTTGGGTGCGCCGAGCATGTTCACCTGGACCAGGTCACCGAAGCCGTACTGGCGCTCGGTGATGATGAAGAACCCGGCGAGCAGATCCTGCACCAGCTTCTGGGCGCCGAAGCCGAGTGCGGCACCGATCACCGCGGCCGGCGCGACCAGCGAGCTGATGGGAATGGCCAGGATGTCGGTGATCTGGACGCCGACCATGACGAACAGCAACGCCACCGAGACCCACGAGATCACCGACGCCACGGCCTGACGGTGCTTGGCGCTCTCGGTGCGGACCAGCTGATCGCTTTCCTGATACTGCGCGTCGATGCGCCGGGTGACCCGCTGGGCGGTCCAGTTGATGAACCGGGCGGCCAGCAGGCCTCCGATCAGGAGCAGCGCGATCGGTACTCCGCGGCCGAGGATCCACACGCCGGTGTCGCCGGTCCAGAAGCCGCGCCAGGCCTCGGCGAACCCGAGCGCGACCACCGTGTCAGTCGTCATCGCGGCGGTTGCGCCATCGGATACCGGCCTCCAGGAAACCGTCGATGTCCCCGTCGAGCACCGCAGTGGGGTTGCCGACCTCGTACTCGGTGCGCAGATCCTTCACCATCTGGTAGGGGTGCAGGACGTAGGAGCGCATCTGGTTGCCCCATGAGCTGCCGCCGTCGCTCTTGAGGGCGTCCATCTCGGCGCGTTCTTCCTGCCGCTTGCGTTCCAGCAGCTTGGCCTGCAGAACGCGCATCGCCGAGATCTTGTTCTGCAGCTGCGATTTCTCGTTCTGGCATGTCACGACTATGCCCGTCGGGATGTGGGTCAAACGGACCGCCGAGTCGGTGGTGTTCACCGACTGACCGCCGGGACCACTGGAGCGGTAGACGTCGACGCGGACATCGCCTTCGGGAATGTCGATGTGGTCGGTGGTTTCGGTGACGGGAAGCACCTCGACCTCGGCGAACGAGGTCTGGCGGCGGCCCTGGTTGTCGAACGGGCTGATCCGCACCAGGCGATGGGTGCCCTGCTCCACCGAGAGCGTGCCGTAGGCGAACGGTGCGTGCACCGCGAAGGTGGCGGATTTGATGCCGGCTTCTTCGGCGTACGAGGTGTCGAACACCTCGACGGGATAGTCGTGCTGCTCGGCCCACCGGATGTACATCCGCATCAGCATCTCGGCCCAGTCGGCGGCGTCGACACCGCCCGCGCCGGAGCGGATGCTGACCAGCGCCTCGCGCTCGTCGTATTCACCGGACAGCAGTGTGCGCACCTCCATCGCGGCGATGTCCTCGCGAAGCTGCGCCCGCTCGGAGTCGGCCTCGGCGAGTTCGTCCGCGCCGCCCTCCTCGGCCGCGAGCTCATACAGCACCGGAAGGTCCTCGAGACGTCGACGCAGGTCCTCGACGCGGCGGAGCTCGTTCTGGGCGTGGGACAGCTCGCTGGTGACGCTCTGCCCCCGGGCCTGGTCGTCCCACAGGCTGGGGTCGGACGCTTCGTGTTCGAGTTTCTCGATGCGACCGCGGAGACCCTCGACGTCGAGCACACGCTCCACGGTGGTGAGCGTGGAGTCGAGGGCAGCGATGTCAGCTTGGCGGTCTGGATCCACGGGAATTCAGCGTACTCACTCATGCAGCCCGCGCCGCCCCCGCTGCCCGCCCGGAGACGCGCTGGATTCTTCGTGACCGCCGTCAACAGCGTGGGGTGCGATCTAGCATCGGAGCTGAACCCCGTCCGGCAGCGTCGCGACAGCCCCTTGCGCCGCGGCCGGGCAGCGACGGAAGGCAGCCCCAATGCCCTCACTGCGCCCCTACCATGTGGCGATCGTCGGCTCCGGACCCTCGGGTTATTTCGCCGCGGCGTCCCTGCTGAGGTTCGGCTCGGCGCCCGAGTCGGAACGCGATGTGCGCGTCGACATGCTGGAGATGCTGCCCACGCCGTGGGGGCTGGTTCGATCCGGGGTGGCCCCCGACCATCCGAAGATCAAGTCGATCAGCGCGCAGTTCGACAAGACGAGCGCCGACCCGCGCTTCCGGTTCTTCGGCAACGTCAAGGTGGGCGAGCACGTCCAGCCGAGCGAACTCGCCGAACGGTACGACGCCGTCATCTATGCCGTCGGCGCCCAGTCCGACCGGCTGCTCGGCATCCCCGGTGAAGAGCTGCCGGGAAGCGTGGCCGCCGTCGACTTCGTCGGGTGGTACAACGCCCATCCACACTTCGGTGAGATCACCCCGGATCTGTCCAGCGGACGCGCGGTGGTGGTCGGCAACGGCAACGTGGCCCTCGACGTGGCCCGCATCCTGGTCAGTGACCCCGACATGCTGGCGGCCACCGACATCGCCGACCACGCGCTCGATTCGCTGCACGACCGGGGCGTCGAAGAAGTCCTCGTGGTCGGCCGACGCGGTCCGCTGCAGGCTCCCTTCACCACGATGGAGCTGCGCGAACTCGATCAGATGGACGCGCTGGGCGACGTCGACGTCGTGGTCGACCCGGCGGACCTGGCCGACATCACCGAGGAGGATCTCGAGGCCGCCGGAAAGACGGTCCGCAACAACGTCAAGGTGCTGCGGGGTTACGCCGAGCGGGGTCCGCGGGGAGCCAAGCGCCGCATCGTCTTCCGTTTCCGCACCTCGCCGATCGAGATCAAGGCCGGCGACGGAACCGAACCGCGAGTGGCTTCGATCGTGTTGGGCCGCAACGAGCTGATCAGCGGCGCCGACGGCCGGGTGACCGCGAAAGACACCGGTGAGCGCGAGGAGGTGCCCGCACAGCTGGTCGTGCGCGCGGTCGGATACCGGGGCCTACCCACCCCGGGGCTGCCGTTCGACGAGCGCTCCGGCACGATCCCGCACGAGGACGGGCGGGTACAGGGCAGCCGCAACGAGTACGTCGTGGGATGGATCAAGCGCGGACCATCCGGCGTGATCGGGAGCAACAAGAAGGACTCCCAGGACACCGTCGACACGCTGGTCGCCGATCTGCAGGACGGCCAGCCGGTCGAACGTCCCGACGATCACGCCGAGCAGCTGGAGCGGTGGCTGCTGCAGCGCCAGCCCAAGCTGGTCACCGACGACCACTGGCAGCTCATCGATGCCCACGAACGCTCCGCCGGTGAACCCACGGGCCGCCCGCGGGTCAAGTTGACGAGTCTGGCGGAGCTGTTACGGATCGGGCATGGCTGACGACGCCGCCGCGGCGATCAGCTTTCGGGCCCGCGCGGCTCGTTCGGCGGCAGCGGCTCTGGCGGCCGGCCGAAGCCCCACTTCTCCGGATTCTTCGGCGAGTACATGACGTCCATCAATGCGCCCATCGTCGGCCACTCGTTCACGTCGACGGCCAGTCGCGCGTAGACCACGTACTCGTCGACCGTCGGACCGTTGATGACTCCGGTGATGGTGACGTACTGCTCGCCGGTGACACCGTCAGGGCGCGGGCTGACGCCGGTCACCAGCAGCGTGCCGGGGACCCAGTCGCTGCCCGCGCCGCGCCGCCGCATGATCCAGGGGGCCGCCAGGAGCGCGATGGCACCGATGATGAGCAGCATGACCGCGATTTCCGCCACACCCGACATGGTAGGACCACTGCTATGACC
>NZ_BLTG01000021.1 GCF_017312405.1 Mycobacterium sp. PO1
CGGCGCCTGCGCCGGCGCCGAACCGGCAACGCCCCACCGCAGCATGATGATGCCCACACGCCGCACCACCCGCGACCAGGACCGCCGCGCCCGCATCCACCACGAACGACGCCAACGCCTCGACATCAACACCGAACACCAACGCCAACACCAAGCCTGGCTCGCCGCCACCTACGAACCACCACCCTTCTGAGGGGTTGGCTCAAATACCTTCCGGGTCCTCGGCCATTGCGTCGGCGACCCGCTGGGAAAGCTCGATCGCGCCGCGCGCCCAGGCGGGCGTCGCCGCGGCCAGGCCGCACGCCGGGGTCACCCCGATGCGGTCCTTCAAGACCACGCGAGCGAAACCGAGTCGGTCGGTCACCGACGCGACTGACGCCGCGACGTGCCCGGTCCCCGGTCGCGTGGTGGGCTGGATGCTCGGAACCGCGCCCAGCAACACGGTGCGCCCCGACTCCAGGAACTCGCCGATGCCGTCCAGGTCGGCTGGGGTCAGGGTGGCGATGTCGACCGACACTGCGGCGATGCTGCTGCGCTGCAGCAACGGCCACGGAAGTCCCTCCGCGCAGCTGTGCAGGGCCACGTCACCGCCGACTACCGCGACGCAGTCATCGAGAAGACCGCCCACCATCGCCTCGTCGACGGGATGCACGGGCGCCAGACTGGTCACCCCGGACAGTCTCCCGGCCATCGCAGCCGGCAGTGACGGCTCGTCGAACTGCACGACCACCGGGGTCTGCAGTCGGCGCGACACCTGTGCGCGATGGGCGGACACCCCCTCGGCGAGCGACACAGCCAGATCGCGCACCGCTCCCACATCGGTGATGGCCCGGTGCCCGTTCGGCAGTTCCAGATGCGCGGCCAGCGTGACCGGACCGGGCGCCTGCACCTTCACCGTTCGGTCGGACCCCCGTAGGCCCGCCTTCTCCCAGGCCTCTTCGAGTGCGTCGATGTCTTCGTCGAGCAGGCTGACCGCCCGGCGTGTGGCGGCCCGGCGTCCGGTGGCGATCCGGTATCCGCGGGGCACCGTGTCCAGAGCGATGTCGACCAGCAAGGCGCCGGCGCGACCGATCAGGTCGGCCCCCACCCCGCGGGCCGGTAACTCCACCAGATGCGGCAGCCCGGGCAGCTCCCCCACGACGATCTCGGCGGCTTCCCGGGGCGCCGATCCCGGCCAGGAGCCCGTGCCGGTTGCGGTCGCGAAAACACTCACTCGCCCGACGATATCGACACCGCTAGTGTCATGACATGACGGCCCGGTTCTGCGTGTCCACGCTGTTGGCGGTGGCGCTCGCGGCGGTGCCGGTTGCCGCGTGCACCCAGACGGTCTCAGGGACCGCGCTGCGGACCGCCCCCACCATCGACGAGGACTCGCGCTCTCCGGTCGACGTCGACACCGTGCTGCTCGATCGAGCCGAGTTGCAGGCCATCACCGGGGCAGGCGAAAACCTGACCGCGATCCCCGGAATGCAGAGCAAGACACCGGTGGACATCGATCTGATGCTCGATTCCGTTCCGCAGCAATGCCAATGGGTGTTCGCCGAAACGCAGGTCTTCGGACCCGACATCGAGGAGTTCACGAAGTCCACCTACCAGAGCCCCCGCCGCGGCGGTGTGATCAGCCAGGCCGCCGCCGGGTATCGCGATGTGCCGACCGCGCGAGCCGCGTTCGACGGCCTGGTCGAACGCATCCGCGGCTGCGATCAGAGCCGGGCGGGCCGGCAGCTCGTCGGCGAGTTCGCCGGCACCACGGATTCGGTGCACACCAGGCCCGGAGACTGCGGCCGCGACTATCGGATCAAGTCGGCGGTGCTGGTGGAGGTCACGTTCTGCGCGTTTCCGGACTCAGTGCCCGACATCGTGATGACCAACATCCTCGCCAACGTGCCGGGCTAGTGCGCCGCCCGGATGGTGGCGCTGCCGAGCACCTCGTCGCCGGCGGGGTCGGGACGGTACAAGACCGCGGTCTGCCCGGGCGCCACGCCGCGCAGCGGGCTGCGCAGCTCGACGACGAGTTCGCCGTCGCGTAATTCGGCGACCGCGCCGGTGATCCCGCCGTGCGCGCGCACCTGCACCTCGCACTCGAGCGGGCCTCGAGGGGCGACCCCGGAGGTGAACACCGGGGCCTCACCGTAGAGAGTGTGCACGTCGAGGTCGGCCACATCGCCGACCTGCACCGTGGCGGTGGCGGCGTCGATTCCGGTCACGTACCTGGGTCGACCGTCGGGGCCGGGGCCGGCGATGCCGAGACCCTTGCGCTGCCCGATGGTGAACCCGTGCACGCCGTCGTGCTCGGCGAGCACCGCGCCGCTGGAGTCGACTACGCTGCCGCGCCGCACGCCGATCCGGGCACCGAGAAACGCCTGGGTATCGCCCGACGGGATGAAGCAGATGTCGTGGCTGTCGGCCTTCTCTGCCACAGCCAGTCCCCGTCGCGCGGCCTCCTGGCGGATCTGCGCCTTGGCTGTGTCACCGATCGGGAACATGGCGTGCGCTAGCTGATCGGCGGTCAGCACGGCCAACACGTAGGACTGGTCCTTCTCGGGATCCACGGCGCGGCGCAACCGGCCCTCCGACAGTCGCGCATAGTGGCCCGTGGCCAGCGCGTCGAAGCCCAGCGCGAGAGCGCGAGAGGCCAACGCGGAGAACTTGATCCGCTCGTTGCAGCGCACGCACGGGTTGGGCGTCTCACCGCGGGCGTAGGAGTCGACGAAGTCGTCGATGACGTCTTCTTTGAAGCGGTCGGCGAAGTCCCAGACGTAGAACGGGATACCGAGCACGTCGGCGACCCGCCGGGCGTCGCCGGCGTCCTCCTTCGAGCAGCATCCGCGCGACCCCGTGCGCAGCGTGCCGGGGGCCGTAGACAGCGCCAGGTGCACCCCGACCACCTCGTGGCCGGCGTCGACCATCCGCGCGGCAGCGACAGATGAATCCACTCCGCCGCTCATCGCGACCAGAACCCGCATCGCTAGGCCCGCCCGCCGGAACTGGCCAGCGCCGCCTGCCGTGCGCGTTCCACCGCGGCGGGCAGAACGGCAAGCACTGCGTCGACGTCGGACTCGGTGCTGGTGTGGCCCAACGACAGTCGCAGCGACCCGCGGGCGCTGGCCGGATCCGCTCCCATGGCCAGCAGCACGTGCGACGGCTGGGCCACGCCGGCGGTGCACGCCGATCCCGTGGAACACTCGATGCCCTTGGCATCCAGCAACATCAGCAGCGAGTCACCTTCACAGCCGCGGAACGTGAAGTGCGCGTTGCCCGGCAGCCTGCCCGATTCCGGATGGGCGCCGTTGACGTCGACGTCGTCGATCGCGGACAGCACGCCGTCGATGAGCCGGTCCCGCAGCGCCCGCACCCGGGCGCTGGTCGACTCCATGTTCTGCACGGCGTCCAGCGCCGCCACGGCCATCGCCACCGCGCCCGCGACGTCCTGCGTGCCGGATCGCACATCGCGTTCCTGCCCGCCCCCGTGCAGCTGGGGCACGCACGCGGCATCGCGGCGCAGCAGCAGCGCACCGACCCCGGTGGGGCCGCCGAACTTGTGCGCGGCGACGCTCATCGCCGCGAGCCCGCTGGCTGAGAAGTCCACCGGGATGTGACCGACCGCCTGAATGGCGTCACTGTGCACCGGGATGTCGAACTCGGCGGCGACCGCGGTGAGCTCCCTGATCGGCATGAGGGTGCCGACCTCGTTGTTGGCCCACATCACCGAGACGAGGGCGACATCGCTGGGGTCCTCCAGCGCGGTTCGCAGGTCGGCGGCACTGACCGCACCCTGCTGGTCGACCGGCAACCACGTCACCTCGGCGCCCTCGTGCTCCACGAGCCACTCGACCGCATCGAGGACGGCGTGATGCTCGACCGCGGTGGTGACGATCCGGGTTCGACGCGGATCGGCGTCGCGGCGCGCCCAGAAGATGCCCTTGACGGCGAGGTTGTCGCTCTCCGTGCCGCCTGCGGTGAAGATCACCTCAGACGGGCGCGCGCCCAGCACCTTGGCCAGCGATTCGCGCGCCTCCTCGAGGCGCCGGCGGGCCACCCGCCCCGCTCCGTGCAGCGAGGATGCGTTGCCGACGGAAGCCAGCACAGCCGTCATGGCCTCGATGGCCTCGGGGCGCATCGGGGTGGTGGCGGCGTGGTCGAGATAGACCGGGCCTGGCACAGACATAACCGTTCCACCATAGCCGTCGCGGCTGGACCGACCGCACCGCGCTCACGCCACCAGCGCGTGACCCTCGCCGCAGTCGGTGGGCGCGACCAGCGCAGTACGGTTCGCCTGAACGCGCACGGCGGCCTCGCAGCGGGCAGCCAGATCCCGTCGGTCCGTACCGGGCAGTTGCAGCGACTCGACATGGATGTGGCAGATGGTGCGCCGGGCGGTGATCACCCGCCGCACCGACGTCAGCAGCGAGTCGTCGCCGACGAACGCCGGAACGGTGGACGGCCTGCCGTCGCGGTGCCGGTAACTGAGCCGAAGCGGCTGCACCGGCCTGCCGGCGTCGACGGCAGCCTGGAACATCGCGGGCCGGAATCGACCGTAACCCAGCCCGCACCAGGTGGTGCCTTCCGGGAATGCGATGACGGTGTGGCCGGCCCGAAGCCGCTCAGCAACCGCGGCCACCACCGCAGGCAACCTGCGTAGGCGCGCACGGTCGATCGGGATGATCTTCATCAGCCGCACGACCGGACCCAGCGCCGGCCAGTCGACCAGGTCGGCGCGGGCCACGTACGAGCCGGGCAGCACGGTGCCGATGGTGAAGATGTCCAGCCAGGACACGTGGCCGCTGACCACGAGCACGCCCGGCACGTTGCGGATGGGGCCGCCGGACACCTGCATGCGCACCCCGAGGGTGCGCAGCATCATCCGGCAGTAGCCGCGTTGCACGTGTGCGCGACCGGGCATCGGCACGGCCAGCAGCCATACCCCGCAGAACAGTGTCAGTGCCGCCGCGGTGCGCAGCGCGGTGCGGCATACCACGATCCAGCGACGACCCGGGTCGTCGGCGCCGGCGTGCACACATCCGGCGCCGCAGCTGGCGCGCTGCAGCCAGGCGTGCTCCGTCGCGAGCGTCACGCGGACTCACCCACTGCCACCGCCGCGGCGCCGACCGATCGCAGCCGTGTCAGGTAGCGGGTGTCGGCGCGGCGTTTGTCCAGCAGGGCCGGGAAGTCCCCGACACCGAACTCGGGGTCATGCGCGGGCTCGCCGCACACCTGCGCGCCGAGGCGCAGATAGCCGCGCATCAGTGGCGGCACCGACACCCGCGCAGGCGCCTCGATGTCGTCGAGGCCGCGCCCGTCGAGCACCACCGGGCGGTACGGGCGCACGGTGTACTCGGCCGGAGCGGCGTGCCGGCGCCTGACGAAATCCCGGACGCCCCGCAGCTGGCTCCCGGGCGGGCAGACCCCATCCGGGTCGGTGACGGGAACCGACACGCAACCGGTGACGTAGTCGTAGCCGCAGCGGTCCAGGTAGGCCAGGATCCCCGCCCACATCAGCAGCACCACCGCGCCGTTGCGGTGCCCCTCCCGGACCACGGCGCGGCCCATCTCGACCAGCGACGGCCGCAGCGGATCCAGCGCCGAGACGTCGAACTCGGTGGCGGTGTACAGCCCGCCCGCGGCGATCGCACCGGGCGGGGGCAGCATGCGGTAGCACCCGACCAACTCGCCGGAGTGGTCGTCACGAACCAGCAGGTGGTCGCAGTGCTCGTCGAAGCGGTCGGCATCAAGGCCTCCGCTGTCGGCGGTGAGCGTGAACCCGGGTTCGGAGGTGAACACGTCATAGCGCAGGCGTTGCGCGGCTTCGATGGACTCGGCGTCGGTGCACAGCAGCATCGAGTACCGCGGATGAGCGGACGAGTCCCCGCTCGGCGTCGATTCGTCGGACGAGATGAGTACAGAAGCAGTGCTCATAGCCAGCACGGTCGCGCAGCCGTCGGGCGCGACGGCAATCGGTGCGTGACGTGTTCGTGAGCGCCAAGTGACGGTTCGGGGTGTGCGTGCCGGCAGGAGAACCCGGCAGAAGAGCGATGAAAGGACCCCCGCCTCCGAATGGAGACGGGGGTCCTGACGGCTGCCTGGGCAGCGGAGGATCAGCCCTTGCGGGCTTTGACCTTCTCGGTCAGCTGCGGGGTCACCTTGAACAGGTCGCCGACGATGCCCAGATCGGCGATCTCGAAGATCGGGGCTTCCTCGTCCTTGTTGACCGCGATGATCGTCTTCGAGGTCTGCATGCCGGCGCGGTGCTGGATGGCGCCGGAGATGCCGAGCGCGATGTACAGCTGCGGGGACACGGTCTTGCCGGTCTGGCCCACCTGGAACTGGCCCGGGTAGTAGCCGGAGTCGACCGCGGCACGCGAGGCGCCGACGGCGCCGCCGAGCGAATCGGCCAGCTCCTCGACGACCTTGAAGTTCTCTTCGCTGCCGACGCCGCGTCCACCGGAGACGACGACGGTCGCCTCGGTGAGCTCCGGACGGTCGCCCGCCACGGCGGGCTCGCGAGACGTGATCTTCGTCGCGTTCTCGGCGGGCGCCGGGACCTCGACGGTGACGACCTCGCCGGCGCCCTCTGCGGGCTCGGCGTCGATCGAACCCGGACGCACGGTGATCACCGGGGTGTCACCGACGGACTCGGCCTCGACGGTGTAGGCGCCACCGAAGATGGAATGGATGGCCTTGCCGCCCTCTTTGACGTCGACGACGTCGCTGAGGATGCCCGCCCCGATCCGCGCGGCCAGCCGGCCGGCGATCTCCTTGCCGTCAGCATTCGACGACAGCAGCACGGCCGCCGGCGTGGCCGACTCCGCGAGCGACGCCAGCACGTCGACGTACGGCGTGATCAGGTAATTCTCGGCGTCGTCGGATTCGGCGACGTAGATCTTGGCGGCACCGGCAGCCTTCAGGCCGTCGGTCAGGCCGTCGGCGGTGCCCGGCTTGCCCACCACGACGGCGGAGGGCTCGCCCAGCACGCGGGCGGCGGTGATCAGTTCACCGGTGACCTTCTTCAGCTCACCGTCGGCGTGCTCCACGAGCACGAGTACTTCAGCCATGGGTTTCGTCTACCTCTATGTCTGTCAGGGGGATGAAAGTTCGAATGCTCTGCTAGATGATCTTCTGCGCCACCAGGTACTCGGCGATCTTGGAACCGCCCTCGCCCTCGTCGGTGACCTTCTCGCCAGCGGTCTTCGGCGGCTTCGGAGTCGACGACAGCACCTTCGACCCGGCGTTCGCCACGCCGACCTCGTCGGCCTCGACACCGATCTCGGCCAGCGTCAGCGTGGTCACTTCCTTCTTCTTGGCGGCCATGATGCCCTTGAAGGAGGGGAAGCGGGGCTCGTTGATCTTCTCGTTGACGCTGACGACGGCCGGCAACGACGCCTCGAGCGTGAACACGCCCTCGTCGGTCTCGCGCTCGCCGGTGACCTTGCCGTTCTCCACGGTCAGCTTGCGCACGTGGGTCAGCTGCGGCAGGCCGAGGTACTCGGCGATGATCGCCGGCACGGCGCCGCCGGTGCCGTCGGTGGCCTCGTTGCCGGCGATGACCAGTTCGGTGCCCTCGATGGTGCCCAGCGCGCGGGCCAGCGCCCAGCCGGTCTGCACCATGTCCGAGCCGCTCATGCCCTCGTCGACGAGGTGCACGGCCTTGTCGGCGCCCATCGACAGAGCCTTGCGGATGGCCTCGGTGGCACGCTCGGGACCGGCGGTCAGCACCGTCACGGTGCTGTCACCGCCTTCTTTCTCTTTGATCAGCAGCGCCTCTTCGACGGCGCGCTCGTTGATCTCGTCGAGCACGGCGTCGGCAGCCTCACGGTCCAGGGTCCAGTCATCCTCGGACAGCTTGCGCTCGGACCACGTGTCAGGCACCTGTTTGATCAGGACCACGATGTTCGTCATGACTCTGGTTCGTCCTCCTCGAAGAGGCCGGAGACCGGCCTGCAATACCACGTTGTAAGCAATCACCACCATGTTACCCGCGGGTAACTTATTGTGGCTCTCAGGATCACCATAGCTGGTCGAAGTTTGTGCTCGATGAGGCCGTCGGGCAGGTGCAGACGCGACGAACAGTTCGCCATTGCAGGGTTACGCGTTAGCCTGCCCCCGATGAGGGCTTGCCCGAAGAGAAGATGGTCCAGATGAGCGCATCACTTACCGACGGCCCCGCCGGCGATCCGCCCCGCAGCACTCCCGGTGCTGCTCAGCTGCCGCTGACGGGCGAGCGGACCGTGCCCGGGGTGGCGGAGGAGAACTACTGGTTCCGCCGACACGAGGTCGTCTACCGACGGCTGGCCGAGCGCTGCCGCGGCCGCGACGTCCTCGAAGCCGGGTGCGGTGAAGGTTACGGTGCGGATTTGATCACCGACGTCGCGAACCAGGTGATCGGCCTGGACTACGACCAGTCGGCCGTCGATCATGTCCGCGTTCGGTACCCCCGCGTCGACATGCGCCAGGGCAACCTGGCCGATCTGCCGCTGGCGCCGGGCTCCGTCGACGTCGTGGTCAACTTCCAGGTGATCGAACACCTGTGGGACCAGCACCGCTTCGTCACCGAATGCCATCGGGTGCTGCGACCGGGCGGCCTGCTGCTGATGTCGACCCCCAACCGCGTCACCTTCTCCCCCGGCCGCGACACCCCGGTGAACCCGTTCCACACCCGCGAACTCAACGCCGCCGAACTGACCGAATTGCTCGAGTCGGGAGGCTTCGTCCTGGAGTCGATGCTGGGGGTTTACCACGCGGCACGACTCGCCGCCCTCGACGCACGACACGGCGGATCGATCATCGACGCGCAGATCACCCGCGCCGTGGCCGACGCACCGTGGTCACCCGAGCTGCTGGCCGACATCGAGTCGATCACCGTCGACGACTTCGACCTCGAGGCCGGCGGTCCGCAGCGGCACATCGACGACAGCCTGGATCTGGTGGCGATCGCGGTGCGGGCATGACCGAACCGAGGCCCGAACCAGTCCCGGGACTGTTCACCCTGGTCCTGCACACCCACCTGCCCTGGCTGGCACACCACGGCCGCTGGCCGGTCGGTGAGGAGTGGCTCTACCAGTCATGGTCGGCGGCCTACCTGCCGTTGGTGCGGGTGCTGCGCACGCTGGCCGCCGAGAACCGCCGCCACCTGGTCACATTGGGCGTCACCCCGGTGGTGGCCGCCCAGCTCGACGACCCGTACTGCCTGCAGGGCATGCATCACTGGCTGGCGAACTGGCGGCTGCGCGCCCTGGAGGCGGCGACCATGCGCGGCGCGACCGGACCTGCCCCGTCCTCGGCGTCTCCGACCCCGTCCTCGGCGCCGCCGGCGTCCTACTCGGCGCCGCCGGCGCTGCGCCGGTTCGGCGCCCGCGAATGCCGCGAAGCCGACCGCGAGCTCGACGAGTTCGAGACGCTGTGGCGCCACGGCGCCAGCCCGGTGCTGCGCGAGCTGATCGACGGCCAGGTCATCGAGCTGCTGGGCGGGCCGCTGGCGCACCCGTTCCAGCCCCTGCTCAACCCGCGCCTGCGCGAGTTCGCGCTGCGCGAAGGCCTGGCCGACGCCGCGCAACGCTACGCGCACCGCCCCGCCGGGATTTGGGCGCCGGAATGCGCCTACGCGCCGGGGATGGAGACCGACTACGCGGGCGCCGGCGTCGGCCACTTCATGGTCGACGGGCCCTCGCTACACGGCGACACTGCGCTGGGGCGCCCGGTCGGCGACACCGACGTCGTCGCATTCGGACGGGATCTGCAGGTCAGCTACCGCGTGTGGTCACCGCGCTCGGGGTACCCCGGCCACGCCGCCTACCGCGACTTCCACACCTACGACCACGCCACCGGCCTCAAACCGGCCCGCGTGACGGGACGCAACATCCCCTCGCAGGACAAGGCGCCCTACGACCCGGATCGCGCCGAAGCCGCCGTCGACGGCCACGTCGCCGACTTCGTCGACACGGTGCGCCGACGGCTCACCGCCGAATCGGCGCGCATCGGCCGGCCCGCACACGTGATCGCCGCCTTCGACACCGAACTGTTCGGGCACTGGTGGTACGAGGGGCCGGTCTGGCTGGAACGGGTGCTGCGCGCCCTGCCGGCCGCCGGCATCCGGGTCGGCACTCTGGCCGATGCGGTCGCCGACGGGTACGTCGGCACGCCGGTGGATCTGCCCCCCAGCTCGTGGGGCTCGGGCAAGGACTGGCAGGTGTGGGCCGGCGACAAGGTCGCCGATCTCGTCCAGCTCAACAGCGAGGTCGTCGACACCGCGCTGAGCACCGTCGACAAAGCGCTCGCCCAGACCGCGCTGCCGGGCTCACCGACGCCGCGGCACACCGTCGCCGACCAGATTCTGCGCGAGACGCTGTTGACGGTCTCCAGCGACTGGCCCTTCATGGTCAGCAAGGACTCCGCCGCCGATTACGCCCGCTACCGGGCCCACCTGCACGCCCACGCCACCCGGGAGATCGCCGCCGCGCAAGCCGCCGGCCGCCTCGAGCAGGCCGCCCGCCTGGCCGAGGGCTGGAACCGTGCCGACGGGCTGTTCGGTGCGCTGGACGCGCGCAGGCTCCCGGGCCCGTGACGATGAAGGTCCTGCTCGTCTCCTGGGAGTACCCGCCGGTGGTCATCGGCGGGCTGGGCCGTCACGTGCACCATCTGGCCACCGAACTGGCTGCTGCGGGACACGACGTCGTCGTGCTGAGCCGGCGACCGACCGCCACCGACCCGCACAGCCACCCGACCACCGACGAGGTCGCCGACGGCGTGCGGGTGATCGCCGCCGCCGAGGATCCGCACGAATTCGCGTTCGGTACCGACATGATGGCCTGGACGTTGGCGATGGGCCACGCGATGATCCGGGCCGGGATCGCCCTGGGTGACTGGCGGCCCGACGTCGTGCACGCCCACGACTGGCTGGTCGCGCACCCGGCCGTCGCCTTGGCCCAGTTCTTCGATGCACCTTTGGTTTCCACGATCCACGCCACCGAAGCCGGCCGGCACTCGGGCTGGGTCTCCGGGCCGGTCAGTCGACAGGTGCACGCCCTGGAGCGTTGGCTTGTGCACGAGTCCGATTCCCTGATCGCCTGTTCGGCCTCGATGCGTGACGAGATCACCGCCCTGTTCGGTCCCGATCTGGCCGAGGTGGCGGTCATCCCCAACGGCATCGACACCGACGGATGGCCGTTCGCATCCCGGCGCCCGCAGACGGGCCCGCCGGAACTGCTCTACTTCGGCCGGCTGGAGTACGAGAAGGGCGTGCACGACGCGATCGCCGCGTTGCCCCGGATCCGGCGCACCCATCCCGGCACCACGTTGACCGTCGCCGGTGACGGCACCCAACTGGGTTTCCTGACCGAGCAGGCCCGCCGACACAAGGTACTCAAGGCGACGAACTTCGTTGGGCGCGTTGACCATGAAGGACTGCTGCGGCTGCTCCACCGAGCCGACGCCGCGGTGCTGCCGTCGCACTACGAGCCGTTCGGCATCGTCGCCCTCGAAGCGGCGGCCGCAGGAGCACCGCTGGTCACGTCGACCGCCGGCGGGCTCGGCGAGGCGGTGATCGACGGGCAGACCGGACTCTCCCATCCACCCGGGGACGTCGCGGCACTGGCCGCTGCGGTACGTGTGTTGCTCGACGACGCCGACGCCGCCCAGCGGCGCGCGAATGCCGCCCGCGATCGACTGACCGCCGAATTCGCCTGGCACACCGTGGCCGCGGCCACCGCACAGGTCTATCTGGGCGCCAAGCGCGGCGAACGCAGCCCGCAGCCGCGGCACCCGATCGCCGAACGCGCCCTGCCCGACCGCTGAGCGATCAGGATTTCTTCTCCCGCCACACCCGCTCGAACGGCAATCGCCAGGCGTGCGGAGCGATGAGCTGGTGAATCGCGTTGGGCCCCCACGTCCCAGGCTGATACATCTTCACCGGCGGCGGGTCGACCAGCAGCGGGGCCGACCGTTCCCACAGCGACTCGATGCCCTGCGCCGTGGTGAACAGTGTGTGATCCCCGCGCATCGCGTCCAGGATCAGTCGCTCGTAGGCCTCCAGTACGTCGTCGACGTATTCGGTTTCCTGCGTGGAGAACTGCATCGACAGCTTCTCCAGCTTCATGCCGGGGCCCGGGCGCTTGCCGTAGAACGACAGCGAGATCTTCGACGAATCCGCCAGATCGAACGTCAGATGATCCGGGCCCTGCGCACCGACGCCCGAGCCCGCCGGGAACATGGTTCGCGGCGCCTCCTTGAACGCGATCGACACGATCCGCTGGCCTTCGGCCATCTTCTTTCCGGTACGCAGATACACCGGGACCCCGGCCCAGCGCCAATTGTCGATGCCCACCTCGAGCGCGACGAACGTCTCGGTGTCCGAGTCGCGGGCGACCCCGTCCTCCTCGCGGTAGCCGGTGTACTGGCCGCGCACCACCTTCCGGACATCGATCGGCAGCATCGAGCGGAAGACCTTGTTCTTCTCCTCGCTGATCGCCCGCGGCTCCAGAGCGGTCGGCGGTTCCATCACCACGAATGCCATCACCTGGAACAGATGCGTGACCACCATGTCCTTGAAGGCGCCGGTGCTCTCGTAGAAGTTCGCGCGCGCATCCAGACCGAGCGTTTCGGGAATGTCGATCTGGATGTGATCGATGAAGTTGCGGTTCCAGATCGGCTCGAACAGCCCGTTGGCGAACCGGAACGCCAGGATGTTCTGCGCGGCTTCCTTACCCAGGAAGTGATCGATACGAAAGATCTGGGACTCGTCGAAGGTCTCGTGCACGAAGGCGTTGAGCCGCACCGCGCTGTCCAGGTCGGTGCCGAACGGCTTCTCCATCACCACCCGCGACCGCTCGACCAGGTCGGCCTCCTCGAGCATCGTGATCACCGCTTCGGCGGCCTTGGGCGGCACCGACAGGTAGTGCAGGCGCTGCACCCCGTCGCCGAGTTCTCGTTCACCACGCGTGACGGCCGCGGCCAGCGCCTCGGGCCCTTCGCCCTGCGGAACATAGGTCACCTTCTCGGCGAACTGACTCCACTGTTCGTCGGTGAGGGGGCGGTTGCCGAACGAGTCGACCGCCTCGCGGGCCAACGCCCGGAACTCGTCGTCGGTGTAGTCCTCGAGTGACGTGCCCACCAACCGGATGTCGGGTGTCAGCGACGACTGCTCCAGGTAGGCGATGCCGGGCAGCAGCTTGCGGCGCGCCAGATCCCCGGTGGCGCCGAACAGCACGATCACGAACGGGGCCAGCGGCGGCTCGTCGTGGCGGAAGGGGTGGGCTCCGGTGGCGGGATAGGCGATGTTCTGCGGGTTGGCTAGGGCCATGCCGAAATGCTGTCATCCCCGTCGGCGGGGCGCAGCATCAGCAGCAAACCCACCTCAGCGGGAGGCCTTCTTGCGTTCGATGTCGGCCAGCGCCGCGGCCAGTTCGGCGCGTTGCGCCGCCGAGGTCTCCCAGGACAGCTTGCGGTTCTTGACCACCTTCGCCGGCGCCCCCACCGCGATCGAGAAGTCCGCGATCTCGCCCTTGACCACGGCGTGGGCGCCCAGCACGCACCCGCGGCCGACCGAGGTGCCGCGCAGCACGCTGACCTTCGCGGCCACCCACGTGTCCGGCCCGATACGCACCGGGGCCTTGACGATGCCCTGATCCTTGATCGGCAGTTCGATGTTGTCCATCTTGTGGTCGAAGTCGACGACGTAGCACCAGTCGGCCATCAGCACCGAATCGCCCAGTTCGATGTCGAGATAGGTGTTGATCACGTTGTTGCAGCCGAGCACGACCTTGTCCCCGATGCGCAGGGACCCCTCGTGGCAGCGCAGCGTGTTGCCGTCTCCGATGTGCACCCAGCGGCCGATCTCCATCTGGGACAGCTCGGGGGTGGCTTGGATCTCCACACCCTTGCCCAGGAACACCATGCCACGGGTGATGATGTGCGGGTTGGC
This sequence comes from Mycobacterium sp. PO1, assembly GCF_017312405.1. GTDB lineage: Bacteria > Actinomycetota > Actinomycetes > Mycobacteriales > Mycobacteriaceae > Mycobacterium. The sequence goes on from NZ_BLTG01000021.1 coordinate 13,913, forward strand.
CAGCTTGAACTTCAGCAGCCGCCAGTACCGCACCAGGTACCACGGGGTGTAGGCGCGGTTTGCCAGCACCCACTTCAGGGAGGCCAGTGTGAGGAACTGCGCTTGACGCGGATCTCGCAGACGCGAGCCCCGCCAGCGCTTGTGCAGCGGCGCACCCCACATCGTCGTCATGGCCGCAAAGCCTACGCGAGCCCACAGGGGCCCAACGGTTACCCTCACGTGGGCGCGGAACAACGACACCGGTACCCCCGCGCCCGTCGACCAGTAAAGGAATTACGTGCTGCGGCGAATCCTCGTATTGGCCACGACAGTGCTGATCGCCGGTGCGTGCGCCGGCTGTGGTGACACCGACGACTGGGTGCTCGCGCGAGCCGCCACCGGATGGGCCGCGCAGTACGCGACCGCCGAGAACAGCAGCTACTCCGCGAGCGCCGGTCCCGATGAGCTGCGGCTGGATTGGATCCGCTCGGTCAAGGGCGAGGTCGCCGCGCAGGTCGCCCTCGGCTCGGATCACTACCTCGCGGTCAACGGGCAGACCGCCGCGGGCTGTTCGCTGATGGTGTGGGAGAACGACAACCGGGCCAGGCAGCGCTGGTGCACGCGGCTGGTCCAGGGCGGCGGTTTCGCCAGCCCCCTCCTCGACGGCTTCGACAACGTCTACATGGGTCAACCGGGGTTGGTGCAGTCGTTTCCGACGACGCAGTGGGTGCGCTGGCGCACACCGGTGATCGGCATGCCGATGACGATGCGATTCCTGTCGCCCGGGCGCCTGCTGGTGCTCACCCATCTGGGGCAGGTGCTGGTCTTCGACGCCCAGCGCGGGACCGTCGTGGGCACCTCGCTGGATCTGGTCGCCGGCCTGGACCCGCGGGACTCCTTCCGCGGTCTCGACGACTGCCGCAGCGGCGGACCGGACTGCCCGGTGGCCGCCGCGCCGGCATTCTCGGAGGCCGCAGGTCTGGTGGTGGCGCCGCTGTGGGAGCCGGGTGCCGACGCGCCCGTGCTCATCGGGCTGCGCTACCGCCCCGGCCAGACCCCGCTGTTGAGCCGCGAATGGACCAGCGACGCCGTGGGCGGCGGGCCGCTGGCCAGCCCGGTCATGTCCGCCGACGGATCGACGGTCTACGTCAACGGCCGCGACGAGCGGCTGTGGGCCATCAACAGCGACGACGGCACCGCGAAGTGGTCGGTCCCGCTGGATTACCTGGCGCAGACGCCGCCGTCGGTGACCCCCAGCGGTCTGGTCGTGGCCGGTGGAGGCCCGGGGGCGCAGCTGGTCGCGATCCGCGACACCGCCGAGGAGGGCGAGGAGATCTGGCGTCGCGACGACATCACGCCGCTGTCCACCTCGAGCCTCGCCGGCGTCGGCTACACCGTGGTCTCCGACGGCGCCGCAGAGGGCGACGACGACACGGGCATGGCACTGGCCGTGTTCGACCTGGGCGACGGTCACACCATCAACCGCTACGAACTGCCCGGGGGCAGTGGATGGCCGGTCGGGGTTTCGGTCGGCCATGACGGTCGCCTGGTCACCGCCACCAGCGACGGCCGCGTGTTCGGCTTCGCTCCCGCCTGAATCTGTTCCGGAATCCGCTGGTCGCGCTAACACCAGCGTCACAGTCAGGTAATACCGATCTTTCGAACCGGTGTAAGAGTGCACACTCAGATCACTCCAACATGCCCGGAAAACGAACAAGGGGACGCAGGTGTCGGAATTCCTCGGAACGGTCAGCGGTCTCGTATGGCACGAGACGCTGGTCTATCTCTGTCTGGCCGCTGGTGTGTACTTCTCCATCCGGTCCCGATTTGTGCAGGTACGCCAGATCCCGGAAATGGTCCGGCTCATGCTCAAAGGAGAGAAGTCGCCGTCGGGTGTCTCGAGCTTCCAGGCGCTGACGATCTCGCTGGCCGGCCGGGTCGGCACCGGCAACATCGCCGGCGTCGCGACGGCCATCGCGTTCGGCGGGCCCGGCGCCCTGTTCTGGATGTGGGTGGTCGCGTTCCTCGGGGCGTCGACGTCGTTCGTCGAGTGCACGCTCGGCCAGATCTACAAAGACCGCGACAAGCTGACCGGTGAGTACCGCGGCGGCCCCGCGTACTACTTCAGCCAGGCGTTCGCCAACACGGCGGCGGCGGTCCCGATGAAGATCTACGGCTACGTCTTCGCAGCGGTGACCATGCTGGCCATGGGCCTGCTGCTGCCCAGCGTGCAGTCCAACTCGATGGCCTCGGCCATGAACATCGCCTGGGGCTGGGGCGAGTGGTGGGTGGCCGTCGGCACCGTCATCGTGCTGGCCTTCGTCATCATCGGTGGCGTCAAACGCATCGCAACGTTCGCCTCCATCGTGGTGCCGTTCATGGCGGTGGTCTACATCGTGTTGGCGCTGATCATCGTGCTGATGAACGCCAGTGAGATCCCGTCGATCATCTCGCTGATCTTCTCCAGCGCGTTCGGCATCGACTCCGCGTTCGGCGCCATCCTCGGGGTCGCGGTGATGTGGGGCGTCAAGCGCGGCATCTACTCCAATGAGGCGGGCCAGGGCACCGGGCCGCACGCTGCGGCCGCCGCCGAGGTGTCCCATCCGGCCAAGCAGGGCCTCGTGCAGGCCTTCGCCGTCTACGTCGACACGCTGTTCATCTGCTCGGCGACCGGGTTCCTGATCCTGTCGACCGGGGCCTACCGCGTGTTCGAGGGTGAGAGCTCCGACGGCGCGGTGATCGCCGAGGGCGGCATCCTGCCGGAGGGCGTCGAGGTGGGCCCGGCGTTCGCGCAGACCGGCTTCGACACGTTGTGGAACGGAGCCGGAGCCAGCTTCATCGCGATCTCACTGGCGTTCTTCTGCATCACCACGATCATCGCCTACTACTACATGGCGGAGACGAACCTGCGTTTCCTGCTGGGCAAGGCCGCGACGATCAATGTCCCCTTCCTCCGCGGCACGGTCGGCTCGAACACGACGATGCTGCTGCAGGCGCTGATCCTGGTGTCGGTCACCATCGGCGCGGTCTCCACCGCCGCGGATGCGTGGACGCTGGGCGACATCGGCGTCGGGCTGATGGCCTGGCTGAACATCGTCGGCATCCTGATCCTGCAGCAGCCCGCGTACAAGGCGCTGTGGGACTACGAGAAGCAGAAGAAGCAGGGCCTGGACCCGATGTTCGACCCGATCGCCCTCGGCATCAAGAACGCGACGTTCTGGGAGAACTACGACCCGGCCACCGGCAAAGACAAGCAGCGTTCGGCGGCCGCACCGGAGTGAGCCCTCAGGCCAGCATGTCGGCGATCGCGCTGCGGGGAACCGTGGCCCGCAGCGCGCCGCCGGCGCCGGCCATGATCTCGCCCTGACCGAAGAAGAAGATCAACTCCTCGTCGGTGAGCGCGAACTGCTGGTACTTGGCTGGATCCAGGCCGTCGGCGGGGGCGATCGGGGCGTCGACGCCCAGCTGACGCGCCACATCGGCCTGCACGATCGGGAAGATCACGTCCAGCGGCCGGGTGTCCGGCCGGAACAATGTGTCGAAGGTCAGTGGCGCGTCGGCCTCGAGATTCCAGTTGAAGGACTTGTACCAGGTCTGGGGGTGCGCACCGCCGACGTTCTCGTACACCTCGAACACCACGCTGCGGGTACCGGCCTCGTCAGCCGGCGGTGCCGGCTGCGGTGTCGCGGCATCGGCGTCGGTGTCCTCCGGAGCACCGGAGCGGTAGTCGGTTCCGCGGGCGTCGAGCACGTAGGGCAGGTTCCACGAGCCGGGCATGTCGGAGACGTTGACGAACCCGTCCCGGGTCTGACGCAGGTAGTCGGTGATCGCCTGCTGGTCGGGGTAGTCGGCGGGGAACGTGAAATCCAGCGTGTAGGTCGGGTTGGAGACGTGCACCCGGCACGTCTGCTCGTCGTCGACCGATCCACCGAGCTCCGCGCAGGCCGACTGGGCGGCGGCGACGGGGGCGCTCGCCAGAACGGTGGCCACACCGGCGGCAAAGAGGGCGGCGGCAAGATTGCGCAACGTCGGATGTCCTCGTGATCGGCGCCGGATCGGTCCCCGGCGGAGTTGATGCCAGGGTACGTGCCCGGTCAACGTGACGGACGGCATATGAATGCCGTTGCCCGCCCGGCACGCCCGGATCCGAGCCGGGTCAAGATCACCGTGGCCTGTGACGAGCCGCGCAGCCGCAGCCGGGACCGCAGGACATCCGGGTCGACGTCCAGCCCCCGTACCAGGATCTCGACGGCACCAACGCCGCGGTCCGACAGCGCCTGCCGCAGCCGCCGCTCGTGATAAGGCAGCGTGTCGAGCACCTCGAAACCGCGTACCCCTGCGGGTAACCGGTCCCCGGACAGATAGGCGATGTCGGCGTCGAGTTGCCACAGCCCGTGCCGGACCGCGTACTGGCGCACCAGCCCGGCCCGCACCACGGCACCGTCGGGGTCGACGATCCAGGTGCCCGCGGGCCGCACCGCGCAGTCGTCGGGCTCGCCGTCGGTGAACTGTTCGCCGGTGTCGAGCACCGACGCGCGGCGGCGCACGCCCCGCGGCGACAGCCCGCGCGACCACAGGCACGCTTCACGCACGCTCCCCGACCACGACGCCACCTCGACCTCCCCGTCGAAGCCCAGTCGCCGCACCGCATCGAAATCGATTCCGGGAGCGCACTTCACGACGTACTCACGGCCTGCGAGAACGCCGATGAGGTCGTCGAGCGGCGGCAGATAGCCGCGCGGATCGAATCGGCGGCGGGTGCCACTGCGCCGTGCCGGGTCGGCGACCACGACCGCGTCGGCGGTGACCGGACGCAGCGCGTCGGCCCGGCACAGCAACACCGGATCACCGCGCAACCCCAGGTTGTGCTCGGCCATCGCGAGCCGTACCGCATCGAGGTCGCTGCCGACCACCAGCTGCGCCGTATCACGCAGTGCCGCAAGCTCGGTGCCGACCGAGCAGGTCACATCGTGCACGACGGCGCCGGCCAACCGGCGGGCCCGGTGCTCGGCCACCGGTGTCGCGGTGGCCTGCTGCAGCGCCTCGTCGGTGAACAACCAGCCCCCGGCGTTGCGGAGCTTCACCGACGCCCGCCGGCGCAGCCGTACCGTTTCCACCAGCACACCGGCTTGATCACCGAATCGCGCTCGGGCAGAGCTGATTTCGGCGATCAGCGAAGCGTCGGTGAGCTGATATCCGGCGACCTCGTCCAGCGCCGCGCGTCCCTCCGCGCTGCGCAGGTAGGCCACATCGTCGAGGCGAAACGCTACGACGGTTTGACCCCGGTCACCATGACGTTGTAGAACCAGCCCTTCGGAACGACGTGGCGCCACACGTTGGCGTCCACCCACGACAACCTGGTCCAGCTGCCGAACGCGAATTTGGCCCAGCCCCAGCCCAGCCGCCCCGGAGGCACGGCCGCCTCGAAGGTGCGGATCGGCCACCCCAGCATTGCCGCGGTGAACTCCTCACTGGCGGTGCGGATCTCGACGGCGCCGGCGTTGGCGGCCATCCGTTCGAGGTCGGCGGGATCGAAGGTGTGCAGGTCGACGACCGCCTCCAGGGCTGCGGCGCGCGACGACTCGTCGAGCTCGGCCTGCGGGCGTCGCCAATCGGCCAGGAACGGCAGCTTGGTGACGTTGGTCGCGACCCGCCAGGTCAGCGTCGAGAGCTCACGGGCGTACCGGTTGCCTGTTGTCGTCGGTTCGCCGGCGAACACGAACCGCCCGCCGGGCTTGAGCACGCGCACCACCTCCCGCAGCGACAGCTCGACGTCGGGGATGTGGTGCAGCACCGCGTGCCCGACCACCAGGTCGAAGGTGTCGTCGTCATAGGGGATGCCCTCGGCGTCGGCGACCCGACCGTCGACGTCCAGACCGAGCGATTGCCCGTTGCGGGTGGCCACCTTGACCATGCCGGGCGAGAGATCGGTCACCGATCCGCGCCGTGCCACCCCGGCCTGGATCAGGTTCAGCAGGAAGAACCCGGTACCGCAGCCCAGCTCCAGGGCCCGGTCGTAGGGCAACTGCCGCTGGGCCTCTTCGGGTACGGCGGCGTCGAAGCGACCGCGCGCATAGTCGACGCAGCGCTGGTCGTAGGAGATCGACCATTTGTCGTCGTAGGTCTCGGCCTCCCAGTCGTGGTAGAGCACCTGGGCGAGCTTGGAATCGTGCATCGCGGCTTCGACCTGCTCCTGCGTCGCGTACGGCGTCGGAGCCGGGACGCCGGGGTCCTTCGTTTCCGTCATGCAGGGCAGCCTAACTGTTGGCGGGGTGCCCGCCCGAACCGTCTACCGCCCGGCGGTGGCCACGCCGAAAGCGGCCTTCGCGGCGGCCAGGGCCGAGGGCGGATAGTCCAGGAACCGGCCGGCCCACGCCACGGCGGCGTCGTAGACGGTGTCTGGCGCCACCAGCTGGTCGATCAGGCCGAGTTCGAGGGCCTCGCGAGCATCGACGAAGCGGCCGCTGAAAACCAGGTCCCTGGCCTTGCTGGACCCGATCGTGTCGGCGAGCCGGACGGCGCCGTCACCGGCGGGCGCCAACCCGGCGAGGATCTCCGTGGCGCCGAACTTGCCGTTGTCGCCGCTGATGCGCCAGTCAGTGGCCAGCGCCAGGGTCAGTCCCGCCCCGAGCGCGTAGCCGGTGATGGCGGCGACGGTCGGCTTGGTCAGCGCGCTGACCGCATCGACGGCCTGGGCGCCGAGGCGGGCGCCTGCCTCGGCCTCGTCAGCACTGAGGGTGGCCCGCTCGGGCATGTCATCGCCGGCGCAGAAGATCTCGTGGCCGCCGAAGAGAATGACCGCGGCGATGTCGTCGCGCGCGTCCAAGGCGGCGGCGGCCTCGGTGATCTCCCGATACACCTGCCGGGTCAGCGCATTGGTCGGTGGTCGGGACAACAGAAGAGTCGCCAGCCGCGGCGCGGAATCGCCGTCCCGACTCTCCGGCGCAGCATGGTCGGCAAGGTCGGCGACCACGACGTCGACGAACTCGCTCACGCGAGCGGTGCTCCGTCGGTGTAGCCCTGCGGTGCGCGGCGGTTGCGGACCGCGTTGTAGCGCTCACTGTTGAAGAACTCGATCTCCCAGTTGCCGCCCTCCTGGGCGGCCAGCGTCGGCTCGATGGCCACGATCTGCCGCTCCACGGCCAGCACCTCGGGGACCGTGCGCCCGTCGAGAGCATCCAGCTGCGTCCAGGTCGGCGGCAGCAGGAAGCTGCGTCCCTCGGCGAAGTCGTCGAGGGCGGCCTGCGGCGTGACCCAGTCGGCCTTGTCGGTTTCGGTGTTGTCGCCGTCAGCACGCTGGCCTTCAGGCAGTGCTCCGACGAAGAAGTAGGTGTCGTAGCGGCGGGTGCGCTCCTCTTTCGGGGTCACCCAGTTCGCCCATGGACGCAGCAGGTCGGCTCGCAGCATCAGGTTCTCCGAGCGCAGGAACTCGGCGAACGACAGCGACTTGTTCTCCAGCGCTGCCCGCTGCTCCCGGTATACCGATGCGTCGTCGACCAGCAGGTCGGGATCGTCGGCAGCCCCGGCGAACAGCACCCCGCACTCCTCGAAGGTCTCGCGTGCCGCCGCGCACACCAGAGCCGAGGCGAGGTCGGGGTCCACTCCGAACCGCTCGGCCCACCACTGCCGGTCCGGACCGTGCCAGGCGACGTCGGCGGTGCGGTCCCGGTCGTCGACTCCCCCGCCGGGAAACACCATCACGCCGGCGACGAACTCCATCGCCGAATGACGACGCATCAAGAAGACCTCGAGCGGGCTCTTGCCGTCCCGAATCAACATCACGGTCGCAGCCGGCCGCGCCGGCAGGGGCTCGTCGGTCATGGTCACATCCGCCTCCTGTGCGCGGCGCGCGTGCGGGTGCGCCGCGCGAAGTAGCGCCCGTCGATGTAGTCCAGCGCGATCGACTGGCCGAACGCCTTCGACAAGTTCTCCGCCGTGAGCACGTCGGGCAGCAACCCGGAGTCCACCACCTCGCCCTCGGCCAGGATCAGGCAGTGGGTGAATCCCGGCGGGATCTCCTCGACGTGGTGGGTCACCAGCACCAGGGCGGGCGCATCGGGGTCGTCGGCCAGGTCGGACAGCCTCGCGACCAACTCTTCGCGCCCACCCAGATCCAGACCAGCCGCGGGCTCGTCGAGCAGCAACAACTCCGGATCGGTCATCAGCGACCGCGCGATCAGCACCCGCTTGCGTTCACCTTCGCTCAGCGTGCCGTACGTGCGGTCGGCCAGATGCTCGGCGCCGACGCTTTCGAGCATGTCGATGGCCTGCTCGTAGTCCATCTCGTCGTACTGCTCACGCCACCGGCCCAGCACGGCGTAGCCGGCCGAGACCACCAGGTCGCGGACGACTTCGTCGTCGGGGACCCGCTGGGACAGCGCGGCGCTGCTGAGACCGACCCGCGAGCGCAGCTCGGACATGTCGACGCGGCCGAGACGTTCGCCGAGCACATAGGCGATGCCCGAGGACGGATGTTCCATCGCCGCCGCGATGCGCAGCAGTGAGGTCTTGCCCGCACCGTTGGGTCCGACCACCACCCAGCGCTCATCGAGTTCCACCGACCAGGTCACCGGGCCGACGAGCGTTCGCCCGCCACGCCGCAGCGTGATCTTGGCGAAGTCGATCAGCAGGTCGGGGTCGGCGGCTTCGGCGTCATCATCGGAGCGGTCGACAGGCACCCGCCCATCGTAGTCAGGCGGGGGTCCCCCAGCCGCCGGCGCCGGCGCGTGAACGTCCTCACCGCTCTCACCGCGCTCATCGTTCGAATAAACGAACGCGCCCTGCGCTCCGATCGGGCCGGCAGATCAGGCGTGATCGGGGAAGTGCATCCGGATCGCGTCGAGTTCGCTGCGCATCCTGCGGGCGTCGGCGTCGCGTTCGTCGCTGTACGCGGTGGGCGGGTAGTACAGATCGGCCAGCCGGTGCGCCAACCGAGATATCCAGTGGGTCATGTGGCCATGATTTCGAGCAACTGGCTTGTCTATCAATAGCCAGTTCGGCAATACTGGCCCTGATGACTGGCTCAGTGGCGGCGCGAAAGCTCGATGTGGACCTCTTGGTTCGCGAACTGGGGAATTGGCGGACGGCCAATCGAAGTGGCCCGGCCTATCACGGCCTCGCCGACGCCGTCCGGCTGCTGATCGTCGACGGCAGGGTGCCGGTCGGTGCCCGACTCCCCAGCGAGCGAGCACTGGCCGATGCGCTGCGCGTCTCGCGCACGACCGTCACCGCGGCCTACACGCAACTGCGCGACGACGGTTACCTCAACGCCCGCCGCGGCGCGCGCAGCACCACAGCCCTGCCGGTCTCCCCCGCTGCACCGGCCATCCCCGCGGCGGCGACCGCGAACCTGGCCGCCGCCAGCTTTGCCGCGCCGGCCACCGTGGTGGCACGAGCTTTCGCCGAGGCCGCCGAACAGGTGAGCCCGTACCTGCACGACATCGGGATCGAGCTGCTCGGCGTAGCGCCGCTGCGTGTCGCGATCGCCGAACGATACTGCGCCCGTGGACTTCCCACTGATCCCGACGAGATCATGGTGACCACCGGCGCTCTGCACGCCATCAATCTGATCCTGGCCGCCTTCACCCAGCCCGCGGATCGGGTGCTCGTCGAGCAGCCCACCTACCACGGAGCGCTGTCGGCGATCGCCAACCGCGGTCTGCGTCCGGTGCCGGTGGCGATGACGGCCGACGGGTGGGAACTCGACGCCGTCGAGGCCGCAGTCCGCCAGCTGGCGCCGGATCTGGCCTACCTGATTCCGGACAACCAGAACCCGACGGGGATGACGCTGCCCGAGCCCGGCCGGAAAAGGTTGGCGCACATCATCAGCGAGACGCGCACCCGCACCATCATCGACGAGACCATCACCGACATGTGGCTCGACGAGCAGGTACCGCCGCCGTTCGGCACGATGATGACCCAACGCCGGGATCTGCTGCTGACCGTGGGCTCGATGTCCAAGTCGTTCTGGGGCGGCCTGCGGATCGGCTGGATCAGGGCCGAACGCAGCGTGCTGCCGACGATCGCAGCGCTGCGGCCAGCCATCGACATGGGTACCGCGATCGTGGAGCAGCTGGCGGCGGCAAGGCTGTTGGCCGACGAAGCCGAGGTGCTACCGGAGCGCCGGGAGATCCTGCGGGCCCGCCGGGCGCTGCTGCTCGAGCTGCTGGCCCAGCATCTGCCCGACTGGCAGCCGGCCCCCGGCAAGGGCGGCATGTCGGTGTGGGTGCGGCTGCCGGCGCCGATGAGCTCGGCCCTGTCGGCGGCTGCGTCACGGATCGGGTTGGAGATCCCGCCCGGGCCGCGTTTCGGTGTCGACGGAACCCTGGAACGGTTCATCCGGGTGCCGTACACGCTGCCGGAGCCGAAACTCGTCGAAGCGATCGAACTGCTCGCCCGCGCTTGGCGCAGCGTCACGGGGATGGCCGTACCCGAGCCGACCGCCGTCGTGGTGTGAAGCCCTACTCGGGGATCTCCACCCGGCGTACGACGCCGTCCAACGCGTCGGCGGCCTCGATCTCGCCCCGGGTGACGCCCAGCACGAACAGGACGGTGTCGAGGTAGGGGTGGCTCAGCGAGGCATCGGCGACCTCGCGCAGCGCCGGTTTGGCGTTGAAGGCCACCCCGAGCCCGGCGGCGGCCAACATGTCGATGTCGTTGGCGCCGTCGCCGACGGCCACCGTCTGCTCCATCGGCACCCCGGCCTGCTGAGCGAAGTCCCGCAGCGCCTTGGCCTTGCCCGGACGGTCCACGACGGCGCCGATCACCCGGCCGGTGAGCTTGCCGTCGACGATCTCCAGCTCGTTGGCCGCGACGAAGTCCATCATCAGCTCGTGCGCCAGCGGCTCGATCACCTGCCGGAAACCACCGGAGACGATTCCGCAGTGATAGCCGAGCCGGCGCAGCGTGCGCAGCGTGGTCCGCGCCCCGGGTGTCAGCTCGATCTGCTCGGCCACCTCGTCGAGCACCCCGGCCGGTAACCCGGCCAGCGTGGCGACCCGTCGGTGCAGCGACTCGGCGAAGTCGATCTCACCGCGCATCGCCGCTTCGGTCACCTGCGCGACCGCCGCCTCGGCCCCGGCGTGCGCGGCGAGCATCTCGATGACCTCGCCCTGGATCAAGGTCGAGTCGACGTCGAACACGATCAGCCGCTTGGCCCGCCGCGACAGGCTGTAGTCCTCGACGGCGATGTCGACGCTCTCGGCGACTGCCACGCGGGCCAGGACTGCCTGCAACTCCCCGTACACCCCGGCGGGCACCGACACCCTCAGCTCCAGGCCGGTGACCGGGTAGTCCGACACCCCCCGGATGAAGTCGATGTTGACCCCCAGCGCGGCGGCCTCGCGGGCCACCACCCCGAACGATTGGGCCGTGATCGGGCGGCCCAGCACCACGATCGTGTGAGTCGAGGGTTCCTGCATCACGGGCAGATCGTCGCTGCGTTCGATGCTGACCTCGAGACCGACGCCGTGGATCGCGGCCTCGACCTCGGCCGGGAACTCTGCTCCTGCGGCAACCTCCGCGGCCGCCGCAACGAGCACCCCCAGCGTCAGTCGTCCCCGGATCACGACCTGCTCGACGTTCAACAGGTCCACACCGTGCCGGGACAGCACTTCGAACAATGCCGATGTGACGCCCGGCTGGTCGCGCCCGGTCACCGTGATCAGTAACGAGGAGCGGTTACGCGACGGTTCGAACAGCGGCGACGCGCTCATCCCCCGGGCGCTCGTTTCTGTCGGCAAGCCGGATCAGGTACGGACGTTCTCGTCTTCGAGGCGCGTCACGTCACCGTCGCCGGGGCCGTGCGCACGCCCGACATGGGCCTCACGGCGCATCCGCTCGACCATGTGCGGGTAGTGCAACTCGAACGCGGGACGCTCCGAACGGATCCGGGGCAGCTCGGTGAAGTTGTGCCGCGGTGGTGGGCAGCTGGTGGCCCACTCCAGCGAGTTGCCGTAACCCCACGGGTCGTCGACGGTCACCGGCTCGCCGTAGCGCCAGCTCTTGAAGATGTTCCACAGGAACGGCAGCGTGGAGGCGCCCAGGATGAACGCGCCGATGGTCGACACGATGTTCAGCGACGTGAATCCGTCGCTGGCCAGGTAGTCGGCGTAGCGGCGCGGCATGCCCTCGTTGCCCAACCAGTGCTGCACCAGGAACGTGGTGTGGAAGCCGATGAAGGTCAGCCAGAAGTGCAGCTTGCCCAGCCGTTCGTCGAGCAGCCGGCCGGTCATCTTCGGGAACCAGAAGTAGATGCCGGCATAGGTGGCGAACACGATGGTGCCGAACAACACGTAGTGGAAGTGCGCGATGACGAAGTAGCTGTCGGTGACGTGGAAGTCCAGCGGCGGGCTGGCCAGCAGCACACCGGAGAGACCACCGAGCAGGAACGTCACGATGAAGCCGACGCTGAAGAGCATCGGTGTCTCGAACGTCAACTGGCCCTTCCACATCGTGCCGATCCAGTTGAAGAACTTGATGCCGGTGGGCACCGCGATCAGGAACGTCATGAACGAGAAGAACGGCAGCAGCACCGCCCCGGTCGCGTACATGTGGTGCGCCCACACCGCCACCGACAGGGCGGCAATACCCAGGGTGGCGTAGATCAGGGTGGTGTAGCCGAAGATCGGCTTACGGCTGAACACCGGGAAGATCTCGCTGACGATGCCGAAGAACGGCAACGCGATGATGTACACCTCGGGGTGGCCGAAGAACCAGAACAGGTGCTGCCACAGCAGTACCCCGCCGTTGGCCGGGTCGTAGACGTGGGCACCGAGGTGACGGTCGGCGGCCAGGCCGAACAGCGCGGCGGTCAGGATCGGGAACGCCAGCAGCACCAGGATCGAGGTCACCAGGATGTTCCAGGTGAAGATCGGCATCCGGAACATCGTCATGCCCGGTGCGCGCATGCAGACCACCGTGGTGATCATGTTCACACCGCCGAGGATGGTGCCCAGACCGCCGACGGCCAGTCCCATGATCCACAGGTCGCCGCCGGCTCCCGGGGAGTGGATCGCGTCGGTCAGCGGCGAATACGCCGTCCAGCCGAAGTCCGCGGCGCCGCCGGGGGTGATGAAGCCTGCCGTCGCGATCAACGCGCCGAACAGGAACAGCCAGAACGAGAACGCGTTGAGTCGCGGGAACGCCACGTCGGGGGCGCCGATCTGCAGCGGCAGCACCAGGTTGGCGAACCCGAACACGATCGGGGTGGCGTAGAACAACAGCATCACCGTGCCGTGCATGGTGAACAGCTGGTTGTACTGCTCGTTCGACAGGAACTGCAGACCCGGCACGGCCAACTCGGTGCGGATGAACAGCGCCATCAGCCCGCCGATGAGGAAGAACGCGAAGCACGCGACGCAGTACATGATGCCGATCAGCTTGTGATCGGTCGTGGTGATCAGCTTGTAGATCAGGTTGCCCTTGGGTCCCAGGCGCGCCGGGAACGGACGCCGGGCCTCGAGTTCTCCGATTGGGGGCGCTTCGGCTACCAACTGATCCTCCAACCTTGCCGTGTCGTACCGGGCCGGCTGGCGGGCAAGCCGCCGGATCCCGGTGTTCGGTATGAATCCTAGCCCCCGAACCCCGGCTGGGTCGGGGTGGTCCTACAAACTGTCGTATTCGCCGCCGCAAGCACTCCGGGTTTTCCTCGGCACCGCGCGTGACCAGTGACGGATCCGCCGGGTGTTACGGTCGGCGACGTGCTGTTCACGGGTGCGCGGCGGGGCGGTCGAGCGTCCCGGGCAGCGGTGTTGGCCGTCCTGCTGTCCGTCGTCGGCGTGTCCGCGCTGAGTGGCTGCGGCTCCGGCGGTGACGCGCCCCCCGACGGCTCGATCATCACCAGCACCACGCGCATCGCGGGTGCAGGCGTGTTGGGCAACGACCGCCGCCCCGATGAATCGTGTGCACCCGAGCCCGCGCCGCTCGAGGACGGCCCGCCCGAGCGGGAGGTGCGCAATGCCACCGGCCACGCGGTCAGCCCGCCGATTCCGGAGACGACGCTGGTACCCGCGGATCCGCAGCGGATCGTGGTGCTGTCCGGCAGCCAGCTCGACGCCCTGTGCGCCCTGGGGCTCCAGTCGCGGATCGTTGCCGCGGCGTTGCCCGACGGCTCCGACGTGCAGCCGGCCTACCTGGGCACCGTGATCCACGACCTGCCCGGGGCGGGTAGTCGCTCCGAACCCGACCTGGGCGCGATCCGCGACGCCGATCCAGATCTGATTCTCGGCTCGGCCGCGCTGACGCCGGGGATCCACCCGGAGCTGTCCGAGATCGCGCCGACGGTGTTCAGCGGCCCCGCCGGTACCGAGTGGCGCGAGACGCTGCGGACAGTGGGCGCCGCGACAGGACGGCCCGCTGCGGCCGACACCCTCATCGAGGAGTTCGACCGTGCCGCCGCCACCACGGGCGAGCAGAACGACGCGACCCACTTCCAGGCCTCGGTGGTGCAGTTCACCGACTCCACCCTGCGGATCTTCGGCGTCGACAACTTCCCCGGCAGTGTTCTCGCGGCCGCCTGGGTGGACCGGCCCGCGACTCAACGGTTCACCGACAAGCCCTTCGACGAGATCGGGATCTCCGACGCCGACATGGGCGACGACCCGGACTTCTCTGCCGCCGACGGTGACCTCGTCTACGTGTCGTTCGCCTCCGACGAAGCCAAACTGCGAGGGACCGAGATCATGCGCAGCGATGCCTGGAAGCGGCTGTCGGCGGTCCGCGACGACCGGGTGTTCGCCGTGAACAACGCCGTCTGGCAGTCCGGTCAAGGCCTGATCGCCGCCCGCGGAGTCCTGGCTGATCTGAACTTGGTCGACGCGCCGATCAACTGAGCACCGTCGGCAGCGCTAGTCGGCAATGTCACACATGCGCGGGGACTAATGCCGCGGGTCGGTTCGTTGTCTTCGAGTTGAGCCGCAGCGTGGCGGCAGCCCCTGAATCCGTGCAACCGAAGAGGACGTGATGAGCACCGTTTCCGCCTATGCGGCCACCTCCGCGACCGAGCCACTGTCCAAGACCACGATCGAGCGACGTGAGGTCGGTCCCCACGACGTGGCCTTCGACATCCATTTCGCCGGCATCTGCCACTCCGACATCCACACCGTGCGCGGCGAGTGGGGTCAGGTGAAGTACCCGATGGTGCCCGGGCACGAGATCGCCGGCATCGTCACCGAGGTCGGTTCGGAGGTCTCGAAGTTCAACGTCGGTGACCGCGTCGGCGTCGGGTGCTTCGTCGACTCGTGCCGTGAATGCGAATTCTGTCTGGCCGGTGAGGAGCAGTACTGCGACAACCCCGGCATGGTCGGCACCTACAACGGCATCGGCCGCGACGGTAAGCCGACCCAGGGCGGCTACAGCGGCGCCATCGTGGTGGACGAGAACTACGTGTTGTCGATCCCCGAGGCGATCGGACTGGAGGAAGCCGCACCGCTGCTGTGCGCGGGCATCACCACCTATTCCCCGTTGCGGCACTGGAACACCGGACCCGGCTCTCGGGTCGCGGTCATCGGACTCGGCGGTCTCGGACACCTGGCGGTGAAGCTCGCCGTCGCGATGGGTGCGGAGGTCACGGTGCTCAGCCAGTCGTTGAAGAAGATGGAGGACGGGCTGCGCCTGGGCGCCTCGGAGTACTACGCCACCAGTGACCGTGAGACGTTCAAGAAGCTCAAGGGCTCCTTCGACCTGATCCTGAACACCGTCTCGGCCAATCTCGACATGGGTGACTATCTCGGCCTGCTGACCCTCGACGGCACGCTCGTCGAGCTGGGCATGCCCGAACACGCCATGCAGGTACCCCCCGGCGCGCTGATCTTCGGGCGCCGGCGACTGGCCGGCTCGTTGATCGGTGGCATCGCCGAAACCCAGGAGATGCTGGACTTCTGCGCCGAGCACAACGTGGCTCCCGAGATCGAGGTCATCCAGCCCGATTACGTCAACGAGGCCTACGAGCGGGTGATCGCCAGCGACGTGCGCTACCGCTTCGTCATCGACACCGCGTCGCTGCGCGGTTAGTCGCGCCGGCGTTCGCGCCGAGTGTGCATCCACTGCGACTGCGAGCGACATTTCTCGCAGCAGATGCACACTCGGCGAAGGGAATCAGAAATCACCCCGGCGGGCCGGGCCGGAAATCACCCCGGCGGGCTGGGCCAGAAGTCATCCCGGCGCGTCCGGAGTTTTGGAACTCCCTGGCGTTCTAGAAGTCCCAGTCCTCGTCTTCGGTGACCACGGCCTTACCGATGACGTAGCTGGACCCGGAGCCGGAGAAGAAGTCGTGGTTTTCGTCGGCGTTGGGGCTCAGTGCCGACAGGATCGCCGGGTTGACGTCGGTCTCGTCGCGCGGGAACAACGCCTCGTAGCCGAGGTTCATCAGCGCCTTGTTGGCGTTGTAGCGCAGGAACTTCTTGACGTCCTCGGTCAGGTTCACCCCGTCGTAGAGGTCCTGGGTGTACTCGACCTCGTTGTCGTAGAGCTCGAACAGCAGCTCATAGGTGTAGTCCTTGAGTTCCTGGCGGGTCGCCTCGTCGGCCATCGCCAGCCCGCGCTGGTACTTGTAGCCGATGTAGTAGCCGTGCACCGCCTCGTCGCGGATGATCAGCCGGATCATGTCGGCGGTGTTGGTGAGCTTGGCCCGGCTGCTCCAGTACATCGGCAGGTAGAAGCCCGAGTAGAACAGGAAGCTCTCCAACAGCGTGGAGGCCACCTTGCGCTTGAGCGGCTCGTCACCCTTGTAGTACTGCATGACGATCTCGGCCTTGCGCTGCAGGTTGGGGTTCTCCTCCGACCAGCGGAACGCCTCGTCGATCTCCTGCGTGGAACACAACGTGGAGAAGATGTTGCTGTAGCTGCGGGCGTGCACCGACTCCATGAACGCGATGTTGGTGTACACCGCTTCCTCGTGCGGGGTCAGCGCGTCGGGGATCAGGCTGACCGCTCCCACGGTGCCCTGAATGGTGTCCAGCAGCGTCAGCCCGGTGAACACCCGCATCGTGAGCTGCTTCTCGTGCTCGGTCAGCGTGTTCCAGGAGGGGATGTCGTTGGACACCGGCACCTTCTCCGGCAGCCAGAAGTTACCGGTGAGGCGATCCCAGACCTCGGCGTCCTTGTCGTCGTGGAGGCGGTTCCAGTTGATGGCCGAGACGCGGTCGATCAGTTTGATGCCATCACTCACGAGAACCCCATTTCACCTGGCTTTTTGTGCGACGCCGCGGAATCGCCGACGACGACCACAACACTACAACTGGTGTACGACATCTCCGCGCAGTACGAGATGTTGTGTTTGGCGTGTCGCCTCCGTGACCGTCGATCAGGTACTGCGCAGCGGTCCCCCGGGCGGAAAAACCCATGGCGGCCGCAGGCGTCACTCGTTATCGTCGCGTGCGTGAACATCCGAGTCGAGGAGGTCGTCGGCGCTCGCGCCGACATCAGATGACCGCGCCCCGCCGCCGACCCACCGGGCCGGCGGCGCAGTCGTACCCTCACTCACCAGGCGCACCGCTGTGCGCCTTTCTTCAGGATGGTTCCACCGATGAATTCGTATACCCGTGACCAGATCCTCGCCGACTTCCGCGGGGCCACCCGCAGCGAGGTCAAGAAGGTCACCTTCGCACCCGACTTCGACGCCGTGGCGTTCGGCAAGCTGGAGTATTACGGCTGGACCGACCCCAAGATCCCGCGCCGCGCGTACCTGCTCGTCGACAGGCCCGACGGACCGGTGGCGCTGCTGCTCAACCGGGCCGCGGTCAAGCCGCGGGGGCGCACCATGTGCACCTGGTGCAATGACGTCAACCTGACCGACGAGGCGGTGCTCTACACCGTCCGCCGGGGCGGCGCGGCCGGCCGCAAGGGCGATACCCTGGGCACCTTGATCTGCGCGAACTTCGGCTGCTCCGGCAACGTCCGGCAGCTGCCGCCCGCCTATCACAAGGAGACCGACCTCGACCTCATCCGCGAACAGCGGGTCGAAGAGCTGCGGAGCAAGGTGCACGGATTCGTCGACAAGGTGCTCTCCACAGAGAGCTGAGCGCGGCTGCACCCTCAGCGGGTGAAGGTGTACTCCGAGGCGTTGAAACGCCGTGTGGCCAACCAGTACTGCCACGTCATTCCGCTCCACAGGGTGCGGTTGACCCCGTGCTCGTCGAGGTACCAGCTGCGGCAGCCACCGGTGCTCCACACGGTGCCGCTCAACTCGTCCTGCAGTTCGTCGTTGTAGCGGTCCTGCGCGTCCCGGGTCGGAGCCAGCGCCTGGGCGCCGGCACGGTCCACGGCGGCGATGGCCTGCCCGGCGTAGCGGATCTGCGACTCGATCATGAACACCACGGAGTTGTGTCCCAGCGCGGTGTTCGGGCCGAGCAGGAAGAACAGATTGGGCATTCCGGCCACCGTGATCCCGCGCAGGGCCGCGATGCCCTCGGCGTTCCAGCGGTCGACCAGGTCCTCTCCGTCCGGCCCCTTGATGTCGACGTAGGTGTAGGAGTCGGTGACGTGGAAGCCGGTCGCGAAGACCACCACATCCACCGGCCGCTCGCGGCCGTCGGCGGTGACGATGCCGGACGGGGTGAACCGCGCGATGCGGTCGGTGATCACCTCGGTCTTCGGGTCTGCGATGCCGCGGTAGTAGGTGTCGGAGTTGAGGATGCGCTTGCAACCCGCCCGGTAGTCGGGGGTGAGCTTGCGGCGCAGCTCGCGATCCTTGATGGAGCGACGGATGTTCCACTTGCCCATCAGCTCACCGAGTTTGAGCAGGCGGGGTTGTTTGGTCATCGCGAAACCGACCGCTTCGTGGATCCAGTAGATGCCGGCGCGCATCGCTGCTCGGGTGCCCGGCACGTTGGCGAACACCCGCTGCATCCCCTCGGGGATCGGGTTGTTGGGCCGGGGCATCACCCAGGCGGGGGTGCGCTGGTAGAGCTGCAGGCCGGCGACGTCTTTGACGATCTCGGGCACGATCTGGATCGCGCTGGCGCCGGTGCCGATCACCGCGACACGTTTGCCGGTGATGTCGACGTCGTGGTCCCACTGCGCCGAGTGGAACGCCGCGCCGTCGCCGGCCAGGTAGTCGTCGAGGCCGTCGAACTCGGGGATCAGCGGGATGTGCAGTCCCCCGGCTCCGGAGATCAGGAACTGTGCGATGAACTCGCCGCCGTCGTCGGTGAACACGTGCCAGCGCTGCTCGTCGTCGTCCCACTGGGCCCGGTCGACGTGCGCACCGAACCGGACGTAGCGGCGCAACCCGTACTTCTCGGTGACCCCGAGGAGATAGTTCTGGATCTCGGGCTGGAACGACCACATGTGCGTCCAGTCCGGTTTCGGTTCGAAGGAGAATGAGTACATGTGCGACGGGATGTCGCAGGCACAACCGGGATAGGTGTTGTCTCGCCAGGTGCCGCCGATTTCGTCGGCCTTCTCCAGGATCAGGAAATCGACGCCGCGGCGCTGCAGCTCGATGCCCATCCCGATCCCGGAGAATCCGGATCCGATGATCAGCGCGCGGGTGTGCACGGGGGCCCTGTCATCGACCGCGGGAGTGCCGGCGGCCTGTTCAGCGACGGTCATGGACCCGACTGTACTGGGGAACGCCGGTACCGGGAATCGGGGCCGGTGTCACATCGGTTGCACCAGACCGTGCTGGAGCGCGAACATGCTGGCACCGATGCGGTTGGTCACCCCGATCTTCGCGTAAGTCCGCTCGACGTGGTTGCGCGCTGTCTTGCCCGAGATGCCCAACTGCTCCGCGATGTCCCGGTTCGACGCGCCGCGGGCGACGAGGCAGAGAACTTCGATCTCTCGAGGCGTCAGCCCGTGTAAACGACGCTGGCCGCCGCGGTTGCGGTGCCCTGCGGCATGCAACACTGCGTCGGCGGCGACCGGGTCGAGGTGACCAGCCCGCACCCGGTCGCGCAGCCGGCCCGCGGCGTCCGAGGTCGACAGGGGCGCCCGGTATGGCCTCGGCTCGACTGCAGACTGGTATGCCACCGCCGCGGCGAGCACGCGGTCAGGCACACCGAGCGCCGAGGCAGGCAGACCGCGCGGATACCCAGAGCCGTCGAGGCATTCGTGATGATTGCCCGCGACCTGCGCCACCTCCTCGAGACCCCGCACCTGGCTGAGGATCCGGACCGTCAAATACGGATGCAGGCGGACTCGCTCGAACTCGCTGGCCGTCAGCTGCGCCGGCTTCGACCACACCTGGTTCGAGATCCCGATACGGCCGAGGTCGTGCAAGTGCCCGGCGCGCCGCACCAACGCCGTCGTCTCGCCCTCCAGCCCCATCGCGGTGGCGGCGCCGGCCGCCAATTCGGCGACGGCCCGCGAATGACCCAGCGTGAAGGGACATTTGAGGTCGACGAAATCACCCAGGGCAACCAGCAGCGGATCGAGCTCCGCATCATCGAGAGGCTTGCCTCGATCTGGGGCTTCACGCAGCGCCACCTCCCAGGCATCTCCGGTACACGGGCCGCCCAGAACGGCAGCGGCGTCGGCCACGAACTCGTCGACGACTCGTGGGTCGAATTGCCCACCGCGGCGGCTGCGCGCCATTGCCACCGCCCCGTCGACGCCGTAGGCGCGGTGGTGCACCTCCACCATGTCCGCCAGTTGCGCCACCCGCGTCGCCATCGGGATCTGCTCCCCTACAACTGCGGCCGGCAGACCGGCGCCGTCGAACCGCTCGAAGCTGTAGCGGAGAGCCGACTGCACGTCGGCGCTGAGCCCGAGCCGATCCGCGAGCACACCGGCCGACGTGCAGTGAGAATGGATGAGGGAGGCGATGCGACCGCGGGTATCGACGAGAAGCGTTGCCAGCACGGTCAATCGATGCAACAACGGTTCACCGCGGCCGGTATTGCTCACCAGGAATCGCAGGTAAGGCAGCCCCACCCAGTCCACCAGATAGGAGTCGCGACGTACCGCGATGTCATCGCCGAACCACTGGGCGTATTCATGGGAGTCGGCATGACATCCGATCCACATGACCAAGGCGGTGTAGTAACAACAGTCTCGGTCCGGACCGCTCAGACCCAGTCGGTCGGCGAGCCGGGTGGCGATGACCGCCGAGCGCAGCATGTGCTCGGCAGGTTGCCCGAGACCGAGGTCTATGGCGATCGACAGCGCCGCCAGCAGTTCGGCCCTGCTGGCCGACGGCGGTGGGCCCGGCGGCGCCATCCGACGATTGTGCCTCGTCGCGATCGGACCGGCGATCAGAACGTCACGGTGCGCTCGGAGGCCAGGTGGCGATCGGCATCGAAGTTCTCGAAGTGACCGGAGCCGATCACGCCGATACCGCGCTGTGGCAGGCGGAAGTCCCCGAGCCGGGCCTGGCGCCGCAGCGGACCAGTCGGCCCGAGGTCCTGACCGTTGAGCGATGCATGCGATTCCGCGACCGCCCACATTGTCTTCGGCGCCACCATGTAGCGCTGGCCGTTGGCGGCGCTACCGGTCAGACGGATATCACCCACACCGAGCGCGGGCCCGGCAATCCGGCCCAGAAGCGACAGGCTCATCGGGTCGGTCCAGGCGGCTTCAGGCAGCCGGTTCCCGATCGCCGTCATCAGCCGGGTGGCCCGGGTCGTGTGGAGCCGCACCGACCACCGTAGAAGTCCGGGTATTTCGACGCTCACCGACCACGGTGTCGGCCAGCTGAGGTCGATGTCGCACTGCACGGCGTCATTCGGGGTGGCGGCACTGAAATATCGCGCGCAACTCTGCGGACCCGGGGTCGTGGCGTAGAACGTCCAGGTGCATGCGGGGCCGCGATGCCACACCGAGACGTACGCCGGCGCGAAAGTGGTTGCCGGGAATTGGCGCAACGCCAGATAGTGGCCGCTGACGAACGGCAGCCCCATGATGCCGAACCCGATGAAACGTTCATCGTCGCCGGCGGGCAGAACGGGATGCGCATTCACCGCGGCCGCGGCTTCGCGGGGAGTGAGTCGTGTGTCCATGACAACGATCGTCGCGAGCCGCGGCGATCGACACATGAGGCATCTGCCTCATTTGTGCGCTCGGTCAGGCGACGCGCTCGTGGCGGCGCACACCCTCGTGCAGCGGCAGGTCGGGATCGACCTGCACGCCGAGCACCTCGCAGGTGCCGTTGATCGAACCCATCATGATCGTGGTCAGGTACTCGACGAACTTCGCCGACGGCAGCCGCCGCGGGCTGTCCTGATCGGCGCCGAGCCACCAGTCGGTCGCCGACGCCGCCGCCCCGAACGTCGCGAACGCGGCCATCTCGAAGGCCGCCGCGTCGAGTTCCATCTCCTGCAACTCGTTGCTGAACATGTCGGCCATGGCCAGGGTGATGTCGCGGCCCTCGTTGAGAGCCCGCATGGTCGATTCGCTCTGCTCGGCAAACCGCCCCTGCATCAGGAAGCGAATGACGTTGGGATGCTCGTCGACGAGGTGCACGTACTGCTCGACGGCGCGGTGGATGATGGCGCGCGCCGGGTCCTTGGCGATGTCGATGGCGGGGAAGATGGCGCCCCACAACATGTCGCGCATCCGCTTGCCGATGGCCTGGAACAGATCGGACTTGTCGGTGAAGTGCCGGTAGATCTTCGGCTTGGCGGTGCCGGCCTCCTCGGCGATCTCCCGCAGCGACACCTCCGGACCGAGCTGGTCGATGGCACGGAACGCGGCGTCGACGATCTCGGAGCGCACCTTCTTGCGGTGCTCGCGCCAACGCTCGCTGCGGGCGTCGACCTTGACACCCGGTTCGTCAGCAGAACGTGATCTCGACCCTCGTCGCACCCGCTCACTGTACCCGTTCAGGCACCGCTGACCTGGCCTGACCGTGCCGGCAAGGCGCCGGACGGCACGCTGACCAGCGCTGTTCGCCCGCCGCGAGGCGATCACGCGCTTTGGGTACTATCGCAGCGACAGCCGCTCAACGAGACGAGAAGTATGACGCAGCGATACGACCTGGTCATCGCAGGCGGAGGGCCCTCTGGCTCAGCCGCCGCATGGCAGGCCGCACAGACCGGCGCCAAAGTGGTGGTACTGGACAAAGCGCAATTCCCGCGCGCGAAGCCGTGCGGCGACGGCCTGACGGCCCGCGCGGTCAGCTACCTGCAGAAGATGGGCCTGGCCGACGAGGTGGCCACGTTCCATCGGGTGAACCGCGTGACGGTGTTCAGCCCGAGCAAGTGGGAGCTGTCGTTTCCGAAGCGGCCCGGCATGCCTGACCACGGTCACACCGTCAGTCGAGAGCATCTCGACACTGTGCTGCTCAAGCACGCCGAATCGGCAGGTGCAGAGATCCGCCAGGGCGCCGAGGTGTCCGGGCCCGAGCTCGACGCCAGCGGCCGGGTGATCGGCGTCGTGCTCAAGAGCGGCGAAAAGATCTACGGCGACGCGGTCATCGCCGCCGACGGCGCCTACTCCCCCATCAAGCGCGCCCTCAAGGTGGATTCCGAGTACAACGGCTACTCCGCGATCGCGATCCGCTCCGAGATGCCTGCCAACCGGGCCGATTCCGACTCGCTGGACATCTATCTGAAGCTGATGTTCGAAGGCGATCAGCTGCCGGGCTACGGCTGGGTGTTCCCGATGGGCAACGGAATCTTCAACATCGGCCTCGGGTACGTCAACAGCTACAAGAACTGGCAGTCGATCAACGCCACCAAATTCCTGGGCGACTTCCTGCGCACCCTGCCGCGCGAGTGGGACCTGCCGGCGATCGAGGAACTGAAGAAGAACAAGAGCGTGCGAGCCTGGCGGTTGCCGATGGGCTTCACGGCATGGCCGCCCTGGCGGCCGGGCGTGCTGTTCACCGGTGACTCGCTGGGTGCGGGCAAGCCCGCCTCGGGTGCGGGCATCTCCAAAGCCCTGGAATCCGGACTGGCGGCCGGCGAGTGCGCGATCGCGGCGCTGACCAACGGCGGCCCCGACGATTTCACCAACTACGCCCAGCGCATGGAGGCCGCGTGGGGCCGCGAGTACAAGCGCGGGCGTTACATGCACAAGTTGATCGGGCAGCCGAAGCTGGCCAACGCCGGGGTGAAGCTGATCGACAACGCCGCGTTCCGCGACCGCATGCTCAAGGCGCTGTACAAGAAGGCCCAGGGCCCCCAGCACACCTTCTGACAAGGCCGGAACCGCTCCGGCACTCACCGCAGCCTTGGCTCAGCCGGCTTCCCTGCGGTCACAGTCGGCTGCGCCGCTTCCGGTACATGGCTTCGTCGGCCAGCGCGAGGACGTCATCGATGGACCGGCCATCGCCCCGACGGTGCGCGCACACGCCGATGGTCAGCGTCACCGGCACGTCGGTGCCATCGGCCAATGTGACCGGTGTGCGCTCCATTCGGTCGGCGATCCGCCCCGCGAGCAGGGCAAGGTCGTCGTCGTCGACCGACTCGGTCACCACCAGGAATTCGTCGCCTCCCCAGCGGGCCACCAGATCGTCGGGACCGATGGCGGCCAGCAGTCGTTCGGCGACCTCGACCAGCATGTGGTCGCCGGCGTGGTGACCGCTGCGGTCGTTGACCGACTTGAATCGCTCGATGTCGCAGAACAAGACGCCGTAGCCGGCGTCGCGGGCGTCCAACTCTTCGAGGCGGCTCCAGGCGGCGGCGCGATTGGCGATCGTGGTGAGCGGATCAGTGTCGGCTCGGCGGACCAGATCGGCTTCCCTGACCCGCTCGGCGGTCACATCGAGGATCTGGGAGATGAAACAGTGCGGTCGGTCGGACGGCCCGCACACCAGCACGACGGTGAGTGCACCCCACACGACTCGTCCGTCGGCGGTGATGTAGCGCTTGGCGATGTGATAGGAGCGCCGCTTGCCGGCGAGGCACTCGTGCATCAGTGACAGATCCGCATCGAGGTCGTCGGGATGGGTGATGTCCCGAAAGTTCAAGCGGGCCATCTCCCGGCCGGTGTACCCGAGCATTGCGTGCATCGCGCGGTTGGTCCGCAGGAACGCGCCGTCGAGGTCGACGACCGCCATACCGATGGGCGAGTGAGCGAGGGCCAGCTCGAATCTGCGTTCCCCCAACAGATCCAACGCCGCCGGAGCTGCTTCGGTGGTCATCGCGGACACAGCGGCGGACGCGAAACCGTGAACATGAGATTTGGGGCGACCGAGGTAATACCCCTGCGCACATCTGATGCCGGCGGCACCCACCGCATCGAGTTCCGCCTGGGTCTCCACGCCTTCGGCAATGTCGGTCGCGCCGGTCTGCGCCGCGAATTCGCAGATGGCTTGGGCCAGTCTGCGTCGCGCGGCGTCACTGTCGATATTGCGGATGATCGACTTGTCGATCTTGACGAAGTCCGGGTTCAACTCGAGCACGTGGGAGAACGACGAGAAGCCGGCGCCGACGTCGTCGACAGCGACCCGTACGCCTCTGGCGCGGCACACATCCAACGCGTCGTCGAGAGCACCGTAGTTCTCGACGGCGGCATGTTCGGTGATCTCCAGGACGATTCGCGTGGGGTCGACGCAGTCGAGAAGATCCGTCCAAGGCGCGTGTTGCACTGCCGCCGGAGAGATGTTGACCGCGATGAACACGTCGTCGGGAAGCTGCGGAAGCAACGACAGCACCCGCGTCAGAATCGCCGTCTCCAACTCCGTCCCCAGCCCGAGCGAGGCCGCTTGGGCCAGGAATGCGTCGGGCCGGAATGGTTCGCAGGGAAAGCGGGCCAGCGCTTCCAGCCCCACCACCGTGGCGGTGTGAACGTCGTGGACTGGCTGGAAGACGACCTCGAAATCTCGCTGGGCGACCACGCGTCGGACGGCCGCGTGGCGATCGGCAGCGCCGTTCGTCGGCGCCGAAGGCGGTTCGATCAGCAGGCCGATGAGCTCCGCGACGCGCTCGACGATGCGCAGGTCGAGCTCGACCAGATGCGGGCTGGCCTGCCGGCTCACCGCGCACACCATGCCCAGGGCGGAGCCGTCCGGCCCCACTACCGGCACACCCACGTAGGCGCCCAGATCCAGCTCACCCGTGATCGGCAGGATCGCGGTCGTCTCGTTGACTGAGGTGTCGGGGATGACGGAGGGCAGCCGCCCGTCGATGACGCGCACACAGTACGAGCCGGCCAGCGAAGCGCCGGCACCGCACGACAGGCCCATGGCTTCGGGATTTCCGTCGAGCACCTCGAACACCTGCACGTCGTCGCGGAACGACGACAGCCATGCCGTCTCCAGGCCCAAGCGGCGCCTGAGCACACTCAACATCGTCCGGATCAGGTCGACCGGCGTCTCCGATTCCGCGGCAGGGAGCCCCCCGGCTCCGTCGACCAGCATGGCAAACATGCTAGCCGCGATACGCAGCCACAGCAGCGAAAATGACGGCACTGACACTTCCCCGTGCCCGCAGCGACAAGACCAGTTCTCATCCTGGCGGATGGGTTTACCGGCAATGGGCCCGCCAGCGAAGCATTCTCGTCGGCAAATCCGGATGCCACCGGTTCGGTACCGTTGGCAGGCGGGGCGGGACGGTGCAGTACGGGTGGCCGTCCGGACGCGCCCGACCTGGCGCCGCGCGCGAGTACGGTCGCGGCCATGGAACAACGCATCAGCTTGATCACCCTGGGCGTCGACGACCTCCCGCGGGCCCGCCGCTTCTACGAGGAAGGGCTCGGATGGGAGGCCAAGGACGCTCCCGAGGGCGTGGTGTTCTATCAGCTGCCGGGTGTGGCATTGGCGCTGTTCGGTCGCCAGGATCTCGCCGAGGATGCGCGTCATCCCGTCGACGGCCGGTTCAGCGGCGTCACCATCGCGATCAACGAGCGCACCGAAGCCGACGTCGACATGGTGCTCACCCAGGCCGCGGCCGCCGGCGCGACGATCCTCAAGCCGGCCGAAAAGGTGTTCTGGGGCGGCTATTCGGGGTATTTCGCCGATCTCGATGGGCACGTCTGGGAAGTCGCGATGAACCCGTTCTGGACCATCAATGACGACGGCACGCTGACGCTCTGAATGCGATTAGACCTGGGCACCAGTCGAACGTGCTCGCCCGGCGACTTTGCCGGGCGGGATGGCCAGCCCGGTGCGGTAGCGTGCATCGGAGTGGGGTCGAGGGGGCAGTATGGCAAGAGACTTGACCGTCGACACTGACGGTTTGCAGGTGGCGGCCGCGGGCAGCGCGCAGGCCGCGATCGAGGTGCTCAACGGCCGCACAGTCGGCGCCACAGCAGGCACGCGGCCCAGCGATGCCGGGGTCGCGGCCGTCGATGCCGCAGCTGCGGCGCTACGCGTCCAGCAGGGACGCCGCATCGCCGGCCAGGCCGACTCCCTATCTGCGGCGAGCGCCGACTACGACGACACCGACGGGAGCAGCGCCGACGACATCTCGGTGACCATGTGAGCCCGGCCGCTGCCGCGTCGGCGGCGCCGACCCGTTCGCAGGTGCAGAGCTGGGACACCACTGCCCTCGACGACGCCACCCAGCGTTGGCGGGGGGCGGCGGCTGCGGCGGAGACGGTGTTCGAGCAGCACCGGCAGAACATCGCAGCTCCGGGCGGCACCGAGTGGGAGGGCGACGCCAAGGACGCTGCGCTCGACCGGGTTGCCGCGGATCTCGGGGTGGTGCGCCGCCAGGGGGACGTGCAGCGCCACGCAGCCGATGTCGCTGCACGGGGCAGCGAAGACATTGCAGCGGCCCGCCGCGCGGTGCTCGACGCCATCGCCGAGGCCGAAGCCGATGACTTCCGAGTGGGCGAGGACCTCTCGGTCACCGATACCCGCGAATTCGACCCGATGACTGCTGCCGCCAGGGCGACTGCCGCGGCCGAGCATGCCGAGTACATTCGCTGGCGCGCAGAACAACTCGTCGCCACCGATGCCCTTGTCGGTCAACAGCTGCAGGCCGAGGCGCTCGAACTGCAGGGCATCCAGTTCGACGGTGAAGGCCGTGACGAGTCGATCCAGTTGGTCGACCACAAGACCGACGCCGGCGGCGCGGACTCTGGCCAGAGGCCCAAAACGTGGCAGGACATGCTTGGCCCACCGGGAACGTCGACCGGCGAAGCCGCCAACAGCGGCACCAACGAGGCAGCCGAGGGTGTGGGTGGTGCGTCATCGTCCCCGTTGGACGACATGCTGGTCCCCGGGAAGACGACTGATCCCGAGCAACCCGCGAACCTCGACGACGCACTGGACGAAGTTGCCGGCCAGCCGGTTCCGGAAACTCCGAGCGCAGTCGATCAGGTCATCAGCCAGCACACCGGACGCGGCCACAGCGAGACGCGCTACACCCGGTCTCCATTAGAGGCTCCGATCGTCGGGGCTGATCCCGCGGTTGTCGATGAGCAGCTGGCGCGCGTCGAAGCCGCACGAAGTGATCTCGACGCTGCCCAAGCCGCGCTCGATGACGCTGCCGGACAGTCCTACACGCAGGGTGCCGCCGCAGGACCAGGACGGGGGGAAACCGTCCCGCTCAGCCAGGCTGTGTTCGACGCCCGCCGCGAACTCACCGATCAGATCCGCATTCTTGAAGCTCTCAACCAGGCGGCGAACGAAGCCGGCGCACCAATGGCCGCCGTGCCCACCCTTCCCCCCAACGCTGACGTGCAAGCCTTCCCGCAGGAGCCATCAGCGTTCGCCGAAGGCAGCCGGGCACTCAGCGAAGGCACCTTCGGTCTCGTCCCCGATGTCGCCCACGACATTGACGTCTTCACCAATTGGGGCGAACACTCCGGCGCGGATCAAGCCGGCGCGGTGCTCGACGTCGCCGGCATGGCGCCGATCCCTGGCGGCAAATTCTTCGCCGAGGGTTTCGAACACGGGGTTGACGCACTCGCGGGCGCAGCCCGCCACGCCGACGACATACCCACACCCGACGTCGATGTGCCGCACCACAGCGGCGGAGACATCGCAGACATCACGCCGTTCGGCATCGAGGACGCCCGGGCGCTGCTGGAGGCGAGCGAAGCATCCGGTGGACACCTCATCGAACGACATGTCGGCCAAACTTTCGACGACCTCTCCACTCGCCTAGCCAATAATCCGAGACTTTCCGAAGTCTCGACATTTGCATCGGTCGATGAAGCAGCGACAGCAGCTATCACAGCGCTTCAACACAATCAGGCGGCTGTGGACACCTGGATAACCGAGGGCGCCAGAAAAACACTCACCATTTCTGCGCCATTCGAAGGCGGGCAGGTCCTAGCGCGCGGAGGCGTAGAATCGATAACTGGAAGTTCAGTTAAGGCGACGGAATGGGAAATTGGAATATACTGACCGGATATGTGCAGCCATGAACACCCCGCCCTCGTACGCAATGGAACAATTTTTTGGCGGCTATTTTCACCCAGACTGGGACCTCGATGCCGCAGACTGGCCGCAGATCGTCGATAGCTTTGTCGTCGACGAGAAGCCTGAACATCTGCGCAGTCTGGCACATGACATTGATGAATTTCGCCGCGATCGGGCAGAATCCCAACTTCACGAAGCCATGTTGAAGATGGGCGGCTACTACGACCCTCGACCGGAAATGACCTACCGGGAATGGTTGGGGATGGTTGCCGAACGATTGCGAGGGCAGCCTGGTAGGGCGTCTGATATCGCTCGCGCCTAACAGTTGCCGAATTGATAATGGGCGACGAACTTACCATCAATGGATTGCACCGTTTCTTCGCTGCACACTCGATTGAGGCAGTTGCAGGCACTAGCCGTGGGATTGTTTTGAGAGGCGATGGAACCGGTGGATGGTACGTGCTGACAGGATTCCCGAAGCATGAATGATGGTTCGATATCGACAGACCTGTATCAGTTCCTGGGCACCAACTTCCACCAGGATTGGGACTTGGAAGCCGATAGCTGGGAAGGAATGGTCGACAACTGTGTCAACGAACACCCTGCCGCGGAGCCCCTGCGGATGTTGACCCAGGAAATCGATGACCTCCTTGACGCCCGTGCTGAGCCAGACCTGAAGAAACTCCTCGTGCGCGTCGTCCGGGTCGACAATCGCCCCGCGCCGCCGACGTACAACGAGTGGCTGAGACAGATCGCAAACCGATTCCGCCAGCATGCGAACGGAATTAGCGACCTTGGAGCGCCTTGACTTCGAGGCGCCGACCTTTGATTGGGTATCTAGCGCCTGCGACTTAGAGTGGCTCCAAAGGCGTTGGAACAGGCGAAGAGCTGCAGTTGACAGGATTTCGCCCGCCCATGAACGGCGGTTCAATCTCGAAGGACTTTCACCGATTTTCGCTGCATACTTTCACCAAGATTGGGACTTGGAAGCCGATGACGGGGAAGGGATCGCCGACAGTTATGCCGCCGACCACGCTTCGGTAGAACTTCTGCGACGTTTTGCCCAAGAAATCGACGAATTGCGGCACGCTCGACCCGAAGTGGATCTAGCACAATTCCTTGGGTATGCGGTCGGCGCCTACTACGAACCTAGCTCGCTGACCTACAAGCAGTGGTTGGGCCAGATCGCGGAACGGTTGCGCCAGCGAGCCAATGCGGCCGACACCGGCTCATCCTCGCGGTGAGCCCGCACCATCCGACCCTATTCTTCAACGAGGCATCGTCGCCATCCCCGAGCGGTATCGACTCAGCGCCGGCCACGGCCTGGCCGCCGGGCGACCTTGCCCGCCGCGGCGCGTGCCGCCTGCTTGGCGAGGGTCTT
Source organism: Mycobacterium sp. PO1 (assembly GCF_017312405.1). Taxonomy (GTDB): domain Bacteria; phylum Actinomycetota; class Actinomycetes; order Mycobacteriales; family Mycobacteriaceae; genus Mycobacterium. Next base: position 44,467 of record NZ_BLTG01000021.1, read on the forward strand.
CTCCCGCGCGGTGCGCTTCGGTGCGGACTCGGTTTGTCCCCGTGACGAACTGGCTTTGCGGCCACGCACGATCCCGATGAACTCTTCGACCAGCTCGGACTGCTCCCCCTTCGGGAATGCCAGCGCCACGGGACAGGTGGGCGCATCGGCGATCGCGCGGTAGGTGAGGTCCTTGCGGTGGTACAGCCGCGCCAGGGACTGCGGAACCATCAGCACGCCGAGGCCCGCGGCGACGAGTTCGATTGCAGCCAGCGTGGTTTCAGGCCGGTGTTCGAGCAAGACTCCGGGCGCATCCCTCCAGCCGACGACGTCGTCCTCCGGCAACAGTGTCGGTTCGTCAGCGAGGTCGGCAGCGGTGATCTCGTCAGCGGCGCTGAGGACGTGATCGGTGGGCACCACGGCCACCGTGGTCTCCTCGTAGAGCGGGATGACCGCCAGCCCGGAGGTATCGGCAGGCGGCCGCAGGATGGCGATGTCGACGGCGCCGTCCCGCACGTCGGCCGCCGCGTCCGCGGCCGCGACGGCCCGCAACTCCAGCGGCACCTCGGGGTGACGCTGCGCCCAGGTCCGGGCCCACTTCGCCGGCGTTGCTCCCGGGACGTATCCCACGGTGAGCGAGGTCCGGGTCACCAGGTCAGGCTACCGATAGGCTCGAGCCATGAGCAGGCCGAACGCGCAGTCCATGAAGCCCGCCACCGCGGCGAAGAAGCTCGATGTGTACCTGCCCGCCACCCCGGAAGAATTCCAGCAGAATCCCATCACCCGCGACGAGCTCGCTGCTCTGCGGGCCGATCCCCCACAGTGGCTGAAAGACTTGCGCAAGGACGGCCCGCACCCGAAGAACCTCGTCGCGGCCAAGCTGGGCGTGTCGATCGCCGGCCTCGCGCGGGGCGGGGTCACCGAGGCACTGACCACCGAGCAGATCGATGCGCTGCTCGAGCAGAAGCCCGACTGGCTGATCTCCGAGCGTGAGAGCTACCAGAACGTCCTGCGCGAGGAGAGACGCTTGAAAGCACAGCGTGCAGACAAGACGCGGTGAAGTCTGATTCAGCGTCGCCCTCTTGGAATCCCCAAGTGACCGACGACGGGCGGGGGCTGGATTCACACCACCGCGAAATAAGGTGACATGTCACCTTGTTGTGCCGGCGGAACGCGACGGACGTTCCCCGACAACAGGAGCATGAGATGTCCCCACTTGCAGGTAAAACAGCACTGGTCACCGGCGGGACGTCGGGCATCGGCTACGCGACCGCCCGCGCGTTCGCCGATGCAGGCGCGAAGGTGTTCATCACGGGCCGCACCAAAGAACGGGTTCAGGATGCCGCCACGTCCCTCGGAAGCGGCGTGGTCGGTGTGGCCAGTGACGTCACCGCATTGGCGGATCTGGACCGATTGATCGATGTCATTCGCGAAGGCGGTACCGGACTCGACATCGTCTTTGCCAACGCCGGCGGCGGTGAGTACGTGACCCTCGAAGCGGAGACCCCCGAACACCTCGCCGACACGTTCAACCGCAACGTCGGCGGCACGGTGTTCACGGTGCAGAAGACACTGCCCTTGCTCACCCCCGGCGCCTCGATCGTGCTGGCCGGCTCCACTGCGGCCACCCGTGGCACCCCGGCGTTCGGCGCCTATGCCGCGTCCAAAGCCGCGATCCGGTCATTCGGTCGCACATGGGCGACGGAGTTGGCCGACCGCGGAATCCGCGTCAACACCGTCATTCCCGGTCCGATCATGACACCGGGGCTGCACGGCTTGGAGGCCGACGAAGAGCAGCGCCAAGCCATGTTGGATGGCCTGGCGTCGAACCCGATGAAACGCATCGGCGATCCCGAGGAACTGGCCGCGGCGGTCGTGTTTCTCGCCTCGGACGCAAGCAGTTTCATGACAGGGTCCGAAATCGTCGTCGACGGTGGCATCAACCAGGTCTAGACGTCCGGACGCGGCAGGGTGCCCTCGCGCAACAATCCCTCGTGCACGGTGGCGAGAATGGCGGCGAGGGCTTCCTCGCGTTCGGGATCCAGGTCGGCGAAGAAGGCCCGACGCACCCACTCGGCGTGCGTCGGAGCGGCGCGCACGAGCAAGTCCCAGCCCTGCTCAGACAGGACGATGAACGTGCCCCGACCATCGGTTTCCGACGCCAGACGGTCGACGAGGCCACGTCGCGCCATCCGCACGAGGTGGTGCGACAGTCGGCTGCGCTCCCACCCGATCACCGTTGCGAGCGATGTCACCTGTAGGCGGCGATCCGGTGCGCGCGACAGCGCGTTGAGCACCGTGTAGTCGTAGAGCGAGAGTCCGCATTCGGCCCGCAGGTGATGGTTCATCTCGTACTCGAGCCGATGGTAGACGCGCATGTAGTTCAACCACGCGCGCTGCTGGACCGGCGTCAGCGGGTAATCGGTCACCGCAGCCGAGTCGCCCGTTTCACGCGCACCCCTTCGTTCGGCGGCGACCGGCCGCCGAACGTGCACCCACGGTAGCGAGGAACGTCTCGGCGCTACCGTGGCAACACGTTCGCGATGGCGGCCGCACCATCCCGGTCACAGCATGCAGGACACGCAACCCTCGACTTCGGTTCCCTCCAAAGCCATCTGGCGCAGCCGGATGTAGTACAGCGTCTTGATACCCTTGCGCCACGCGTAGATCTGCGCCTTGTTCACATCGCGGGTGGTGGCGGTGTCCTTGAAGAACAGCGTCAGGCTCAGCCCCTGGTCGACGTGCTGGGTGGCCGCGGCGTAGGTGTCGATGACCTTCTCGTAGCCGATCTCGTAGGCGTCCTGGAAGTACTCCAAGTTCTCGTTGGTCATGTACGGCGCCGGATAGTAGACGCGGCCGATCTTGCCTTCCTTGCGGATCTCGACCTTGCTGGCGATCGGGTGGATCGAGCTGGTCGAGTGGTTGATGTAGGAGATCGACCCGGTCGGCGGAACCGCCTGCAGATTCTGGTTGTAGATGCCGTGGGCCTGCACCGATTCCTTGAGCCGCTCCCAGTCCTGCTGGGTCGGGATGCGGATGCCGGCATCGGCGAACAGCGCGCGCACCTTGTCGGTCTTGGGCTCCCACACCTGGGCGGTGTACTTGTCGAAGAACTCGCCGCTGGCGTACTTCGAGCGTTCGAAGCCCTTGAAGTGGGTGCCCCGCTCGATCGCGATGCGGTTCGACGCCCGCAGCGCATGGTAGAGCACGGTGTAGAAGTACATGTTGGTGAAGTCCACACCTTCTTCGGAGCCGTAGAAGATGTGCTCGCGCGCCAGATAGCCGTGCAGGTTCATCTGTCCGAGGCCGATGGCGTGAGAGTCGTTGTTGCCCTGCTCGATCGACGGCACCGACGTGATGTGGGTCTGGTCGCTGACCGCCGTGAGCGCCCGGATGGCCACCTCGATGGTCTGCGCGAAGTCCGGTGAGTCCATCGCCTTGGCGATGTTCAGCGACCCAAGGTTGCACGAGATGTCCTTGCCCACCTTGGCGTAGGACAGGTCGTCGTTGAACTCCGAGGGCGTCGAGACCTGCAGGATCTCCGAGCACAGGTTGGAGTGGGTGATCTTGCCGTCGATCGGGTTGGCCCGGTTCACCGTGTCCTCGTACATGATGTACGGGTAGCCCGACTCGAACTGCAGCTCGGCCACGGTCTGGAAGAACTCGCGGGCCTTGATCTTCGTCTTGCGGATGCGGCTGTCGTCGACCATCTCGTAGTACTTCTCCGACACCGAGATATCGGCGAACGGGATGCCGTAGACCCGTTCCACGTCATAGGGCGAGAACAGGTACATGTCCTCGTTCTTCTTGGCCAGCTCGAACGTGATGTCCGGAATCACGACGCCGAGACTCAGCGTCTTGATCCGGATCTTCTCGTCGGCGTTCTCCCGCTTGGTGTCCAGGAATCGGTAGATGTCGGGATGGTGGGCGTGCAGGTACACCGCACCGGCACCCTGGCGCGCACCGAGCTGGTTGGCGTAGGAGAACGAGTCCTCGAGCAGCTTCATGATCGGGATGACACCCGAGCTCTGGTTTTCGATGTTCTTGATCGGTGCGCCGTGCTCTCGAATATTGGTCAGCAACAACGCGACTCCGCCGCCGCGCTTGGACAGCTGCAGCGCCGAGTTGATGGAGCGCCCGATGGACTCCATGTTGTCCTCGATGCGCAGCAGGAAGCAGCTCACCGGCTCACCACGCTGCTTCTTGCCGGCATTGAGGAACGTCGGGGTGGCCGGCTGGAAGCGGCCGTCGATGATCTCGTCGACCAGCCTCTCGGCCAGCGTGGTGTCACCCGCCGCCAGCGACAGGGCCACCATGACGACGCGGTCCTCGAAGCGCTCCAGGTAGCGCTTCCCGTCGAAGGTCTTCAGCGTGTAGGACGTGTAGTACTTGAACGCGCCCAGAAAGGTCGGGAACCGGAACTTCTTGGCGTACGCGCGATCCAGCAGCGTCTTGACGAAGTTGCGGGAGTACTGGTCGAGCACCTCGCGCTCGTAGTAGTTCTTCTGGACCAGGTAGTCGAGCTTTTCGTCCTGATTGTGGAAGAACACCGTGTTCTGGTTGACGTGCTGCAGGAAGAACTCGCGGGCGGCGAGCACATCCTTGTCGAACTGAATCCTGCCCTCGGCGTCGTACAGGTTCAGCATCGCGTTGAGCGCGTGGTAATCCGTTTCGCCCGGAAGCGCGTGCGCGCCGTCGGTGGTTACAGGCTCTGCAGCTGTGACGGTTGGTGGCACGTCTGTTCCTTCCAGAAATCTTCCAGTCCGGCACGAACGGCATCCACGTCGTCCGGGGTTCCCATGAGTTCGAAGCGATAGAGGTATGGCACCGCACACTTGCGGGAGATGACGTTGCCCGCATAGGCGAACTCGGCGCCGAAATTGTTGTTTCCCCCGGCGATGACGCCGCGCAGCAACGACCGGTTGTGTTCGTTGTTGAGGAACGCGATGACCTGCTTGGGCACATAGCCACCGCTGTTGATGTCGGGGGTGGCCTTCCCACCGCCGTAGGTGGGCACCACCAGCACGTAGGGCTCGTCGACCTCGATGCGCCCGTGCAACGGGATCCTGGTGACCTGCTCGGCGGGCAATCCCAGCTTCGCGACGAAGCGGTGGGTGTTCTCGGACACGCTGGAGAAGTAGACGAGATGACTCACGGTGACTCCTCGAGGTCGGTTCCGGGCCCGCCGGCAGGTGGGAGGGATCAGGCAGACGCTGAGACGACGCCGGCCAGTGCCTTGATCCGATCGGGACGGAAGCCCGACCAGTGCTCGCCGCCTGCGACCACGACGGGCGCCTGCAGGTGGCCCAGCGCCATCACGTAGTCGCGGGCCTCGTCGTCGAGGCTGATGTCGACGACGTCATAGGCGATGCCCTGCTTGTCGAGCGCCTTGTAGGTCGCGTTGCACTGCACGCAGGCGGGCTTGGTGTACACGGTGACGGATGCGGGCTGAGTCATCTGCGCTACGGCTCCTGTCGAGAATGAGGCGAGTCAACGGCTGGTGCTGGCAACTGGTCGGATGGTGCGTCCCACTGAGGTTCAGCGGCCCGCCGGCCCGTGAAATTCCTGGCCGTCCGGGCCACGTCCCGCCGGGCCGGTAGGCCGACTCCGCCGGATCTGGTGACTCCGGCCGACCACCAGATCTTGGGGGTCCGTCGGTGTTCGAAACACTACACCTAGTGTCCGACATTGCGAAGGGATACAAGATGTTCTGAATGACATTTCTGAAATTCCCAGGTCGTAAGCCTGCGACCAGCGCGGCGTCCGGCGTGTCGCGCATCACATCGGCGTGTCGGGAAGCCACAAGAGATGTCTAGCACCAGCCACCGACACGACGCGCACCCTCGGTACCGCCACCCAAACCCGCCAGCAAACAGTTCGCCGGCTCCGCAAACTCAGCGTGGGACGGCATTTCCCGCGCTCAGCCACCTGCGCGTCCACCCCGATGGCGTTCCAGCAGAGCCGCTGCGCCGGAGCGGCAACCTCGGCCGGACCGACGAGCGTCAGTCGGTCTCGGCCAGCAGTTTGCCGACGATGTCACGAAAACGGGCAGTGACCTCGGCGTTCTCCCGCGGATGCCGGTCCCCCAGCTCGGCGGTCGGCAACGACAACTTCAGGTCCTCGACCACCCGCGCTCCGGCGAGGCCGAAAGACTTGCGGGTCTCGTCGTGCGCCCAGACGCCGCCGTAGCGGCCGTGCGCCGCGCCGACGACGGCCAGCGGCTTGCCCTTGATCGCCCCGTCGCCGAACGGCCGGGACAACCAGTCGATCGCGTTCTTCAACACCCCCGGCACGCTGCCGTTGTATTCGGGCGTGACGGCCAGAACGGCGGCGGCGCGGCTGGCGGCGGCACGCAGCGCCTGCGCCGGTTCGGGCACGGTCGGCCCGTCGATGTCCTCGTTGTAGAACGGAACCTCGCCGAGCCGGTCGAACACCTCGACCCGCACGCCGGCCGGCGCCGATTCCGCGGCCAGTTCCGCCAGCTGGCGGTTGACCGAGGCGGCCCGGAGGCTTCCCACCAGCACCAGTACCGTCGCGTTCGCATTCTCCGTCACGTCCACCCTCCGCTCGCTCGTCGTCGCCCCCCACTAACCGGACTCGAGTCCGAATTATTCCGGCTGGGATAGAGTTGTGAGGTGCCTGTGTCTGACCGGTTGCCGACGCTGACGGTGAGCGAAGCCGGCCCGCCCGAGCGGGGCGACGCCGCACGCAACCGGGCCCTGCTGCTGCAGGCCGCGCGCCGGCTGGTCGACCAGCGCGGCGCCGACGCGGTCACCACCGACGACATCGCCGCGGCGGCCGGCGTCGGCAAGGGCACGCTGTTCCGGCGGTTCGGCAGCCGCGCCGGCCTGATGGTGGTGCTGCTCGACGAGGACGAGAAGGCTCAGCAGCAGGCCATCCTGTTCGGCCCTCCGCCCCTGGGTCCAGGCGCCCCTCCCCTGCAGCGCCTGCTCGCCTACGGTCGCGAGCGCCTGAAGTTCGTCGACACCCACCACGCTCTGCTCTCCGACGTCAACCGTGACCCGCAGATGCGGTTCAACGCTCCGATGACGTTGCACCACAGCCATATCCGGCTGCTGCTCGAGAGCGCGGGCACATCGGGAGACCTCGACACCCAGGCCACCGCTCTCCTCGACCTGCTCGACGCCGATTACGTGCGGCACGAGCTCACCGACCGCGGCCGCAGCCTGGCCGATCTCGGTGATGCCTGGGAGACGGTGGCGCGCAAGCTCTGCGGGACATGACCCCGGCGGCCGGACCGTGGATCCTGCACGTCGACATCGACGCTTTCCTGGCCTCGGTCGAGTTGCAGCGCCATCCCGAACTCGCCGGCCTACCGGTCATCGTCGGCGGCAACGGCGACCCGTCCGAGCCGCGCAAGGTGGTCACATGTGCCTCCTACGAGGCACGTACCTTCGGCGTCCATGCCGGCATGCCGCTGCGGAGGGCCGCCCGCCTCTGTCCTGACGCGACCTTCTTGCCATCCGACCCCGCGGCCTATGACGCCGCCTCCGAGCAGGTGATGGGTCTGCTGCGCGACCTGGGCCATCCTGTCGAGGTGTGGGGGTGGGACGAGGCCTACCTCGGCGGTGACCTCGTCGAGCTGCGCGAGGCCGTCGACCTCGCCGGCCGCATCCAGGAACTCGTCACCGCCCAGACCGGTCTGACCTGTTCGGTGGGTATCAGCGACAACAAGCAGCGCGCGAAGGTCGCCACCGGATTCGGCAAGCCGGCGGGCATCCACGCCCTGACCGACGAGAACTGGCCGGCCACCATGGGCGACCGGCCTGTCGACGCGCTGTGGGGCGTCGGACCGAAGACCGCGAAGAAACTCGCCACCATGGGGATCACCACCGTGGCCGAGTTGGCCGGCACCGACGCGGCGATCCTGACGTCGGCATTCGGCCCGACGACGGGGTTGTGGATCCTGCTGCTGGCCAAGGGCGGCGGCGACGACACCGTCAGCGCGCAGCCGTGGGTGCCGCGTTCACGCAGCCATGTCGTCACCTTCGCCGCCGATCTCACCGACCGCGCCGACATGGGTGACGCGGTCACCGACCTGGCCCACCGCACCCTGGCCGAGGTCGTCGAACAGCACCGCCTCGTCACCCGCGTCGCGGTCACCGTCCGCACCGCCACGTTCTTCACCCGCACCAAGATCCGCAAGCTCGACCTGCCCACCACCGACCCCGGCCCGGTCGTCACCACGGCTCTGGAGCTGCTCGATCTGTTCGACCTGGACAGGCCGGTGCGTCTGCTCGGCGTGCGACTGGAGTTGGCGATGCCCGCCCCCACACCGGCCCCACAGTGATCGTCGGTGATGTCGGCGGGGACCGCTAGCGTCGCAACCATGCTGCAGACGGTCGCGATCCGGGGCTACCGGTCGTTGCGAGAGGTGGTGGTGCCACTGCGCCGACTCACCGTCGTCACCGGCGCCAACGGCACTGGCAAGTCGTCGCTGTACCGGGCGCTGCGCCTGCTGGCCGATTGCGGGCGCGGCGAAGTGATCGGGCCCTTCGCCCGAGAGGGCGGCGTCGCTTCGGCATTGTGGGCCGGCCCCGAGCACCTCGGCGGTGCGCGTCGGACCGGCACCGCCGAGGGCGGCCCGCGTACCCGCCCGGTCTCCATCGAACTCGGTTACGCCTCCGACGATTTCGGCTATCTGGTGGATCTGGGCCTCCCGCAGGCCAAGGAGACCGCGTTCGGGCGCGACCCCGAGGTCAAACGCGAGGTGATCTTCTCCGGGCCCGCCGCCCGGCGCGCGACGACGCTGGTGCGCAGGACGCGCGGATACGTCCAGGTAGCAGCCGATACCGGGCACGGGTTCGACGAGCTCGTCCGCGACCTGGCTGCGCATCGAAGCGTCCTCGCCGACTGGGCGGGGGCGACGCCGGAGCTGGTCACGGTGCGGGAGCGACTGCGCGACTGGCGGTTCTACGACGGCTTCCGGGCCGACACCCACGCGCCGTCGCGACGGCCCCAGGTCGGCACCCGGACCCCGGTACTCGCCGATGACGGCGCCGACCTGGCGGCCGCCGTGCAGACGATCCTCGAGACCGGTACCGATGATCTCGCCCGCGCCGTCGCCGACGCATTCGATGGTGCGACGGTGTCGGTGGCGGTCAACGATGGCCTGTTCGACCTGCAGCTTCACCAGCGGGGCATGCTGCGCCCGTTGCGCAGCGCCGAGATCTCGGATGGCACATTACGTTTCCTGTTGTGGGCGGCCGCGCTGTTGAGCCCGCAGCCACCCTCGCTGATGGTGCTCAACGAGCCCGAGACCTCTCTGCATCCCGAGTTGGTCCGGCCTTTGGCGGGACTGATCGCGTCGGCCGCCACCCGCACCCAGCTGATCGTCGTGACGCACTCGCCGACGCTGCGCGAGTGCCTGGGCGCCGCGCCGCTCGGCTCCGACGACAGCGACGCATGGGAGCTCGAACTGTACAAGGACTGGGGCGAGACCCGGATCGCCGAGCAGGGTCTGCTCACGACGCCGCCGTGGGACTGGGGTACGCGCTGAACCTCTGCGCTTTGCGCCCTAAGCCGTCGGCGCTGTTGCGCTGTTGCGCTGTTGGCTGTCAGCGTTGTTGCGGCTTTGCCTTCTTCGGCTTCAGCACCCGGGTGAACACGAGGTTCACCTGCTTCATCGCGATGCTGTAGGGCCACCACATCGTTCGCTTGAACAGGTACAGCGCGCGGATGTCCGGCGAGGTGTAGACGAGGTAGCGGTTCTTGGCGACGCCGCGCAAGATCCGCTCGGCGGCGTGTTCCGGGGACACCGCGTGACCGGAGAACCGTCCGGTCCACTTGCGCACCTGCGGGTCCTCGCGGTCCACTCCCGCGATGTGCACGGTGTCCACCAGCGGGGTCTGCACCGCCCCGGGCACCACGACCGACACCCCGATGCGATGACGGGCGAGATCGAACCGCAACACTTCCGAAAGACCGCGCAGGCCGTACTTGCTCGCCGAGTAGGCGGCATGCCAGGGCAGGGCGACCAACCCGGCAGCCGACGAGACGTTCACCAGGTGCCCGCCGCGGCGCGCCTCGATCATGGGCGGTACGAAGTTCTCGATGACGTGGATCGGGCCCATGAGGTTGATGTCGATCATCGACTTCCAGTCCCGATGGGTCAGCTTGTCCACCGTGCCCCACGCCGACACACCGGCGATGTTCATCACCACGTCCATCGCGGGCCCACTGGCGTGGATGTCCGCCGCGAACGCGGCGACCTCGTCGACGTCGGAGATGTCGAGGGCGCGGTGAGCTGCCACCACCGCGCCCAGCGCGCGGGCGTCGGCGACCGTCGCAGCCAATCCCTCGGCGTTGCGGTCGGTCAGGTAGAGCTCCGCGCCGTCGGCGGCCAGCCTCAGCGCGGTCGCACGCCCGATCCCGCTCGCCGCGCCGGTCAAAAAGCAGCGCTTCCCTGCAAAGCCGGTGCGGAATCCAGCGTTCGAGCCGCTCTGCTGCGCCATGACAGCCGACCCTACCGGCGACCCACCGTCAGCTCGGCAGGTCGTCGCGGCCCCACAGGCCGTACTGCCACAGGCGCTGCACGATTTCCACAGCGTGGGCGGGATCCTGATCGCGACCGACGAAAGCACTGTCGTGCGACAGAGTCATCGACGTCACCGCGGTCAGGGTCCGCACCAACGCCCGGATGTCCGGTGACACCGGCCGCGCGCCGGTGTCCTGACTGACCAGGCCGACGATCTTGTCGACCACGGTGTCCTGGAAGTCGTCCATGATCTCGCGGATCTGCGCATCGGTGCTGCGAGCCAGACTGCACGCAGCCATGATCGGGTCATTCGACGCGAACACTGCCGCGGCGTAACCCACCATGCGTTCGGCGAACTTCGACGGGGATTCGTCCGGCTCTCGCGGGGCGAAGTCGTGGGTGAGCTTGTCGAGTTCTTCCATCGCGTCGGCGACGATCACCGCGAGCACGGCGTACTTGGACTCGAAGTAGAAGTAGAAGCCCGAGCGCGCGACGCCGGCCCGCTCGCTGATGGTGCTGACGGACAACTCCGCGAACGAGCGCTCCTCGAGCAGCTCACGGACGGCGGTGATGATCGCCTCACGCTGCCGGTCGCCGCGGCTCTGGCGGGTGTCGTTGGGTTCGGCAGTCATGGGCTAGACCTTCGCACCACGACTCGCCCTCGGCCAAACTTGACATGCGTCAAGTCGTGCTACCAGGATGAGCGCAGGTGACATCGACCACAGTATGCCCGCTCAGGAGCGTGTGATGACGACGATCAGCAGCACTGATTACTGGATTGACCAGGCCAAACGACGGCTGAAGCCGACCCCGGTGACCATCCCGGGGATGGGCGCGGTGGAGAAGCGCCTGCTGGCGCACGATTTCAAGGAGATCACGCTGGCCGAGCCGCCGGCCGGCAGCGGTCTCAAGGCCGTCAAGGGCGACCAGGGCCTGCCGATCCTCGCCCACATGATCGAGATGTTCCGCGGCGGACCGGACTTCATCCTGCACCAGTACCGCAAGTGGGGCCCCATCTACTACTCGGGCTCGCAGGTGCTGCCCGCGGTGGGTGCGCTGGGACCCGACGCCACGCAGGCCGTCTTCTCCAACCGCAACAAGGACTTCTCACAACGCGCCTGGGATCCCGTGATCGGGCCGTTCTTCGAGGGCGGGCTCATGCTGCGCGACTTCGACGACCACATGTACCACCGCCGAATCATGCAGGAGGCATTCACCCGCAGCCGCCTCACCGGATACGTCGAGCACATCGACTCGGTGGCCTCCGCCGTGATCGCCCACGACTGGATCGCCGACGATCCTCGCTTCCTGTTCTATCCCAGCGTCAAGGAGCTGACCCTCGACATCGCCTCGGTGGTGTTCATGGGGCATCAGGCCGGTACCGACAAGGAACTGGTGACCACGGTCAACGAGGCATTCACCACCACCACGCGCGCGGGCAACGCCATCGTGCGTAAACCGGTGCCGCCGCTGAGTTGGTGGCGCGGCATCAAGGCACGCCAGACGCTGGAGGATTACTTCAACGCGCGTATCGGCGAGAAGCGGCGCTCCGAGAGCACCGACATGTTCAGCGTGCTGTGCCACGCGCAGGACGAGGACGGCCAGAGCTTCACCGACGACGACGTCGTCAGCCACATGATCTTCCTGATGATGGCTGCTCACGACACCTCGACGTCGACGCTGACCACGATGGCCTATCACCTCGCGGCCAACCCGCTGTGGCAGGAGAGGCTGCGCGAGGAGTCCGAGCGCATCGGCGACGGCCCACTGGACATCGAGGCGCTCGACAAGCTCGAGGCCTACGACCTGGTGATCAACGAGGCGTTGCGGATGCAGACCCCGCTGCCCTTCAACTTCCGCCAGGCCGTGCGCGACACCGACCTGCTGGGGTATTACATCCCCGAGGGCACCGCGATCATGACGTGGCCGGCGCTGAACCACCGCCTTCCCGAGTTGTGGACCGACCCGGAGAAGTTCGATCCCGAACGCTTCGCCGAACCGCGCAACGAGCACAAGAAGCACCGTTACGCGTTCGCCCCGTTCGGCGGCGGCGCGCACAAGTGCATCGGCATGGTGTTCGGGCAGTTGGAGATCAAGACGGTCATGCACCGGCTGCTGCGCAAGTACCGCCTCGAGCTCACCCACCCGGGATATACGCCGCGCTACGACTACGGCGGCATGGCCGTCCCGGTCGACGGCATGCCCATCGTGCTGCGCCCGCTGCGCTGAGCGCTTCGGGGCGGGGGCGCTGCGGCGCGGATCTCAGGCCGACGCCAGCAACCGGTTCGCGCAGGCGATCACTGCTCGCAGGGCGGACTGGGTGGGGTCGGCTGACCAGCCCATCGCCCACTCGCTGCGGGTGCCGTCGCACCCCCGGATGAACGTCGCGGTGTGCTCACCGGCCGGGAGCTGGTGAAACGCGGTCATCTCGACGGCGATCCCCCGCTCGTAGAGCATCGCGGTCAACGCCGCGACGGGGCCCGTCGCCGCGGCCTGGGAGGTGTCGATGGAGTCCCCCAGCGCCAACGTCGCCTGATAGGTGCGGGCCTGCGGCCCGATGCGGCGGGCAGGGCGCTGCTCGTCGTCGCAGGACCACTGGCCCAATCGCACCGGTCCGGCCGTTGGTGCGTATTCGTCGACGAACTCGTCGAACGTCTTGGTGGCGGCATGCTCCCTAAGCGCACGCGGCATCGGATGGTCGATATGGGTCGCAAAAGGCATCACAGCGCGTGGTGCCGCACTGGCTGGGGAAGCGATCAGAGAATTCATGGTGCCGGCCTTCGGATGAGGAAGTGACCGACGAAGTAGCGACGACCCACAGCGAGGGGTCGGTCAGGATCAGACCCCGCTGCGGGTTGCTACTACGAGTCGACTCGGCACGGCAGCGATGCTACACCTCCGGGTGCCGGTGAGCGCAAACACATATCGCCGATGGGCTGGTGGCGGGATCGGGTTGTCACAATGTGCCGGTGTCCTGGTCGCAAGCGGTGCTGCTGTTCGCGGCCGGAATCCTGGGTGGATTGACCGGAAGCATCGCCGGTCTCGCATCGGTGGCCACCTACCCTGCGCTGCTCGCCATCGGACTGCCGCCGGTCACCGCCAACGTCACCAACACCGTGGCGCTGGTGTTCAACGGGGTCGGTTCGGTGGTGGGTTCGCGACCCGAACTGGCGGGTCAGGGCGCGTCTCTACGTCGCGTGCTGCCGGTGGCCGCGCTGGGCGGTGTAGTCGGTGCGGCACTGCTGCTGTCCACCCCGGCTGAGGGCTTCGAACGGCTCGTGCCGCTGTTGTTGGGGTTCGCCGCCGTGGCGATCCTGATCCCGGTACGGCCCACGCGCTATTCGCGGGTGTCCAGCCACAACCGGCACACCGTGAAAGTCGCCGCCCAGGCGGTGGCGATCTTCGCCATCTGTATCTACGGCGGATACTTCGGCGCTGCCGCCGGGGTGCTGCTGCTGGCCTTGTTACTCCGGGTCGGCGACGAGCGGCTGGCCCACGCCAACGCGGCCAAGAACGTCATCCTCGGCGTCGCCAACAGCGTGGCCGCATTGATCTTCGCGGTGATCGCGCCGGTGCAGTGGGGCGCGGTCGCGGCGCTGGGCCTCGGCTGCCTGCTCGGTGCGCGCCTCGGTCCGGTCATCGTGCGTCACGCACCGGTGCGGCCGATGCGGTTCGCCATCGGGCTGGCAGGACTCGCGCTGGCGGTCAAGCTGGGGTGGGACGCCTACCGGTGACGGCCCGAACGCGGGTCACAGAAACGGATTGTCGTCCCGGGTCACCCGAGTTCCCAGCTCGATCAGGTTGACCGCCGAGGCGTGCAGACGTTCGCCGGCTTCGGAGCTGGCCTGGCCGGCGAGGTAGCGCGACCACGTGCCCTCGATGACGATGGCCAGCTTGAAACACGCCATCGCCAGGTACCAGGTCAGCCGACCGGTGGGACGCCCGCCCGCATCCTGGTAGGCCTCGAGCAACTCCGCGCGGGTCGCCAGACCACCGAGCGCGCCCAGTTCGGCGCCGGCGTCGATCGGGTTCGGACCTTGCGGCCAGCAGATCAGGATCCAGCCGAGGTCCAGCAGCGGGTCCCCGACCGTGCACATCTCCCAGTCGATGAACGCCGCGAGCTCGGGGACCTCACGACGCAGCAGCACGTTGTTCAGATGGGCGTCGCCGTGCATGATGCCGGGCTCGGCGTCCGGGGGCCGGTTGGCCTCCAGCCACTCGGCCAGCGGGTGCACCGACGGGAACGACTCGGGTTCGTAGCGCTCGTGGCGGTAGCTGTCCAACAACCGCATGAATTGCGGAACCTGGCGCGCCAGAAAGGATCCCGGGCGTTTGAGCTCGGCGAGGGGACGGTCCTGCCACGCTACCCGGCCCAGCCGGGCCAGACTGGCCGCGTAGGACAAACCGACGCGATGTCGCATGCCGGCGTCCTGCACGTACGCGTCGTCGACGTCGGTGCCGGGGTTGAACCCGTCGACGGCCTCCATCAGGTAGAACACCACTCCGAGCACGTCGAGGTCCTCGCAGCCGGCGATCAGCTCCGGATGCGGCACATCGGAGCCGGCGAGTGTGCTCAGAACCGCGATCTCGCGGCGCATGGTGTTGTCGCTGGTCGGCCGGGGATGCTCGGGTGGGCGGCGCAGGACCATCGGCTGGCCGTCGACCCGCAGGCGCACGACGATGTTCTGCGAGCCACCGGTCAGCGGCTCGACATCGGTCACCGAATTGCCGATCCCGGTCCGTTGTACCCAGCGCTGCAATGCTTCCTGGTCGGTCTCGGTGAGCATCACGTCAATGGGCATCCCGTCATCCTGCCAGCGACTCCGACGTGGATGGCCCTGAACAGAGAACGTCCTCAGCGGCGACACCCACGCCGAATCACCGTTTACTTGGGGGCGAAGCGCTGTCCCGCGTCCAGCCGCAGACACTGTCCGTTGAGCATCGGGTTCTCCACGATCGCCAGTGCGAGCTTGGCGTACTCCTCGGGCTTGCCGAGGCGTTTGGGGAACGCCGCATCCTTCGTCAGCATCGACACGTACTCATCCGGGATGCCCTCGGTCAGACCGGTGGCGAACAGGCTCGGCGCGATCGCCAGCGCGCGGATACCCAGGCTTCCCATGTCACGCGCCATGGTCAGGCACATCCCGGCGATCGCCGCCTTCGAGGCGGTGTAGGCGACCTGCCCGATCTGGCCCTCGAACGCCGCGATGGACGCGGTGTTGATGATGACGCCGCGCTCCTCGGCTGCCTCATCGACGGGATCGTTCGTCGACATGTGCCATGCGGCCAGCCGGCTGATGTTGAAGGTGCCGATGAGGTTGAGGTCGATGCTCTTGCGGAACGAGTCGAGACTGTGCGGGCCGTCCTTCTTCAGGGTGCGTTCGGCGATCCCGCCGCCGGCGGTGGTGACCGCGATGTGCAGGCCTCCGAGAGCGTCGACGGCTGCGTTGAGCACGGTTTCGGTGCCCTCGAAGTCGGTGACGTCGACCTCGTGGAAAGTGCCACCGATCTCGGCGGCGACGTCCTTGCCGTTCGACTGGGGACGGTCCAGCACGGCGACGGCCGCGCCACGCTTGGCCAGCGCCTCCGCGGTCGCTCGACCGAACCCGGACGCGCCCCCGACGACGACGGCTTTCTTGCCCTCGATCTCCATCTAGCTCCCTTTCCGTGACTCTGCTGACGCTCTTCCAGGACTTCTCTGGACTTTCCAAACTGTGGTGGAACTGTAAAGCAACCTAGCGGATGACATAGTTCGGTAACCCTTTTGGGTACCTCCCGGCGGTAACTTGGCGGCATGAGCGCAGACGGCCCGCGCGCGGCGGGCGGCATCGCCGCAGCCGCAGTCGCCGTCGGTGTCGCGCAACTGCTCGCTGCCGCGTTCGGCCCGCAGGCCGATGTGCGTACCGCGGTCGGCTCTGCCGTCATCGAGCTGACCCCAGGCCCGGTCAAGGAGTGGGCGATCCAGCTGTTCGGCACCGCGAACAAGCTGGTTCTGTCGGTGGCCATCTTGGTGGTGATCGCGCTGCTCGCCGCGGTCGCCGGTCTCGCCGAACGCAAGCGCCGCCCGATCGGCAGCGCGATGATCGCGATCGCCGGTGTGGTCGGGTGCGCCGCGGTGCTCAGCCGTGCGCAGGGCTCCGCGGTGGACGTCATCCCGACCATCGTCGGCGCAGTCTGCGGCATCGGGACTCTGCGGCTGCTGATCTCGGACCGGTTTGCCACCACCGGCGGAGCCGGTGAGAGTGGTGAAGCCGGCGGAGCCGGTGAGAGTGGTGAAACCAGCCCAGCCGGCAGAGCCGGTGAAAGTGCTGAAGACAGCGAGGCCGGGCCTCCCGACCGTGCGAAACGCCGGTCGCTGCTCACGCTGGGCCTGATCGGCGCCGGGGTCGCCAGCGGCGTCGCCGGGGCCGTCATCACCCGGCTGACCTCGTCGGTGGCCGGTGATCGACAGCAGTTCGCGCTGCCCGAGGTAGACGTGCCCGCTGCCCCGATTCCGCCGACGGTGCAACCGAAGAACGTCGACCTACCGTCGTTCGTCACCGCCAACCCCGACTTCTACCGCATCGACACCGCGCTGACGGTGCCCCAGCTCAGCCGGGAGCAGTGGGAACTCAGAATTCACGGCATGGTCGATCGTGAGGTGACCTTCCGCTGGGGCGACCTGGACCGTTTCGAAGCCGTCGAGCAGGCCGTCACACTGACCTGCGTCTCCAATCCGGTGGGCGGCGAACTGATCTCGAATGCGGTGTGGACCGGTTACCGGGTGCGCGATCTGCTCGCCGAAGCCGGCGTCCGCGACGACGCCGACATGGTGCTGTCCCGGTCGATCGACGGCTGGACCGCCGGCACTCCGGTCGACGCCCTCACCGGCGAGAAGGCGATGCTCGCCGTCGCGATGAACGGCGAACCGCTTCCCGTCGAGCACGGTTACCCGGCCCGCCTCGTCGTGCCGGGCCTCTACGGCTACGTGTCGGCCACCAAGTGGGTGATCGACATGGAGGTCACCCGTTTCGACAGCGCCGAGGCGTACTGGACGCGGCTGGGCTGGTCGGCCCGCGGCCCGATCAAGACCGAATCCCGCATCGACGTCCCACGCAGCGGCCAGGACGTACCCGCGGGCCAGGTGACGTTCGGCGGTGTCGCGTGGGCGCAGGACCGCGGGGTGCGTGCCGTCGAGGTCCGCGTCGACGGCCCGGACGGCGAGGGCCGCTGGCAGCAGGCCACGCTCGGTGCCGCGTACTCCGACGAGACGTGGCGGCTGTGGAGCCTCGACTGGGAGGCCCGGCAACCGGGACCGCACACGATCACCGTGCGCGCCACCGACAACACCGGTTACACGCAGACCTCCGAGCGGGCCGATCCGGTTCCCGACGGCGCGACGGGCTGGCATTCCGTCGATTTCGCCGTGACGTGACGCTGTCGGTGCGTCATGTCAGGCTGACGCCGTGTTGTTGCTAGAGGTTGCCCGTGCCTCCGCGGACGTCGCCGGCACGTCGGCTCGGCTGGCCAAGGTCGCGCGCATCGCCGATCTGCTGCGGCTCGCCGGGCCCGAGCCCCGCGAGGTCGCCGTCATCGTGTCGTGGTTGTCCGGTGAGCTGACCCAACGCCAGATCGGTGTCGGCTGGGCCGCACTGCGCACCGTCCCGGAACCCGCGACGGTGCCGGTGCTGAAGGTGCTCGAGGTCGACGACAGGTTCGGCATGATCGGCGCGACCGCCGGGAAGGGCTCGCAGGCTCGCCGCGCCGAACTGCTGGCCGAACTGTTCGGTGCGGCCACCGATGTGGAACAGATGTTCCTGCGCCGCCTGCTCACCGGCGAACTGCGCCAGGGCGCCCTGGTCGGGGTGATGGCCGACGCGGTCGCCCGGGCCGCCGACCTGCGGGGTGCGGCGGTCCGTCGCGCCGCAATGCTCAGCGGCGACCTGCCGGCGGTGGCCGCCGCGGCGATGACCGACGGTGCGGCGGCGCTCGAGCGGTTCACGCTGCAGGTGGGCACCCCCGTGGGGCCCATGCTCGCGCAGACGGCGACCGGTGTCGGTGACGCTCTCGAGCGACTGGGCGGCACGGCCGTCTTCGAAGCCAAGCTCGACGGAGCCCGGGTCCAGATCCACCGCGACGGCCAGGCGGTGAGGATCTACACCCGCAGCCTCGACGACGTCACCGCACGGCTGCCCGAAATCGAGGCCGCCACCTTGGCCCTGCCGGTCAGCAGGCTGATCGCCGACGCCGAGGCGATCGCGTTACGCGCCGACGGCCGACCCCACCGCTTCCAGGTCACCGCTTCGCGATTCGGCCGGCGCGGCGGCGTCGCGGCGGCCGACGCCCAGCAACTGTCGGTGTTCTTCTTCGACGTGTTGCACATCGACGGCCGGGATGTACTCGACCTACCCGCCGGTGATCGGCTCGCGTTACTCGACGCCGCGGTGCCCGCACCGCAGCGCGTCGACCGATTGACCACCTCGGATACCGTTGCGGCCCAGCAGTTTCTGGACGCCACGCTCGCGGCCGGCCACGAGGGTGTGATGGCCAAGTCCCCCACTGCGCCGTACGAGGCCGGCCGCCGCGGCGCGGGCTGGCTGAAGGTCAAACCGGTGCACACGCTCGATCTCGTCGTTCTGGCTGTCGAATGGGGCTCGGGCCGGCGCACCGGCAGATTGTCCAACATCCACCTCGGCGCGCTGGACCCGGCGACCGGCAACTTCGTCATGCTGGGCAAGACCTTCAAGGGAATGACCGACGAGATTCTGGCCTGGCAGACCGAGCGCTTCCTGAGCCTGGCCGACGGCCCCACCGACGGTTACGTCGTCTCGGTGCGTCCCGAGCAGGTGGTCGAGATCGCGTTCGACGGGATCCAAACGTCGTCGCGCTACCCCGGGGGGATGGCGCTGCGGTTCGCCCGGGTGCTGCGCTACCGCGACGACAAACCCCCTTCCGAGGCCGACACCATCGACACGGTGCGCGCCATCTGGGAACGCGCCAACTGATCCGTCGCCGCGCTGGCATGATGTGGCTTTGCCCGACCACCTGGAGGTGCGGTGAACAGCAGTCACGGTTCGGACAGCAACACGATCGACGGGGTCCCCCGCCGCCGGATCGTGCTGGCCTCGATGGTCGGCACCACCATCGAGTTCTACGACTTCTACATCTATGCCACCGCGGCCGTCTCGGTGTTCCCCCACCTGTTCTTCCCGAAGGGCGACCCGACCACAGCGCTGCTGGCCTCGCTGGCCACGTTCGGCCTTGCGTTCGTCGCCCGCCCGGTGGGCTCCATCCTGTTCGGTCATTTCGGCGACCGGGCAGGGCGCAAGACCACGCTGGTCGCCTCGTTGTTGCTGATGGGTATCGCGACGTTCGCGATCGGGCTGTTGCCGACCTACTCCCAGGTGGGCCTTGTCGCGCCGGCGCTGCTCGCGGTGATGCGGTTCGCGCAGGGCCTGGCGCTCGGCGGCGAATGGAGTGGCGCGGCGTTGTTGGCCACCGAGACGGCGGCCCCCGGTAAGCGGGGGTGGGCCGCGATGTGGCCGCAGCTGGGGGCGCCACTGGGCTTCCTGTTGGCCAACAGCCTGTTCGTGGGACTGATCCTGATGCTGGGCCACAGCAACGTCGACCCCGACCCGGACGGCGCGTTCCTCACCTGGGGATGGCGGGTGCCGTTCCTGTTGAGCGCGGTGATGGTCGCCATCGGACTCTATGTGCGGCTGCGCATCCTGGAGACCCCGGTGTTCAGCCGGGCCGTCGCTCGCGGCGAGAAGGTCAAGGCGCCGCTGGCCGAGGTGTTCCGCACCAGTTGGCGGCAGCTGATCATCGGCACGTTCGTGATGCTTGCGACGTACACCTTGTTCTACATCGTGACGACGTGGGCACTGAGCTTCGGCACCGCCAAGCTGCCGCCCGACGGTGCGGGGCTCGGCTTCGCCTATGTCGACTTCCTGGAATTGCAGCTGATCGCGGTGCTGTTCTTCGCGGCCACCCTGCCGGTCGCCGGTCTGCTCGCCGATCGGTTCGGGCGGCGACGGACGTTGTTGGTGGTGACCGCCGGGATCATGGTGTACGGCGCGCTGTTCGCCCCGATGCTCGGCTCCGGCAACACTTCGGCGGGCACCATGCTGCTGTTCCTGATCATCGGAATGACGTTGATGGGCTTGACCTTCGGTCCGATGAGCGCGGTGCTGCCGGAGCTGTTCCCGACCAACGTCCGCTACACCGGGTCGGGGATCTCGTACAACGTCTCGAGCATTCTCGGTGCCGCGGTGGCTCCGTTCATCGCCACCTGGCTGGCTACCAGTTTCGGTGTCGCGTGGGTGGGGCTGTACCTGTTCATCGCGGCGTCACTGACCTTCGTCGCGATCCTGGTGATGCGCGAGACCCGGGACGCGTCACTGGACTCGGCCGACCGGATAGACCTGGCGCGCTAAACTGTCGTCCATACGGTAAGCGAATACAGGACGGCGGCCATGAACAAAGACGACATGATCCTGATCAGCGTGGACGACCACGTGGTGGAGCCGCCGGACATGTTCAAGAACCACCTGCCCAAGAAGTACCTGGAAGAGGCACCACGTCTGGTGCACAACGAGGACGGCTCCGACACCTGGCAGTTCCGCGATGTGGTGATCCCCAACGTGGCGCTCAACGCCGTCGCGGGTCGGCCCAAGGAGGAATACGGGCTGGAACCACAGGGTCTCGACGAGATCCGGCCGGGCTGCTGGAAGGTCGACGAGCGGGTCAAGGACATGAACGCCGGCGGCATCCTCGGGTCCGTGTGCTTCCCGTCGTTTCCCGGCTTCGCGGGACGGCTGTTCGCCACCGAGGACCCGGAGTTCAGCCTGGCGCTGCTGCAGGCCTACAACGACTGGCATGTCGAGGAGTGGTGCGGGGCCTACCCCGCCCGGTTCATCCCGATGACCCTGCCGGTGATCTGGGACGCCGAGGCCTGCGCCGCCGAGATCCGGCGCAACGCCGAACGGGGGGTGCACGCGCTGACTTTTTCCGAGAATCCCGCAGCCATGGGCTATCCCAGCTTTCACGACGGATACTGGGACCCGGTGTGGAAGGCGTTGGTGGACACCGACACCGTGATGAACGTCCACATCGGCTCCTCAGGCAAGTTGGCGATCACCGCCCCGGATGCGCCGATGGACGTGATGATCACGCTGCAGCCGATGAACATCGTCCAGGCTGCCGCCGACCTGTTGTGGTCCGCGCCGATCAAGAAGTATCCGGATCTGAAGATCGCGCTGTCGGAGGGCGGCACCGGATGGATCCCGTACTTCCTGGAACGGGCCGATCGCACCTACGAGATGCACTCCACGTGGACGGGCCAGGACTTCAGCGGCAAGCTGCCCAGCGAGGTCTTCCGGGAGCACTTCCTGACCTGTTTCATCTCCGACCCGGTCGGGGTGGCGCTGCGGAACCAGATCGGCATCGACAACATCTGCTGGGAGGCCGACTATCCGCACAGCGACTCGATGTGGCCCGAGGCCCCCGAGCAACTCGACGAGGTCCTGAAGGCCAACGACGTGCCGGACGACGAGATCAACAAGATGACGTTCGAGAACGCGATGCGCTGGTATCACTGGGACCCGTTCAGCCACATCGCCGAAGACCAGGCGACCGTCGGCGCGCTGCGCAAGGCGGCCGAAGGACACGACGTGTCCATCCAGGCCCTGTCGCACCACGAGAAGGGTTCCCGAGGTGCGGCGTTGCACGCGGCCGCCCGCGGCAACTCGGGTGGTCAGCCAGTCAGCGCGTAGCGGATGGGTAGGTGCTTGAGCCCGCCCACGAAGACGGTCGCCGTATGCTCGGCCGTTCCGGCCAGTTCCACCGAGGTGAGCCGGGGCAGCAATTCGGCGTAGAAGCTGGTGATCTCCATGCGGGCCAGCGCTGCGCCCAGACAGAAGTGCACTCCGTAGCCGAACGCGACGTGCTTGTTGGGGTCGCGACCGACGTCGAAGGTGAACGGATCGGTGAAGACGTCCTCGTCACGGTTGCCCGACGGGTAGGACAGCAGCACCGACTCCCCCGCGGCGATCGGGACGCCCCGAACGACGGTGTCTTGTCGGGCTGTCCGCATGAACACCTTGACCGGCGTGACCCACCGGATCATCTCCTCGACCGCGAGCGGCAGCAGCGCGGGCTCGCGCTGGAGCCGGTACAACTGGTCGGGATGTTCGATCAGGGCGTGCAGGCCACCCGAGATGGTGGCGCTGGTGGTGTCGTGCCCGGCGGTGGCGACGATCAGGTAGTAGGACACCGTGTCGATGTCGGACAGCGGCTCCCCGTCGATGCGGGCATTGGCGATCGCGGACGCGAGGTCCTCGGTCGGTTGAGCCCGCCGTGCAGCGGTGATCTCGTTGAAGTAGGTGAACATGTCGAACAACGCGAGCCCACGCTCCTCCATGGTCACGCCGCGCTGCAGCTCGGTGTCGTCGCTACCGAACAGTTCCTGGGTGTAGGTGAGCATGCGGGGAAAGTCGGACTCGGGTATGCCCAACAGGGACATGATGACGTAGAGCGGGAAGTTCACCGCGACCTCCTGGACGAAGTCGCACTCCCCGCCGCGCCGGAACATCTGATCGACGAAGTCCTTGGCCAGCTCGTCGACGCGGACCTTCAACGCGCGCATCGCTTTCGGGCGGAACCAGTCCGCACCGATCGACCGGATCTTGCGGTGCTGCGGATCGTCCATGTGGATCAGTGTGCTCACGCCCATCGCGGCCTGCTGGGCGTCGCCTTCGGCGGTGGTGAGCACCGGACGTGGCGCGTTGGTGAACACCGCGTCGTCGCGTTCGATCGCCATGATGTCGGCGTGTTTGGTGATCGCCCAGAAGGGGCGGTAGCCCTCGACATCGACCCACGACACCGGGGCGTTGCCGCGCAGATGCGTCATTGCCGCATGCAGCCGCGTTTCGTCGGCGTAGGCACTCGGGTCGGCGAACACCCTGGCTGCTTCGTCGGCGATCCGAACGCTCATCTCGTCTCCTTCGTCCCACTGCGCAGATCGGTCACCAGCTCGGCAATGGTGGTCTCGTCGATCGATGACGGAAAGCCCACCAGCACACGGTCGATCAGGCCGGCGCAGCGTGACCTGATCTTCGTCACCACGTCCCGGACCGGCGCCACCACCGCGAACTCGTCGAGGATCGTGTCGTCGATCAAGGCGCCCATCTCATCCCAGCGCCCGGCACGCGACAGGTGGTGCAGGTCGGTCTGCAGCTCCCCCCAGCCGTGGAGTTCCAGCACGCTGCGGTAGGCCGGGGTGGAGGCATAGAACGCGATCTGTTTGCGGGTGCCTGTCGCAGCCGTGGCGACTTCGGTGTCGTCGCGGCCGGTGACGACGAACATCGGGCAGGTGAGCTGGACGTCTGCGCGGGCCCGCCCCGCGCGTTGCAGACCCCGTGACAGCGTCGGCACCGTCACCTCCCGCAGGTAACGCTGCGTCGTGAACGCGTGGGCGAGCAGACCGTCGGCGACCTCGCCGACCATCTCGGTCATCCGATCCCCGACCGCGGCGACGAAGACCTTGGGGTCCCCGAAGCTGTGCGCGGGCGGGACGAACATCGGCGTCATCAACGTATGGGTGTAGAAGTCGCCGCGGAAATCCGGTGGTGTGTCGTTGCGCCAACACGACCAGATCGCGCGCATCGCCAGCACGAACTCCCGCATCCGGGCCACGGGTTTGCCCCACGGCATACTGAAGCGCTTCTCGATGTGCGGCTTGATCTGGGAGCCGAGGCCCAGGATGAGCCGGCCCCGGGAGTAGTCCTGGAGATCCCAGCCGATCTGGGCCAGTGTCATCGGATTCCGGGCGAACGCCACCGCGATGCTGGTGCCCAGGTCGATGCTGGTGGTGTGTTCAGCAGCCAGCGCCAGCGGCAGGAACGGGTCGTGGTTGATCTCGGCGGTCCAGCAGCCGTCGTAGCCCAGGCCCTGCAGGCGAATCGCCGCGTCCGCAGCGGTGGCGAGCGGACTGACGACGGCCGCATCCACCTTCAGGCCGCCTCCAGCACCCATGCTGATCGACGCTACAGTAAGCAATTCAGTATGGTCAACGCTGCAGGCCGCGTCGCCACCGAAGACAGGAGATACCGATGGCCGGGACCGGGGACTGGCAGGAAACTCTCGGCGAGCTCGCCCGTCGCCGGGATCACTCCCGCGCGATGGGTGGTGACGAGCGCCTGGCCAAGCATCACGGCAAGGGCAAGTTGGATGCCCGCGGCCGCATCGACCACCTCCTGGACAAGGGTTCATTCCGAGAGTTCGGCAGCCTGGTCGGCGGCGACATCGCCGCCGACGGAATCGTCGCCGGGGCCGGGTTGATCGACGGCCGGCCGGTGATGGTGGGCGCGGAAGATTTCACCACCCTGGCGGGCAGTATCGGCCCTGGCGGAAACGCGAAGCGTTATCGGCTGGCCGAACTGGCACTGTCGGATCGCATCCCGTTGGTGATGCTGTTGGAGGGCGCGGGTTTTCGTCCCAGCGGCGAGCACTACGGACGCACCCCGACCGATCTGTTGGCGCAGGCCCGGTGCTCGGGGAAGGTGCCCACTGTCAGTGGGCTGTTCGGGCCGTCGGCCGGGCACGGCGCCCTCGTTGCGCCGGTGTGCGACTGGACGATCATGACCAGCCAGGGCGCCATCTTCACCGCCGGCCCGCCGGTGGTCAAAGAGTCCACCGGAGAGGACATCTCGAAAGAGCAGCTTGGTGGACCGGACGTGGCGCTGAGCAGTGGCGTCATCCACAACCTGGGCAGCGACGATGCCGCGGTGCTCGACGACATTCGCCGCTACCTGTCTTATTTTCCGTCGAGCGCCTGGTCGTACCCGGCGTCGCGTGGCGCCGACGAGACGACCGGACCACGATCCACGCCCGAACTGCTCGAGATCGTGCCGCGGGGCAACCGCCGGGTCTATGACATGCGCGCGGTGCTCGACGCGGTGTTCGACAGTCCGGATTGGTTCGAGGTCCAACCCAAGTTCGGGCCGGCGATCATCTGCGCTCTGGCGCACCTGGGCGGGCATCCCGTCGCCGTGGTGGCCAACCAGCCGCGCGTGCTGGCCGGCTCGATCGACGCCGATGCGGCCGACAAGGCAGCGCATTTCATCACCGTGGCCGACTCGTTCCATCTCCCGATCGTCTTCCTCGCCGACAATCCGGGGATGCTGCCGGGCAGCCGTAGCGAGAAGAGCGGTGTATTGCGCAGTGGGGCACGCATGTTCGCCGCCCAGACCACGGCGACGACGATCAAGCTGCACGTGACGTTGCGCAAGGCCTACGGATTCGGGTCGATGGTGATGTCGTTGCTGGGATTCGACAATCAGAGCGCGACCTACGCCTACCCGGGCGCCACGATGGGCGCGATGAGCGCCGCCGCGCTGAGCCGGGCTTCGCACGCGGCCGAAGACGTGGAGGCGCGTCTGCGCCAGGCGGAAGTGGACGCGTCGTTCCGCTCGGCCGGCCACCTCGGCTTCGACGATCTGATTCACCCCGAGGAGACCCGCGACGCGCTTCTCGACGGCTTGTCACGGGGCATCCACCGCCGTCAGGCGGCCGCCGAGCCCGTCGCGCGCACCACGATCACACCCTGACCAACCCGACGGGCGTGACGTGTCACGCCTTTTTGCGCAGCGTCACGGCGGATCACCGCGCTTCGCCGAGGGCCGCAGCCTCGGCGTGGTGTGATGGGCCCCTCCAATCATCTCCGACGTGATTGACAGCACACCTTCCCGGTGTATACATTTTGGCCAGTAAGTAGACATGGAGGCCAAATGGCATACCAAAGCGCCGCGAGTCGGATCGCAAGCCAGCTGCGGAACGAGATTCTGCACGGGGAGGTGGCGCCCGGCTCGCGCCTCTCGCAACTGAGCATCGCCGAGCGCTTCGGAGTGAGCCGCATACCCGTGCGGGACGCGATCCAGCTGCTCGCCGGCGAGGGACTACTGCACCCGACATCGAAGGCGACCGCGATCGTCACCGGCATGTCGGTCCCCGAACTGCAGGAGCTCTACGAACTACGCGAAGCGGTCGAACCGCTCGCGACCCAGATTGCGGTGCCCAGCGTCGGGCGCGCGGACATCCTGTCGATGCGCAAGCACATGGAGCTGATGGAATCGAGCAACGAAGCGCCGATCTGGTTGGCAGCCAACGCCGAGTTTCACGCGTGCGTCTACAAACGGGCCAGCCGGCCCCGCATGATCGAACTCGTCGAACAATTGCGCCGGCTCACCGACCGGTACCTCTACATGCACCTCGAGGTCATCGGGCATACCGAACACCTCCACGCCGAGCACCTGGGAATCCTGCGCGCAGTGGAAAGCGGCGACGCAGCGCTCGCGGCGAGGCTCACCCGTGAGCATCTGGCGACCTCACATGACTACATCCTCTCCTACCTGCTCGAGCATCCCGGTGGAGCCGGGGTCGACGACGTCGTGAACTACCACGACCGCGGTAACCAAGAACCCGCACCCACGGCAAAGAAGCCGAGGGGCGCCCAAGTGAAGGGAACTCAATCGTGAACGGATTGGGACAACGGCTCGCAGCCGCTCTGCTCGCCGCGACCACCGCAATCACCATGTCCGGGTGTGTTTCCCGGCCAGGATCGGAAGCCAGCGGCGGCGAAGGGGGCGTCATCCGGTTCACGTTCGCACCGGATCCTGTCTGGGACTACATCACCGACCAGGGAATCCTGGCGGAGATGGAGGAACAGTCCGGGTTCACCATCGACGCGTCCTCGACCTGGGACGAGTTCGGCGTGTTCGCGGGCGGCCACGCCGACATCGTGTCCTCGGCCTCCTACGAGGTGCCCGTGATCGAACAGGAGACCGGGCGCGACACCGTAGTCATCGGCAAGTACAACATGGACCGCAGCGTGATCATCGCCCGCGCCGACAATCCGGCCACCACGCTGGCCGACCTGAAGGGTGAGGACATCTCGGCCTTCACCGCCGTATCGGCGACACTGGTCTGGGGCGCCTACGCCAAGAAGCTTCACGACGTCGACTTCCGTTCGGGAGGCGGCGACTACAACATCATCGTGTCGGACCCGCAGCAACAAGCCGAGCTCGTGGAGAAGGGCGAGGTCGCCGCGTGTGTGTGTCTGCCCGAGTTCGCCACCCCGGGGCTGCGCAGCGGCGAGCTGAAGGTGCTCTACGACGGCAAAGCTTCGTCTGACATGTATTCCGAGCTGGTGGTGCAAGGCCATGAGGGCCCGATGATCAACGTGTTCCTCGCCGGTGCCGAGTGGGCGGACCAGAATCCGGAGAAGGTGGAGTTTTTCCTCGACGTCTGGCAGCGCGGCCTGGAGGAGTGGGAGGCCAACCAGTCCACGATCATCGAGACCTATCCTCAGCACTTCGCGGTCGAGGCGCCTGAAGACATCACGTTCGTCCAGGAGTACGTCGGTGACCACGACTGGTTCGTCCGCGACGTGCGATTCGACCAGGCATGGGCCGACAACGAGTCCCAGGTGTTCCCGTTGCTCAAGGAGACCGGGTTCATGGAGCAGGACCAGGCACTGCCGAAGTTCCGGCCGTCTGAACAAGGCGGCGCTTCGTGACAGTAACCCAGAGCAGGCCCGAGAGCGGGGCGGGCGCGGCCCCCGATGAGGGCGCCGCTCCCGCCGCCCGCCCGAGGGCCGCGATGGCCCGCCGCGTCGGGCTCCAACTGGCCGGCTACGCAACGCTGTTGGCCATCTGGTCGATGTGCTCGCTGGTGGTGTTCACCGAGTACGTGCTTCCGGCACCGTGGACAGTCGCCGCCGAGATGTGGCATCTCGCCGCTGACGGCACCGCATTTGTCCAGTTCGGCTCCAGCATTGTCAAGATCGCCCTCGGGTTCGCCATCGGCACCGCGTTCGGGGTTCCGCTCGGCTTGCTGATGGGCCGCGTGCGCTACCAGAAGTACTTCTGGCAGCAACCTCTGCTGGTCCTGGGCAACGTACCTGGCTTGGCCTTCGCGGTATTCGCACTCATCTTGTTCGGCATCGGCGCCATCGGTCCGATCGTGGTGGTGGCGTTCGTTGCTCTTCCCTATGTGGCGCTCAACGTCGCCCAGGGCGTCGAGGAGGTGGACGCCAAGCTGATCGACATGAGCGCGGTGTACGGCATCGGACGAGCGGAGATCGTCAAGTCGGTGTTCCTGCCGTCTGTCATGCCGTTCCTGTTCGCCGCACTGCGATACGGGTTCGCCATGGCCTGGAAGGTGGAAGCGCTGACCGAGGTGTTCGGTGGTCGCAGCGGCATCGGGTTCATGATCCGTCAGTCCTATCAAGAATTTTCGGTGGCCGGTGTGCTGGCCTGGACCGGCTTCTTCGTGATCTTCATCCTGTTGATCGAACGAGTCTTCCTGGCCGGCCTGGAACGACGGTTCTTCGCGTGGAGAGGTGGACGGTGAGATGAGCGCACCTGCGATCAACCCCGGGCAGGCGGTCGACGGCCGAGTGACCCCGCGGCAGAACTGGCTGACCGGTCCGTTCGGGGCCAGTCTGGCGGCAGCGCTGGTATTTCTCGTGGCGTGGCAGCTGGCCGGCACGTTCGGGGAGCGAATTCCCGGGCCGATGCCGGTGGTGAATGCGGCGATCAGCGAGATCGAACGCGGCGAGTTCTTCTACAACTTCGCGATCAGCATGCAGCGCTTCGCGATCGGCATGGCACTGTCGATCGTTGTGGGCGTGGCCCTCGGCATCGCGATCGGCTCGTCGCGAATCTTCGACAACCTGTTCGGTGACGTCAATCTGGTCGGACTGGCGATACCGGCGGTGATCTGGGCGCTGTTGTGCACCATGTGGTTCGGGTTCGCCGACACGGCCCCGATCGTCACGGTGATCCTGTCGGCTGTTCCGTTCGTCGTCGTCAACGTCGCCGCAGGCGCCAGGTCGGTACCACCCGACCTCCTGGACATGTCGCAGTCCTACGACGTGCCGCGGACACGCCGATTACGCCACGCTGTCCTTCCCGCAGTGACCGGATACGTGGTAGCCGGCATCCGGTTCGGCGTGATGTCGGGCTGGAACGGATTGCTGTTGTCCGAGTGGTTCGGCTCCGCTGACGGCGTGGGTCACCGCGCGCGGTACTGGTACGACGCCAATCAACTTCCGGGCTTCGTGGCCTGGATAGCGTTCTTCATCGTCTTCATGGTGCTGACCGACCGTGTTGTGCTCGAGCGTCTTTCCCGGCGGGCGTTCCGGTGGCGTGACGGTGAATCCGCGCCCGGCAAACCATCCGCGGCAGCTGCCGCCTAGCAACCCGACATCAAGGAGACTGGCATGGCCAACGTCACTGTCACCGATCTGCTCAAAGTGTTCAACACGCCGACAGGTCCGCAGACCGTCATCAACCGAATCAACTTCGAGATCGCGGACCGTTCGTTCGTTTCTCTGGTCGGCCCGTCCGGCTGCGGAAAGACCACTCTGCTCAACATCATCGCCGGCATCGAGTCGGCCACGTCCGGAACGGTGAGCGTGGGCGCCGCAGGCCAGCAGGCCAAACTCGCCTACGTCTTCCAGGAGCCGCGGCTGCTGCCCTGGCGGTCGATCTTCGACAACCTGATGTACGTCCAGAAGGTGCGCGACGAGGCCGCCAAGGAGCGCGTCCATCAGGCGCTCACGCGCGTCGGATTGGGCCACGCCGAGCGCAAGTGGCCCGGGCAGCTCTCCGGCGGGCAGCAGCAGCGCGTCGGGATCGCCCGGGCCCTGTCCATCGAGCCCGACGTGTTGCTGATGGACGAGCCGTTCAGCCACCTCGACGCGATCACAGCGCGCGGTCTGCGCGAACACCTCCAGGAGCTGTGGGCCCAGACCCGGAAGACGGTGGTCTTCGTCACCCATGACGTGAGCGAAGCCGCGGAACTGTCCGACCGGATTCTCATGCTGGCGCCCGGCGGCACCATCCATGAAGACATCCCCGTCGACCTCGCTCGCCCGCGCAAGGCCTCCAACACCGAGGTCGCCGTGCTGGAGTCGTCGATTCTGCGCCGGTTCGAGGAACTCGAAGCCAGCTCCCGCCAACCCAGCGTCGCCACCAGCGCCTGACGACCTGACCGACAAGGAATCCCATGACTGACTCTTCGGTGGCTTCTGCCGCGTCCGCCACCTCGCGAAACGGCGAGCATGTCCACGGTCTTCTGATCGATGGCGAGCTGCGACCCGGCGGCGGCGAGATCCTCGAACTGATCAACCCTGCGACGGCAACCGTATTCGCCCGTTGTCACAGCGCCACCATGCAAGACACCGACGCTGCGGTGGTGTCCGCACGAACAGCGTTCGACTCCGGCGTGTGGTCGCAGATGCCGATCCATCAGCGTGCGCGGATACTGAACCGTTTCGGTGACCTTCTGGAACGCGACATGCACAAGCTGTATCGACTGGAGACCGACAACAACGGCCGGCCCATCACCGAAACCAAGGCCCAGATCACCCGACTGCCGGAGTGGTACCGCTACAACGCCGCGTTGCTGTTGGCTGACCGCACCTCCGTGGTCCCGATGTCCGGCTCCTATCACGCCTACACCTCACGGTTCCCCCTCGGCGTGGTCGCCACCCTGTCCTCGTTCAACCATCCGCTGATGATCGCCTCGAAGAGCGTTGCCCCGGCATTGGCCACTGGTAACAGCGTGGTACTCAAACCCTCTGAGCAGACGCCGTTGACGGCGTTGTTGATCGGCGAGCTGGCGCTGGAGGCCGGAGTCCCACCGGGTGTGTTCAACGTAATCCCCGGACTGGGT
The DNA here is from genome assembly GCF_017312405.1 of Mycobacterium sp. PO1. Classification (GTDB taxonomy): domain Bacteria; phylum Actinomycetota; class Actinomycetes; order Mycobacteriales; family Mycobacteriaceae; genus Mycobacterium. Next base: position 75,662 of record NZ_BLTG01000021.1, read on the forward strand.
CCGGTCACCGGTGCCGGACTGGCCGAACATCCCCTGGTCGACAAGGTGGTGTTCACCGGCGGAACCGAGGTAGGCCGCAGCATCTCGATGGCCACCGCGTCGCGCTTTGCCAAATCGACGGTGGAGTTGGGCGGCAAGACACCGGTGCTGGTGTTCGAGGACGTCCCGGTCGAGGTATCCGCTCGCGGGGCGGCGTTCGGCGGTTTCGTCGGAGCCGGCCAAACATGCATCGCCGGAACTCGAATCGTGGTGCAGGAGAGCATCTATGACGAATTCGTCGCTGCCCTGGTTGCGCAGGCGGAGCGGATCAGAATCGGTGATCCGAGCCTACCCGACACCCAGCTCGGGCCGGTGATCTCCGAGCGCGCCCGCCAACGCATTCTCAACTACGTCGACATCGGCATCGGCGAGGGCGCGACGCTCGCCACCGGCGGCGTCGTTCCGGACGTACCGGGACTCGACGGGTACTTTCTCGCCCCCACCGTGCTGTCCAACGTGACCAACCAGATGCGGGTCGCACGGGAAGAGATCTTCGGGCCGGTGCTGGTGGTCATCCCCTTCACCGACGAAGCCGATGCGATCGGCATCGCCAACGACTCGCCGTACGGTTTGGGCTCGTCCATCTGGACGCGAGACGTCGCCCGTGCACATCGAGTCGCATCCAAGCTCGAGCAGGGCATCGTCTGGGTCAATGATCATCACCGGCTCGACCCGTGTTCCCCATGGGGTGGGGTTCGAGACAGCGGACACGGCCGGGAAGGCGGCTGGGAATCATTCAACGACTTCACCCACGTCCGCGCCGTCACGGTGCGCACCGCGCCCGACGACGTGGACTGGTACGGCGGCATCGCTCTGGAAAGGCTGAACTGACATGACCGCGCATCTGTTGAGCGAAAACTCGCTCCCCGCAGTACAGGGCCTCTCGTTCGAGCAGGACGGCTCGATACTGACCGTCCGGTTGGACAGTCCCGAGGGAAACCTGATGACCATGGACATGTGCGACGCACTGGTCGAGGTGCTCTCCGCTCCCCCGGATTCCGCACACATCATGCTCATCACAGGCGCCGGGGACCAATTCTGCATGGGTCGGGAACGCACGGCCGCCACTCCCGATGACCTACCCGCAGAAGTCCGCCGACTCGTCGCCCTCAATGAAGCGCTGACGGCGACACGTCTGGTCACCGTGGCGAGAGTGCACGGAGATGCAGCCGGGTTCGGTGTCGGGCTCGCCGCCCTGTGCGACGTGGCACTTGCCACCCGTGCAGCACAGCTCGGCTTTCCCGAGGTCCGCATCGATCTGGCACCGGCTCTGGTGTTGGCGTGGCTGCCGCGGATGGTCGGCAGACGCGCGGCCTTCTGGCTCACTGCCAGTGGGGCTCAGGTCTGCGCAGACGAGGCTGTTCGAATCGGGCTGCTCAACGACGTCGTCGACGATTCCGAAGCACTCGACGCCGCGGTCGAGCGGGCGATCGCGATGTTGTCGGCCGGACAACCTCGGGTCCACACCGAGATCAAAGCCATGCTCAACTCAGTGGAGTCGCTGTCGCAGCAACAGTCCTACGAGCTGGCCAGCGACAGGCTGGTACTCGGGTCACTCCGCCGCCGGCACGCGGCCGCCCCCTGAAAACTGCGAATTCGGCGTGGTTGTCGTCGCCGCCGAGCATCGACAACCACGCCGAATTCACTCGGATGCGCGGTAGGCCGTGACGATGGGTTCGAGTTCGTCGGGTGTGGCGCCGTGCATGATCAGCGCGTCGGCACCGTAGTCGAACTCCTTGCGGACCCGGTCCACGCACTGCTGAGGCGACCCGGTCGCCGACGGTTCCAGCCACTCCTCCGGGATCAGCGTGGCGATGTGCTCGATCTGCTCGGCGCTGGCCTTGTGGTCGATACCGCCGGGGATCGACTGCACCACCGCGTCGTCACGGAATCGTTGCAGCACTGCCGGATCCCAGCCGTTGGTGCTGACCAGCAGGTCTCCGTAACCCTGCAGATAGGTGGCCAGCCGGGCGACGGTCTTCTTCAGCCGCAACTCCTCGGGCAGATGATCGCCGACGGTGGCGAAGCAGGACCACACCCGCACGCTGGCGGGGTCACGACCAGCCTGCTCCGCGGCGTTCTTGACGGTTTTCACCGCGCGCTGCAGGGTCTCGGGGGTGAAGTAGGTGTGCAGGATGACGTCGTCGAACTCCCGCCCGCCCAGCGCCAGGGTCTTGGGGCCGAACGCGACCAATGCCAGCCTGATGTCCTCGTCGAAATCGGGGTCGAGGAACAGGATCTGGTACTTACCGATCGGCCCGTCGTGGTTGAAGATCATCTCGCCGTGCCAGAGCTTGCGCATGACCTGCGCGAAGTCCTCCATCTGGGAGGTCGTGACCGACGGGACTCCGAATGCCTGGTACATCGCGGCGATCCCACGTCCCAGCCCGAGCGTGAACCGGCCGCCGGAGAGTCGATGCATGGTGGTAGCCCACGAACCTGTGATGAGCGGGTGACGGGTGTTGTGGTTGGTCGCCGCCGTGGCGATTCGCATGCGCTCGGTCACCGCGAGCGCCGCGCCGGTCAGCGACGACGCTTCCTTGACGTTCCACCGCTCGGAGATGAACGCGGTGCCGAAGCCGAGTTGTTCACCGCGGCGAGCCTCGTCCATCAGCGTGGCCGGGCCTTCCCCGCCGGCGCCGGCCAGCAGGTAATACCCGAGTTCGTCCAAGATCCGCGCTGTCATCGGCGATTCGCTCCGCTCATGCCCACACTCCCTGCTTGTAGCCGCAATTCCAGACTTCGGTGATCCTGCCGTCGACCACCCGGAAGATCTCCATGCTGCCGATCGTCGTCTCGGTACCGTCCTTGAGGGTCATCGGTGACTGATAGACGACTGCGACATGCTCGCCGTCGTCGCCCGCGACCACGAGGTTGAGATCGAAGCGGATACTCTCGAACATCTCCCAGTGTCCGACCACCCGAGCGACGGCCTGCTCGTGGGTCAGCGTCGTCGACTCGCCCACGTCGTGGCGGATCACTGTGTCACCGAGGAGTTGTTCGGCGAGGGCGAAATCGCGCTGGTTCCAGACCACGAGGTTGTACTGCTCGACGACCTCGCGCGCCGACCGGTGCGTCATGCGAACACGGCGCCGCTCGGCACAGTGTCGGGCGTGCCTCTGGCCACCCCGCTCGAAGTCACGCCGACCTCCCGAGTTATTTGCCACTGCGCAACTAAGTTAGTTGTCGAGCGTCTAATATGCAAGGATGCCGTCCCCCGCCCGAGGCCTCTCCCAGCCCGAGCGCGTCGAGATGTCCAGTCGCCGCCTGGTCGAGGCAGCTGCCGCCCTGATCGTCGAAAAGGGCTGGGAAGCAACCACTGCCGCCGAGATCGGGCGGCGCGCCGGCTACAGCAGAGCGATGGTGCACGCCCGGTACGGCAACAAGGACGCCATTCTGGACGCATTCTTCCTGCACGAGTACGTCCGGGACCTCAGCCCGGAACCCGACCCGACCGCAACAGGACTGGCGGAGGCCGTTGGTCATTTCGACCGGGTGCGTCATCTGTTCGCCGAGGACAGCGAGTTCCTGCGGGCGATGTTCGTGGCCACGTTCGAGGCGGTCAAGAGCACCTCTCCGTTGCGGCCGCGGGTGCAGGCATGGCTGACGCGCGGCATCGACAAGGTGGAGGCGGGCCTGCGCCGTGGGGTACGAGACGGCTCGGTGCGCGCCGACACCGACATCGACAGGGCAACAGCCGATCTCAGCGCCGCAGTCTTCGGTTCGGCCTATCTGTGGACCGTGGGTGGCCAGAGCTACGACCTGGATCGTGAACTGCGCTATGTGCGTGACCGGTTCATCCGCGATTACGGCTCACCGCCGTACTGACGTCGCGCGGCCACGCCTCGGAAGCCGAGTGGACTCCGAGGCCTCACGCCAGCTTGAATCCGGCGTAGCCCGCATCGGCGATGTCATCGCACCGCCGCCGGTACTCCGGAATCCCCGCGGTGTAGCCCATGTACATGCGCTTCTTGCCGGGAACGTTGCCGCCGTTGTACCAGGATCGACAGTTCGGGTGTAGGAGCACGGTGGGCGCGACGAGTGCGGTGGCCTGCTCGATCCACTCCTGTTGCGCCTCGGGCAGCGCCTCGATCGTGCGGAAGCCGTGTTCGCGCAGCTACGACACGCAGGCACCGATCCATTCCACGTTCTGCTCCATGGCAGCCACGAAATTGGCTGCTGCCGAGGGGCTTCCGGGTCCCTGGATGGTGAACAGGTTCGGGAAGCCTGCTACCGCCAGACCGAGATAACTCAACGGCCCCTCCTCGGTCCAGAATTCTCGCAGCGACGCGCCGCCCCGACCCCGGACATCGATCCGGTTCAGCGCACCGGTCATCGCGTCGAATCCCGTGGCGTAGACGATCACGTCGAGTTCGTGCAGGCCAGTCGCGGTCTGGATTCCGTTTGGGCACACCGACTCGATCGGGTCGGTCCGCAGGTCGACCAGGGTGACGTCGTCCCGGTTGAAGGTCTCGTAGTAGCCCTGGTCGATGATCGGCCGCTTGCAGGCGAACGGATGACTCGGGGTCAGCGCCCGCGCTGTCTGAGGGTCGTCGACGATGCGCGCGATGGCTTGGCCGTACAGTTCGGCGGCCATCTGGTTGGCCTCGATGTCGAAGAACAGATCACCCCAGTTCAGCGCTCCCATGATGCCGTCGGTCTCGACCGCTTCCGCCCGCTCCTCGGCCGACGCCTCCTTCAGCGGCGGTTTGGCCAGCATGTCCAGCAGCACCGAGAAGGCGCTCAGCCGCGCCGCCCCGACCGGGTGTTCGCGCTGCGCCGCACGGATCTGGGGGTAGCTCGCCTTGAGCTCGTCGAGTTCGCCCGGCTCGAACGCGCGAACGTGCCAGGGCAGCGTGTACGCGGGTGAGCGCTGAAAAACGCTGAGGTGCTCGGCTTCCCGGGCCACCACCGGGATCAGTTGGACGCCGGTGGACCCGGTGCCGATGACGCCGACCCGCTTGCCGGAAAGGTCCACCACACCGTCGGGCCACCTGCTGGTGTGCAGCGAAGTGCCCGTGAAGCGGTCCATCCCGGGGATCGTGGGTTCCAGCGGCACCGAGAGAATGCCGGTGGCCGCGACGACGAACGGCGCGGCCACCGCGGCACCGCCCTCGGTGTGCACGGTCCACTCGGCTGCCTCGTCGCTGTAGGACATGGCCACGACGGCGGTGTCGAAGTCGATGTCCCGCCGCAGGTCGAGCCGGTCGGCCACGAAGTTGAGATAGGCCTCGATCTCGGGCTGGGCGGACATGGTCTCCGTCCACACCCACTCCTGCTGGATCTCTTCGGAGAACGAGTAGGAGTACTCGATGCTCTCGATGTCACACCGTGCGCCGGGGTAGCGGTTGACCAACCAGGTGCCACCGACCGCATGCGCCTTCTCCAGCACGCGAACCCGCAGACCGAGTTCGCGCAGATGATGCAGCGCGTAGAGACCGGAAAACCCGGCGCCGACGACGATCACGTCGAAGCGTGCGATGTCTCCGTCGATCGTCATTGTTCCTCCGACCTGGATCGGGTGGCTTCGGGCAGGCTACTGTGACTCTTACAGTATCGTCGCCCATAGCGGCTGGGCAGCGGATCGGCCGGATTCTGCGTCGAGGCAGCAGGGAGGCATGGTGAAGGTTCCGTTCACGTGGAAGGTCACCGGATGGTTCATGATCGGCTGGTCCGCGGAGTTCGGGGACCAGTCGGTGCGTCCGCTGCGCTTTCTCGGCGAGGATCTGGTCGCCTACCGCGACGAGTCGGGAGGCTTGCACGTACTCGAGGCGCACTGCCGGCATCTGGGTGCGCACATCGGCCATGGCGGCAAGGTCGTGGGGGAATGCGTCGAATGCCCGTTCCACGGATGGCGCTGGGGCCCGGACGGCACCAACCGTCACATCCCCTACCAGCCGGACCGGCCCAACCGCGCGCTGCGGTTGCGGTCGTACCCGGTACAGGAGCAGTACGGCTGCGTGTTCATGTGGTACCAGCCGCAGGGCAAGGAGCCGCAGTGGGAGCTGCCCGACCTCTTCCACAAGTTCCCCCAGTTCGAGACCGACCCGGACGCCTACTACCGGCCCTATCCGGAGTTCTCCAGCCGCGCCGACGCGATCCCCGTGCACCCGCAGATCGTCGCCGAGAACGGTCCGGACAGCTCACACTTCCGCTATGTGCACGGCGCGACCGTGACCCCGGTGTGTCTGCATTGGGAGCACGTCGGCGAGGAGTGGCGTTTCCTCACCGGCTGGCCGGACGTCACCAGTGACGACCCGACCACGATGGCGTTGCGGATCCACAGCCACTTCTCCGGTTTGGGCTTTGCGGTGAGCGCATTCGAGGGCTCGTCGAACCACCGTCTGATTTTCGCCTGCACACCCGTCGACGACGAGGTGTCGGACATGTTCTATTCGATCTGGTGGCCCAAGGTCGCCGGCGAGACGTCCGACATTCCTCCGGATGAGGTGCGCGCCAAGGTCGAACGTCAGTTCCTCAAGACGGTGTGGGAGGACTGTGACATCTGGCGCCATCAGCGCTACATCGAGAATCCGCCACTGGCGAAGGTCGACGCCAAGCCCTACATGGCGCTGCGCAGATGGGCGCAGCAGTTCTACGAGATTCCTGCCCACCCTCCCGCCGGGGTCACCGCCGACTCTGCGGCCCGCACATGAGTCGGCAGCACGCTGTCACTCCTGCCCACCGTGACCACCACCGACGACCTCATCGGCGCGTGGACGCCATGACTTCGACCATACACCTCCCGGCCAAGTGTCCACCCGCCGATCGGCGACGTTTACAGTTCCTGTCATGACCGACCCGATCGAGTTCACCGTGCCCGCCGCCGCCGACGCCGTCGCTGCTGTCATCGGCGATCGGGAGTTCATCATCCAGGGCGACCGCCGGTTCACCTACGCACAGATCGTCGAGCGCTCCAACCGACTGGCCGGGTATCTGCATTCGCGGGGCTTGGGGTGCCACACCGAACGCGGCCAGCTGGCCGGCCATGAAGTCGGGCAGGACTTGCTCGGCATCTATGCCCACAACGGACCCGAGTACGTCGAAGGCATGTTGGGCGCCTGGCGTGCACGGGTCGCCCCGTTCAACGTCAACTACCGCTACGTCAAGAGTGAGCTGCAGTATCTGTTGTCCGATGCGGGGGCGTCGGCGCTGCTCTACCACGCCGCGTTCGCACCGCGGCTGGCCGAGGTGCTGGCAGACCTGCCTGGGCTCGAGGTCCTGATCCAGATCGCCGACGAGTCGGGGAACGAATTGTTGCCCGGCGCGGTCGACTACGAGTCGATCGTGGCCGAGGGGCCGGCGACGGCGCCGCCGGTGCAACCATCACCCGATGACCTCTACGTGCTCTACACCGGAGGGACGACCGGTATGCCCAAGGGCGTGCTGTGGCGTCAGCACGACATCTTCGTGGCGTCATTCGGGGGGCGCAGCCTCTACACCGGCGAGCTGGCCACCACCTACGAGGAGATCGCCGCGCGGTGTACCGACTCGCCGGGTACCACGCTGCTGGTGCTACCGCCGCTGATGCACGGCGCCGCGCAGTGGGCGGTCTTCACGGCGATGAATACCGGCCAGTCCGTGGTGTTTTCACAGGTGACCAGCCACCTCGACGTCGACGACGTGGTGCGCACGATCGAGCGCGAGAAGGTCCTGGCCGTCACGGTCGTGGGCGACGCGATGGCGCGGCCGCTGGCCGACGCGCTGGAGCGCAGCACAGCCGACCTGTCCTCACTGGCCGTGGTGGCCAACGGAGGCGCGCAACTGACCCCGACGGCCAAGCAGCGCCTGATCGACGCCAAGCCCAACATGATGGTCGTCGACGGTGTCGGCTCCAGCGAGACCGGCGCCCAGATGACGCACATGTCCGCACCGGGTGCGGTGTCGACCGGCACGTTCACCGCCGGGCCGGACACCTTCGTCGCCGCCGAGGACCTCGGCTCCATTCTCGAGCCGGGCCACGAGGGGATGGGCTGGCTGGCGCAGCGCGGCTATGTCCCGCTGGGCTACAAGGGCGACGCCGCCAAGACCGCCGCGACGTTCCCCGTCATCGACGGGGTGCGCTATTCCGTTCCCGGGGACCGTGCGCGGCATCTCGCCGACGGAGCGATCGAGCTGCTCGGCCGCGACTCGGTCACGATCAACTCCGGCGGCGAGAAGATCTTCGCCGAAGAGGTCGAATCGGCGATCCTGTCTCACCCCGCCGTGGCCGACGTGGTGGTCGCCGGTCGGCCCAGCGACCGCTGGGGGCAGGAGGTGGTGGCCGTCGTGGCGTTGGCCGGCGGCGCCGAGGCCACGGAACAGGAGCTCGTCGACCACGCCGCGGCCGTCCTCGCGCGCTACAAGCTCCCCAAAGCCGTCGTGTTCCGCCCTGCCATCGAGCGCAGCCCGGCCGGCAAGGCGGACTACCGGTGGGCCCGAGAGCAGGCCGTCGGCGGTTCCTGAGTCAGCTCTTCCGGAGCCGGCGCCGGGTGCGCTCGACGAAGGACCGGAAGTCGGGACCGTCGCACCATCTCACCCTCCACCCGCACAACCCCGCCAGGCCGAACGCCGGTGACGCGTCCTCGACACCATCTACTGTAAGTATTACAGTATGACTTTGCAGATTGGTCGGCAGAACCGACGGGAGGCCCAGCTGTGCAATCGCCGGTACGAGACACCGAGATGGACGAACCCCTCGACCTGCGCGATCCCTACCCGATGTTCGCCCGGCGACGTTGCGAAGGCGGGGTGTTCCGCGGCACGGTGATGGACTGGTCCAAGACCCCGGCCTCGATGACTCCGCAGAACGTCTACGCAGCCGTGTCGTTCGATGCGGTCAACCGGGTGTTCCGTGACGGCAAGGTGTTCAACTCGACGATCTACGACTCCACCATCGGCCTGTTCATCGGCCCGACGATCCTGGCGATGGAGGGAAGGACGCACTGGGCACACCGCAATCTGGTTTCCGCGGCGTTCAAGTCGCGCTCGCTGGCGCGCTGGGAGCCCGAGATCGTCCGGCCGGTGGTCACCTCGCTGATCGACGAACTCGTCGACATCGGCGAGGCAGACCTGGTGCGGGACTTCACCTTCGAATTTCCCACCCGGGTGATCTCGGCGCTGCTGGGTCTCCCCCAGGAGGATCTGCCCTGGTTTCGCAAAAGGGCGGTGGCGTTGATCAGCTACGCGGTCGACTACCAGCGCGCTTTCGAGGCCTCGGCGGAGTTGGAGAACTATTTCCTCACCCTGATCGATCAACGGCGATCATCGCCGACCGAAGACATCATCGGCCACCTGGTGTCGGCTGAGATCGACGGCGAACGGCTGACCGACGAAGCGATCTTCTCGTTCCTGCGCCTGCTGCTGCCAGCCGGGCTGGAGACCACCTACCGGTCTTCGGGCAACCTGTTGTACCTGCTGCTGACCCACCACGAGCAGTTCGACGCCGTCAACGCCGACCACAGCCTGATCGGCTCGGCGATCGAAGAAGCACTGCGCTTCGAGACGCCGCTGACCACGGTGCAGCGCTACACGAGCGAGGACACCGAGATCGACGGGGTGCCGATCGAGGCCGGCTCGGTCATCGACGTGTGCATCGGCTCGGCCAACCGCGACGAGCGCCGCTGGGAACGCTCCGAGGAGTTCGACATCTTCCGCACGCGGACCCCGCACATCTCTTTCGCCGCCGGCGAGCACACCTGCATGGGGCTGCACCTGGCCAGGATGGAGACCAGGGTCGCCGTCGAATGCCTGCTCACGAGGCTCGACGACATCCGCTTGGTCACCGACGACGACCCGCACATCCACGGCCAGCCGTTCCGGTCACCGACGGCGCTGCCGGTGACGTTCCGGTCCGCTTCCGCCCAACCCGCGAAATAGAGTTCCTGGCTATGGGTAGGCCCGGATTCACAGCCCTGGCTTCTCACTCGCGGGAGCGACTGCACGTCGATCACCTGTCACCCCACGCCCTTCATGGAATTACAACGGTAACTATTACAGTAATTCCACCCGGCTACACTCACGCTGCCATGGGTCGACGCCGTCGTCAGGAGGAACTTCCGTGATCAAGGTGATGCAGGGCGTTCGGGTTCTCGAGGTCGCACAGTTCACCTTTGTGCCCGCCGCCGGCGCGATCCTCGCGGATTGGGGCGCCGACGTCATCAAGGTCGAACACCCGGTCCGCGGCGACACCCAACGTGGCTTCGTCAACATGGGCGGATTCCAGCTCGACCCCAATCGCCATCCCCTCATCGAGCACCCCAACCGCGGCAAGCGCAGCGTGGGCATCGACGTGTCCACCCCCGAAGGCCAGGAGGTGCTCTACGAGATCGCCAAGACCGCCGATGTGTTCCTGACCAACTACATGCCCCAGGCGCGGCAGAAGAACAAGTTCGACATCGAGCACATCCGCGCGGTCAACCCGAACATCATCTACGCCCGGGGCAGCGCCTACGGGGACAAGGGCGCCGAACGACTGGTCGGAGGCTTCGACGGCACCGCGTTCTGGACCCGCAGCGGCGTCGGGCACGCGCTGACCCCCGAGGAGCTGGGCGGGGCACTGCCGCAGGGCATTCCGGCCTTCGGCGACTCGATCGGCGGAATGAACATCGCGGGCGGGATCTCCGCGGCGCTGTTCCACCGCGAACGCACCGGCGAAGCCGTCGAGATCGACGTCTCCCTGCTCAGCACCGCATGGTGGGCCGCGGGTGCGAGCGTCACCCAAGGCATGGAGACCGGCGAGACGATGCGGTCACTGATGCCCGGCACCACAACGTCGGTCAACCCGTTCATGGCCAACTATCAGACCTCCGACGGTGAAACCATCAACCTGTGCATCGTCAGCCCGACCGGCTACATCCGCGACACGTTCGAACACCTCGGCCTGCCCGAACTTGCTGACGATCCGCGCTTCTGCGACGTACTGCCGCTGATAAACAACGCCCAAGCGGGTGTCGAACTCATCGCTGCGGCGATCGCGGCCAAGCCGTTCGAATACTGGCGCCAGCACCTCAAGTCGATGAAAGGTCAGTGGGCGCCGTTCCAGAGCCTGGTCGATCTGGCCACCGACGAGCAGGCCATCGCCAACGACATGATCGTCGAGGTGGACGCCAACGACGGTGGCAGGCCATTCAAAGTGGTTCGGGGACCGGTGCAGTTCAACCACGAACCGCTGGAGACCACCCGCGCCCCGCAGGCATCTGAGCACACCGAAATCGTACTCATGGAACTGGGGCTGGACTGGGACCGGATCGAGGCCCTCAAGGACGTGGGCGCCATCGCCTGACGCGCTGCGCGTCAGGGCTTTTCAAGGCCTGCCAGGGCGGAATTCGCCTTGTCGAGGCGCACCGGTACCCCCGTCAACCAGGCCATCCCGGACAACGCCTCCACGTCGTCGGGATCGCTGGAGGTCAGCTGGTTGACGTTGGCGCCGCCTGCGCGGTTGGCCAACCGCCACCCGCCGGTCCCTCTGTGACCCCAGCCGTGCGGCACCGCGATGACGCCGGGCACGATGTCCTTGGTCACGCAGACCTGGACGTTGATCTGACCGTAAGGCGAACTGACCGTCACCTCGGCCCCGTCGCTGATGTCCAATTCGGCGGCATCATCAGCGTTGATCAACCCGTGCTGGCCGCGATCACCGCGCATGAGCAGCGGCGCGTTGTGCATCCACGAGTTCTCCGAACGGGTTTCGCGCATACCGATCATCCGCAGCGGAAAGCCCTCGGGTTCCGTGCGGCGGGCCATCCCGGCGATCTCGGCGGCGATGTCCTGGTGGGCGAGCCGGATCCGGCGCTTCGGATAGCCGATCACCGAACCGAGGACACCGGTGGCCAGGTTATCGTCGAGGACCGTTCCGTGGGCGTGTTCTGCGGTGAGCCGGTCGAACGTCAGACCGCTGCGGCGCAATCCGAAACGGTCACCGCCCGCGCAGACCCGGATCACGCCGTCGGCGAACCTGCGAGGTGTGAACTCGATGCCGACCCGGCGCAGCAACCGGTTGGCCGCACCGAACATCGTGAACACCGTCGATTCACCGTTCAGGCGTCCGATCAGGTCACCGATGATCTCCCACTCCTGGCGCGCCTGCCCGGGCGGTTCGACGACGGCCTCGGTGGCCTGACGAAACGGCGTGGCCTGGAACATCTGGAAGGTCAGCGGGAAATCGTCGCGTTCGTACATCGTGGTGACCGGCAGCACGTAGTCGCAGTGCGCGGTGGTCTCGGTGAGGTAGAAGTCCAGCGCCACCGACAATTCGACCGACTCCAACGCCGACTCCAGCTCTGGACCGTTGGGTACCGACAGCACCGGGTTGCCGGCGCTGATGAACATCGCCCGGATCTGGCGCTGCCCCGGGGTGAGCATCTCCTTGGCCATCAGCGCGGCCGGCTCGGAGCCGATCACCGAGCGGAAACCGCCGATGCGCGAACGCCGCCGCCGGTAGGTGCGCCGCAACGCCGCGCCCATCGCGATGTTCACCAGCCGCTGACCGGGCAGCCCGAGACTGCCGAACACCGACCCGCCCGGCACATCGAGGTTGCCCGCCACCAGGTTGACCACATCGATCAGATACGAGGTCAGGGTGCCGTGGCGCCCGACGCAGGTGCCCAGCCGCCCGTAGATCGCCGCGCGCGGCGTGGCGGCGAGGTCTCGCGCCAGCGCACGCACCACGTCGGGCTCGATGCCGGTGTGCCGCTGGGTGGTCTCGGGCGCGAAGGACGCCACCAGCGCGCGCAGCCAGCCCAGCCCGTCGGCCTGCGCGCCGATCCGCCGCTCGTCGACGAGGTTCTCGTCGAACATCACCTGCAGCAACGACAGCAGCAGATAGGCGTCGGTGTCCGGCACGATCCCGCACCATTCGAACGCCGCAGCCGTCTCGGTCCGTCGTGGATCGACCACCACCACCCGCCCGCCGCGTTTGACGACGTCGTTCATCCGGTCCTTGATCCGCGGCGCGGTCAGGAAGCTGCCGTGTGAGACAACCGGATTCGCGCCGATCACGACCAGAAGGTCGACGCGGTTCAGGTCCGGTATTGGTACCGAGATCGGGGTGCCGTAGAGCAGTTGGCTGGCCATCAGCCGGCTGTTGGTGTCCTGCGAGGAAGCCGTGTAGAAGTGCGTGCCGCGGCCCAGCCCCTTGATGAACGCCAGGATCGACAGCACGTGGGCATAGCTGAACGCCCCCGGATTACCCATGTACCAGCCGACCGCGCCCGGCCCGTGCTCGCCCACGATGCGCGAGAGGCGGTTGGCGATATCGGTCATCGCCTCGTCCCAGCCGACTTGTTCGAAACCGGTGGGAGTGCGCCGCAGCGGCATGGTGACCCGGTCGGGGTCGTTGACCACCTCGGTGAAGGCGATGCCTTTCTGGCACGCGAATCCGGTGGACAGCGGGTGGTCCCTGTCGGGTCGCAACGCAACGAGCCGGCCGTCTTCGACGGTGGCAACCATGCCGCACAGCGGCTCACAGATGCGGCAGAACGTCACCTTGTGTTCGATGTTGGTGGTGGTGTCGGCCATGTCATCCACCTTCGCATGCAGCTGTTGGGGATAGTGTCGAAATCGGTGCGCTGGATAGTCGACGGGATGAACGTGATCGGCTGCCGTCCTGACGGGTGGTGGCGCGACCGCCGCGCCGCGATGGGCGCACTGGTGGAATGCCTCGGACAGTGGGCGGTGCGCGCGAACGCCGATGTGACGGTGGTGTTCGAACGTCCCCCTTCGCCGCCCATCGAGTCGCAGGCGGTCACCGTCACCCATGCTTCGGCGGCCGCGCCGAATTCCGCCGACGACGAGATCGTCCGCCTCGTCACCGCCGATCCCCGCCCCGAGCAGATCCGGGTCGCCACCTCCGACCGCGGTCTCGCGGACCGGGTGCGGGCGGCGGGGGCCTCCGTGTTTCCCGCCGAGCGGCTGCGCGACATGGTCGACCCGCGCTGAGCCTCACGCCAGGATCCGCACCGGGACATGCGAGTAGCCCGCGACGTTCTGCATGCTGACACGGCGGCAGCCGTCCCAGAGCACTTCGTAGCGCGGCATCAGATCCAGCAGCTTGTCCAGCGCTATCAGCGTTTCCATCCGCGCCAGTGCGGCGCCCAGGCAGCTGTGGATGCCGTAGCCGAATCCCAGGTTCTGCGCCTCGGTGCGATCGCGGTTGATGTCGAAGTCATCCGGTGCGGTCCAGGCATCGGGGTCGCGGTTGGCCGACGCTCCGAGCAGGAACACCGGGGCGCCTGCCGGGATCGTGACCCCGTTCATCGTGACCTCGTGGGTGGACCGGCGGACGTTGTACTGCACCGGGGCGTCGTAGCGCAGCAGTTCTTCGATCGCGGCGGGGATCTTCGAGCGGTCGTCGAGCAGCTGTTGCCACTGCTCGGGATGGCGGGCGAAGGTGGCGATGGCACCGCCTACCAACTTGGTCACCGTCTCGGCGCCGGCACCGCCGAGCAGCGTCGCGAACCCGGCGATCTCGGAGTCCCGCAGCCGGTCGGTGGCCCCGTCGTCACGGGTCACTTCGGCGGCGATCAGGGCACTGATCATGTCCTCGCGCGGAGCTTCGCGGCGCTCCTGGATGAGCTGGTAGTACATCAGCCACATCTCGGCCATCGCCTGCTTGCCGGATTCCGAGATGTCGATCTGGCCGGGTTCGCGGTGCAACGATTCGTCGATCCAGAGCCTGACCTGCTGACGCCGCTCTTCGGGGACCCCCAGCATCTGGGTGATCACATCCACCGGGAAGTACACCGAGAAGTCGCTGACCACATCGAAACTGGGCCCGGCGGACGCTGCCGCGAGGAATCTGTCCACGGTGTCGGACACCATGTCGTGCAAAGCGCTGATCGCGCGCGGGGTGAACACCTTGTTCACCAGGCTGCGCATCACCCGGTGTTCGGGCGGGTCGATCGAGATGATCATCTTGGCCGGCGCCTTCTGTCCGGTGCGCACCATGCCCAGGTCGACGCCATAGGCCGACGAATAGGTGGCGAAGTCCTTCAACCCGGCCGCCACGTCGGCGTGCCGGCTCAGTGCGTAGAAGTCGTACTCCGCGTTGTAGAACACCGGCGCCTGCGTCCGCAGCCGGGGATAGAACGCGTGCGGATCCCGGTAGAAATCCGCGGAGAAGGGGTCGAACACCACGGCGTCCTGCTCGGTGTCGGCGGCCACGCGCCCACCTCCTGTAAGGCATCCGGTTGCGCTTTCGATAAGCCTATCCTGCTGACGGCCCCGCGCGAGCGCAACGTCGAACCACACGCGGGCGACACCCAGCTGGACGCGTCGCCGTCCGGCGCGCGCAGTTGCTCTTCGCCATCCGGCGCGCGCAGTTGCTCTTCGCCATCTGGCGGGCGCAGTTGCTCTTCGCCATCAGGCGCGCGCAGTCTGCGCTTCGCCGAACCGCGCATTCTCATCCTGGGGGCATTACCGTAAGATTTACTGTTGCATGGACTCCGAACGGCCGGATCCACTTCTTCCGCCGCCCCGAAAGGATTCACCACGATGACTGATGTCGCGATCATCGGTGTCGGCCTGCACCCGTTCGGCCGGTTCGAGGGTAAATCCGCGATGGACATGGGGGTCGACGCGATCGGCGCCGCGGTGTCAGACGCCGGGATCAGCTGGTACGACATCCAGTTCGGGGTGGGCGGCAGTTGGACGGTGGCCAATCCGGACGCCATCGTCGGCATGGTCGGGTTGTCCGGCATCCCCTTCACCAACGTTTTCAACGCCTGTGCCACCGCAGCCAGCGCCACCAAGGCCTGTGCGGACGGAATCCGGTTGGGCGACTACGACATCGGCATCGCCGTCGGCATGGACAAGCACCCTCGAGGCGCGTTCACCGAGGACCCGGCGCTGGTGGGCATGCCGGCCTGGTACGCCGAGAACGGCCAGTATCTGACCACCCAGTTCTTCGGCATGAAGGCCAACCGCTACCTGCATCAGCACGGCATCAGCCGTCAGACGCTGGCCAAGGTCGTCACCAAGAACCTGCGCAATGGTGCCCTCAATCCCCACGCATTCCGCCGCAAACCGATGACCGAAGACGCTGTGCTGAATTCACCGATGCTGAATTATCCGCTGACCCAGTACATGTTCTGCTCACCTGATGAAGGAGCGGCCGCAGTCATCATGTGCCGGGCCGACCTCGCCCACCGCTACACCGACAAACCGGTGTACGTGCGCGCGGTCGAGGTGCGTACCCGCAAGTACGGCGCCTACGAGGTGAACACCACCTTCGCCCCGGTGGACGAAGACGTGGCGCCCACCGTGTACGCCGCCCGTGCAGCGTTCGAGAAGGCCGGAATCGAACCCTCTGACGTCGACGTGATCCAGTTGCAGGACACCGATGCCGGCGCTGAGATCATCCACATGGCCGAGGCCGGGTTCTGCGCCGACGGCGACCAGGAGAAATTGCTCGCCGACGGCGCCACGGAGATCGGCGGGTCGATGCCGATCAACACCGACGGTGGACTGCTGGCCAACGGAGAGCCGATCGGCGCCTCCGGACTGCGCCAGGTCCACGAGATCGTCCGGCAACTGCGCGGCCAGGCCGGCGACCGCCAGATCCCCGGCGAACCGAAGGTCGGCTTCGCTCAGCTCTACGGCGCGCCCGGCACGGCGGGCGCGACCATCCTGAGCACCTAGCAGCTCACCTGCACGCCCAACCCCAGTTCCTCTCGCCAAACCGGCGACCCAGTTACTCACGCCCAACCAGCGACCCAGTTACTCACGCCCAACCAGCGACCCAGTTACTCACGCCCAACCAGCGGCCCAGTTCCTCACGCCGAGCGTGAACTGAGTGCGAAAACGCGCGGGATTTTTCGCGGTGAGTTCACCCTCGGCGACTGAACGTCAGGACTCCTTCGTGGCAGTCGGCGCGGCATAGGCGGGCTTGCCGAGTCCCAGCACGTACTGGGCGATCATGTTCCGGAACACCTCGAGCGTGCCGCCGTAGATGCCGACGAGTGGTGCGAACCGGTAGATGTATTCGGCGGCCCCGTCGTCGGCGGCTCCGTCCGCACCGTCGGGAAGCGCTGAGGCCGCGCCCAGCATGTCCATCAAATCCGGAGAGATGTCGCGCATGGTCTGTGCGAGGGCGACCCGGCCGAAGATGCTCGGCGCGGACAGGGCCGCCTCCATCCGGGCGACGCTGCGGCCCAGCCGGTAAGCCACCGCGCCGTCGTCGACCGCGCACCGCTGCGCGGCCTTGTCCACCGCGGTGGCCATGAACATCGCCTGGTGCATCATGATCGACACGTCCGCCAACCCGTCGTCGGCCGCGTCGACCGCGCCGTGCTCGGCGTTCAGCGGCTCGCGCACCACCGTCCAGCCGTCGTTGACCGCGCCCAACCGATAGCGATCGTCGACCCGCACGTCGCTGTAGTAGACGATGTTGGTGCGGTCTCCGTCCACGGTGCGGATGCCCTGAATCTCCACCCCCGGGGAGTCCAGCGGAACCAGGAACATGGTCAGGCTCTTGTGTTTGGGAGCCGTCGGGTCGGTATTGGTGATCAGGAAGACGTACTGACAGTTGTGCGCGCCGGTGGTGAACATCTTCGATCCGTTGATGATCCACCCGTCACCATCACGCACCGCCCTGGTCTTGCAGGTGGCCACATCCGAGCCGCCCTCGGGCTCGGTGTAGCCCAGGCACATGCGGACATGCCCGCTGTAGACCCCTGGCAGCACTTCCTCCCTCAGCTCGGGCGAGGCGAACTTCTCCACCGACCGGGCGATCATCGCCGTCGTGCCGGAGGTCACCCACGGCACATGAGCGCGGCGCTTCTCAAATTCCCAGATCCGGCGCCGCACCCGGGTGAAAGCCTTGTCCGAATCCGGTTTCCATTCCTGCTCGAGGTAGCCGGCCGCCCCGAGCGCGAGATGCACGCCCTCGTCGAAGTTGTCACCGGTCTCGCGGTCGCGCCGGATGACGTCCTCGGTGACGATCTCGCTGAGGAACTCGCGAACGTCGTCCTGGAACTTCTGGTCCTCGTCGGACAATTGCACCCGGGAGAAATCCATTGCTCAGCTCCGCCCTTCCCGTTCGGCCACGACCGCGGCGATGTACTTCGCGGTGGTCGCGGGGTCACCCCCGGCGATCGCCCAGCCCCGAGCCCGCACCAGATAGGCCGTAGCGGCCGCCTCGGCGGACACCCCCAGACCGCCCTGCACGTGGACCGCCATCGTCGCCGCCTTGGCCGCCTCCTCGGCCATGAACACGAACACCGACGGCGCCAGCTCGCGCCGCTCGGCCGGTTCGTTGTCCAAAAACCAGGCCGCGCGCCGCGCGAGGTTGCGTCCACCTTGCACGGTGATGGCGATGTTGGCCAGCGGGTGCGAGATGGCCTGCAGCGTCCCGATCGGTACCCCCAGTGTGTAGCGGGTCTTGGCGAACTCGGCGGCGATGGTCATCGTCTCCTCCACCAGCCCGACCAGAGCCGCGCCGGTGAGCAACCGCCATTCGTCCAGTGCCCGCTGGTATTCGGCGAGCGCGTCGGCCCCATCGGCCAGCACGGTGCGGCTGTCGGCAGTTGCCGGGTCGATCCACGCCATCGGCAGCTTGCCGATGTTGTCGACACGGGCCGGCCGAGAAGCGAAGGTCAAGGCGACGATCTCGGTCCCGTCCCGGACCAGCACCTGTTCAGCGACCGACCCGGCCGGAATCAGCCGCCTGCCCGTCACGGCGTCCTGCCGCGGGTCCAGGGCGAGCAGTTTCGTGCCGTTGACCACGTCGGCGTTCACCTCGCCGAGCCGGGCCAGCAACCGTTGAGCACAGACGTGGTCGATCCATGGCACCGGGGCCAGCGACCGACCGATCTCCTCGGCCACCAACGTCAGGTCCACCAGCGTCGCCCCGTCACCACCGACCGACTCCGGCACCGCCATGGTCGTTGCGCCCATGGCACACAGCCGCTCCCACAGATTCTTGTCGAACCCTGACCCCTCGGCCGCGCGCACTGTCTCGATCGGGCACCGGGAGGCGAAGAAGTCCCTGTAGGCCGCCTGCAATGCCTGATGGTCTTCGGACAGGCTGTAGTCCAGCCTGCGCAGTTCGTAGCGGTCCATACTCAGTCGGTCTCCTGTCCGAAGAAGAAGCTCTCGGCATTGTTGAACAGATAGTTGTCCAGGACCTCGGGCGGCAGCTCGAGCGCGAGCGCCTCAGGTACGACGCGACTCTGCCGCAACACCGGCCAGTCGGAGGCGAAGATCACCTTGGTCTTGCCGCGGGTACGCAGGTAGTGCAATAGGCTTTCGGGCAACCGCTTGGGTGACCATGCCGACGTCATGATGCGCAGGTTGGCGTACTTGATCAGCAACCGAATCGCGATGTCCCACCACGGATCGGCCCCGTGGATCATGCACAACTTCAGTTCGGGAAATCGTACGCACACCCGGTCCAGGTGGATCGGGTTCTGCACCTCTCCGGGGATCGGTGGACCGGGGATCCCGGTGTTGACGCACAGCGGCAGCCCGAGCTCGGCACACTTGGCGTAAAGCGGGTAGTAGACCGCGTCGCTGGGCGGGTACATGCCGTCGCCCCAGAAGCTCGGGCCGACCGCGGCGTAGGCGACGGGCAGGTCCCTGCGCACGGCGGTCAGCTCGGCCAGCGCCGGCACCGGGCGCAGCAGGTTGACCCCGCCGATGGCCAGCGCGAACCGGTCGGGTCGCTTCTCGACGAATTCGCGGGCAGTCACCGACGGCTTGACCAGATTGTCCATCAGAATCGCCTTGACGACGCCGTACTCGTCCATCTCGTCGAGCAGAGCAGGTAGCTCGACCTGGTCATAGAGGGACTGGGGTCCCTTGAAATAGTCGTCGCGCACCTTGAGCATGAACTCCGGTTGCTTGGCGGTCTCGCCGAAGTGGACGTTCACCAGGCAGTCGATGACTCTGGGATTGGCTGTCGGGGAAACCGATTGCGTCACGGGACCACCATCGTGTTCGATTCGGCGGCAAGAGCTTTCGCCCAGCGATAGTCCGCCTTGCCATTGCCGAGCCTGCGCACCTCGTCGACGACGATGAACTCCTTGGGCGTCTTGAACCGTGCCAGCGCCGCGGTGCAGGCGACGCGCAGGTCATCGCCCGCCACCGTGATGCCGGGTCGGGTGGCGACCAGAGCCACGATCTCCTGGCCCCAGCGGTCGCTGTCGCGCCCGACGACCAGGGCGTCGGCCACGCCGGGGTGCGCGCGCAGCACAGCTTCGACCTCCTCGACGAACACCTTCTCGCCGCCGGTGTTGACGACCAACGAGTCCCTGCCGTACAACCGCAGCGTGCCGTCAGCCTCGAGGCTGGCCCGATCTCCGGACACCACCACCCGCTGCCCCTGGACCACCGGGAACGTCGCGCGTGTCGCATCGGGGTCGCCGAAGTAGCCCAGCGGGATTCGCCCCTTGCGCACCACCCAGCCGATCTCCGGGTCGCCCGGCTCGACGAACCTGGCCAGATCAGCCGAGACGACCGTCCCGCCCTCGCGCAGGTCGAACGTCTCGCGGCTGGACCCCATCCGGTTGTGCCCGAACCCCATGTTGCCGGTTTCCGACGACCCGTAACCGTTGATGATCGTCACATGCGGAAGCTTGTCCAGCAACGCCTGAACGTGTTTGGGATTGGTTGCCGCGCCGCCGGTTCCGACGGCGTAGAGCGTGGACAGATCGTAGCTGCCGCGGTTGAGCTCCTCGATCAACGGAGCAGCATAGGCGTCACCCACCATGGTCATCAGCCCGACCTTCTCCCGTTCAGCGGTCCGTAACACCGTCTTCGGATCGAATTTCGCGCGATCGTCGTAGAGCACCACGGGTAGACCCGCCAGAGCCCCGGAGAACACCGTCCACAGGCCCGCGGCGTGCATCAGCGGAGACACCGCGAACCAGGGCGGGCCCTGGTTGTCACGTACCTTGTGGTGGATCTCGGTGGCCGATTCATGGTCTGCGCCAAGCATCGATGACACGTAGGTGTCGCTCTGCCGCCACAACACACCTTTGGGCCGGCCGGTGGTGCCGCCGGTGCAGTACATCATCAGGTCGTCGGGTGAACCCTTGATCCAGCTGTCTGGATCACCTGCGGTGATTGCATCGTCGAGATCGACAGAACCGGGTAGCGCCGGGGCGTCGCTGCCGTCGTCGACCGCGATCATCAGCTCCGCGCCCGCCGGGGGCAGCACATCGGCGAACTTGGCGCCCAGTGCGCGGTGACAGACCACCGCCCGGGGCTTGACGTAGTCGAGGAGTTCTGCCACCTCACGCGGGGTGTAGTGATGGTTCACATTGACCGGCACGCAACGCGCCTTCAACGCCCCGATCACCACCTCCGGGTAGCGATCGTTGTACATGATCAACGCGACCCGGTCCTGGCCGCACTGCCAGCCGTCGAGCTGATCACGATCGCAGTGGACACCGAAATCGCGCTCCGCCAAAAAGTTCGCGAAGCGGCGGGTGCGCTCTGCCATCTCGGCGTAGGTCGTCGTGCGCTCGCCGCACACCGTCATGTGCCGGTCTCCGACGACATCGGCGATGGCGTCGACGACATCACCGATAGTCCACTCCCCCATGATTATTCGCTCCTCACGTGCACAGACCTGGTCCGATGACCGCTACGCGGTGACCAGAGCGTCTTCGCCCAGTAGCGTCAGCGCGTTGTCGCGCATCACTTTCCGGGTGTCTTCGGCACTGAACTCCGGGAACTGGGGAATGTCCGCGGTGAACGTCATCGGGTCGGCCAGGCCTTCTCCGTGCGGCCAGTCGGATCCGAACAGGATCTTGTCCACCCCGATGGTCTCGGCGAGCAGCTTCACGTCGTCTTCGTAGTAGGGCGCGATCCACACGTTGTTGCGCAGCTGTTCGACCGGGTCCGCCTTGTAGTGAGAGGGCGCGGTGTTGGCGGACTTCTTCAGCCGCTTGATCAACCGGTAGACGAAGTAGGACCCGTTCTCGATGCTGGCCACCTTCAACTTCGGATGCCGGGTGAACACCTGGTGCACGATCATCGAGGCCATCGCGTCGTGAATGGCCCGGTCGTCGAGGAGCACCTGGTCCAGCGGATCCTTCTTGCCGAATCCCTCGAAGGTGTCTTGGCCACCCCACAGCGCCGCGATGGCCAGGTATCCGCTGTCGGAGAGGTGGAAGACCACCGGCACGCCAGCCTCGGCGAGCCGGGCCCACACCGGATCGTGCACGGGATCACCCAGCGAGCGCGGCTTGACCAACCCGGGCACGGGCGCGGGCCGCACGCAGACGATCTTGGCGCCTCGGCTCAGCACGAACTCGACCTCTTCGACCGCTTTGTCGGGATCAGCCAACGAGATGATCGGCGCGGACAAAAAGCGGTGGTCGGGACGGTCGAATCCCCAGTCCTCGTCGAGCCACAGATTGAACGCGTGCACCGAGGCCATCGTCGCCTCGATGTCGCTTTTCAACGCCTCCTCGACGCCACAGGCGAACGTCGGCAGCATGAAGACGGTCTCGAGGTTCTGCTTGTCGAGGATCTTCACCCGGGCATCGCGATTCTGGTACTCGGGGTGCTCAGACAGCCGGTCGACCTTCATCAGCGAGGCCGGATCGACACCGTCGGGAATCTCGCCGCGGAACAACAGATCCAGACACCCCGGTTCGATGATGGGATCGAACGTCGGATTGGGGATGAAATGGTTGACGACACCCCCCATCACAGCGAAGGTGCGTTTGCCCTCGGTGAGCATCTGCACCCCGCGACGCTTGAACTCCTTGGGCAGATGCCGGGTGAACGCGTCCAGCGGCTCGTAGTAGTGGTTGTCCACGTCGATCGCGCGGTAGTCCAGTGGCTGCACGGGATGTGCGGTCATGGCTTTTCCTCCTCCAACGGCGGGAAGTTCGGCGGTCGCTTTTCGAAGAATGCGGTGATGCCTTCGATGAAATCGGGGCGTTGCATCGATTCGTGCATGAGTTTTTCGGCCTGAGCGCTGGTGGCGACCATGTCGCGCAGCGCGTCGTCGTACACCTGCCGCTTGATGACCGCCAACGCGGTGGGCGCGCAGTTGCGCGCGATGTCGTCGGCGTAAGCCAAGGCTCGCGGAAGCAGTTCGTCGGAGGGCACGACCTCTTTGACCAGCCCCAGCTCGAGTGCTTCCTCTGCGTAGAAGGTGCGTCCACTGAGCAGGAGGTCCAGCGCGGAGCTCCAGCCGACCACACGGGGCAGGATCCAGGAGATGCCGTACTCGGCGATCAGACCGCGACGGGCGAACGCGGTGGTGAACTTCGCGCCCGCGGCGGCGAAGCGGATGTCGCACATCAGGGCCTGGGTCAGTCCGATCCCGGCGCAGGCGCCGTTGATCGCCGCGATGATCGGCTTGTTCACCCCGGTGACGAAGTACGGATGCCGCTCGCCGACCAGTTGCGTCACGTCGGTATCCGACGAAGTGCTCGCTTCGCCGATCGCGTCGAGATCCCCCATGTCCGCACCCGCACAGAACGCCCGGCCGTTGCCGGTCAGCACCACCACCCGCACGTCCGGATCACGCGCAGCACGATCGATACAGCGATAGAACGCACCGGCCAAACCGCCGCCCCAGGCATTCATCCGGTCCGGCCGGTTGAGCGTCACCACGGCCACGCCGCTGTCGCGCAGCTCGAACAGAACGGGACTCGTCGTGTCGGAAACGGTCACCGCGACGTCCTCATCGCTCGATCAGCTCCTCGCACTTCAGCCGCGATATTTGCTCATACTGTACACCTATCGGTACATCCTTCGACAAGCCGCGTTCGAGGGGTCGCGCTCAGTGCTCGACCAACCCGAAACGCCGGTAGGCATTGCGGATCTGGGCTTTCGCAGCCTCGGGCAGAGCCGCCTGCGGAGGTCGCGATTCGGGGTGGTTGCCGATCGGCAGCCCCAGTACGGACGCGGCATACTTGAACGCACCGCCCCAGTGGGTGAAGTAGTCGGGACGGCCCGGATAGCAGGTGAACCAGGGACCCCGATCGGCCTCGAACTGATCCATGCCACTGACCCGTGCGTAGTCCATCGCTTCGATCAGCTTGCCGTCCCAGATCAGGTTCCAGTAGTCGGTGAAGACCCGCCGCTGCGGAGTCTCCATCAGGTAGCCGGCTGTGCCCAGCTGCGCGGCGCACACGATCCCCTCGTGCAACCAGCCGGCCCGGTAGACGGTGGTGTCACATTCCCAGATCACAAGCTCCGGCGCCAGATCGTGTAGCCGCCTGCTGTTCGCGGGCCGGAAGGCGCCCTCCTTGGAGGCGCACACCGCAGGGATCTCGGCGACGATGCGGGCGCTCTCGTCGGCGGTCAGCACATACCCTGACGACGGCGAGTTGAACATCCCCAGCGCGATGTCGGTGCGATCGGCGACGTAGCGGAAGAAGTTCAGCACACCCTCGCCGCCGTGGGTCTCCATCATCGGTGTTTGCAGGTAGACGATGTCCGCTCCGGCCGCCTCGGCGTGGCGAGTCAGCTCGAGGCAGTCCTTGGCCGCCGTCGCCGCAGCGCAGGCCTGCACCACCACCTCGGGGTTGATCGCACGTGCCTCCTCGATCGCCACCTCGAGAAGTCGCTTGCGCTCCTCGATGGTCAACGACCAGAACTCGGCTACACCACTTGTACACCAGAGCATTTCATGGTTCAGGTCGCCGACGCAGTGACGCACCAGATGCCGGTAGGCGGCCCAGTCGATGTCGTCCCCGTCGGGCCCGCAGAACGGCGTGTACAGCGAGTCTCCGATTCCGCGCAGGGCTACCCGCGCCCAGTCCCGCGCCTCCGCCGCCGTGGCCATTCGCCGCCCCTCGATCGATCAGTCGTCACCGCCGTCGACGATGATGTCGGCACCGAACCCCATCCCACACCCACCGCCGACCACGGCGACGGTGACACCGGCGTTCATCGGAGACCTCCCGAGCAGGTCAGGTACCGGTCCAGTTCGGCTTGCGTTTCTCGGCGAACGCAGTGGCCCCTTCCATCGCGTCCTTGGACGAGAACACCGCAAACACCAGTTCGCCCTGCTTCTTCCACATCTCCGCCTCCGTCCAGTCGGCGGACTTGGTCATGACCTCCTTGGTCACCGCGACCGCGAGCGGACCGTTGGCGGTGATCCGCTCGGCCAACTCCAGTGCGCCGGCCAACGCCTCACCCGGTTCGGTCAGCACGTTGACGAACCCCCACGCGGACGCCTCCTCGGCGGTGAAACTGTCGCCGGTCAACGCGAGTTCGAGCGCCTTTTGATACGGAATCTTCTTCTGCAGTCGCAGCAACCCGCCCCCGGCGGCGACCAGACCACGCTTGACCTCGGGGATGCCGAACTTCGCGTTCTTGGCCGCCACGATCAGATCAGTGGCCAGCACGATTTCCGTACCGCCGGCCAGCGCATAGCCCTCGACGGCCGCGATCAGCGGCTTGCGCGGCGGGCGCTCGGTGAAACCGATCCCGCGCCCCTCGATCGCGGGCACCTCACCGGCCATGAACGCCTTGAGGTCCATTCCCGCGCAGAAGTTGCCGCCCGCGCCGGTGATGATCCCCACCGAAAGCTCGGGCGTGTCGTCGAGTTCGTCCACCGCATCGGCCAAGCCTTGCGCCACTGCAAGATTGAAGGCGTTGCGCGCCTCCGGCCGGTTGATCGTGATGATCAGCGTCCGTCCCTGACGCTCGAGCAGAACCTCGTCTGACACTGTGCCCCTTTCGCATTCCGCCACGCTCGACGGACAGGATATCGCCGGGTATCGCTGGAAAAGCTTACTATAGGACTTACAGTAGTAGGGTGAATCGACGGCGGCCGTTCCCCCTCCGATGTCTGCCGGTAAGGTCACAGCTACGGCGAGGCAGCGACTTGGACGCAAAGACGCAGTTCACGACACGCGCTGTCGACTCATTCCGGACAATCATCCCGCACCGGGGAGTCGTGCGCGCAGCAACGAAGTGACGGAGGTTCCCTCAGTGGCGAAGCAGGCGACCGCAGAGAAACGCCAGCGGCGTGAGCGCGGTTCCATCAATCCCGACGACATCATCAAGGGCGCGTTCGAACTGGCCGAACAGGTCGGCATCGACAACCTGAGCATGCCGTTGCTGGGCAAACATCTGGGTGTCGGCGTCACCAGCATCTACTGGTATTTCCGCAAGAAGGACGACCTGCTGAACGCGATGACCGACCGCGCGTTGCGCCAGTACGCCTTCGCCACCCCGTATGTCGAGGCCAAGGACTGGCGCCAGACGCTGGCCAACCACGCCCGGTCGATGCGCGAGACCTTCAACGGCAACCCGATCCTGTGCGATCTGATATTGATCCGCTCCGCACTGAGCCCCCGGACGGCCCAGGTGGGCGTGCAGGAAGTGGAAAAGGCCATCAACAGCCTGGTCGAGGCCGGACTGTCACCGGAACAGGCCTTCGACACCTATTCGGCCATGTCGACGCATGTCCGGGGGTCGGTGGTGCTCCAGCGTCTCCGGGACAAGAACCTCGCCGCCGAGGACAGCCCCCGCGACATCGACGAATCGGTGGACCCGGACAGCACACCGTTGTTGGCGACCATCGTCCAGGCCGGGCACCATCGCGTCGCGTCCGACGACCGCAGTTTCGAGTTCGGACTGGAATGCATTCTCGATCACGCCGCCAGATTGCTCGAGGCGAATACGAAGACACCCCGCAAGCCCGCCAAGAGTCCTCGTGCCGGAACCCGGGGTAAGGCCGCCTCCCGCACATAGACCCCAGGATCTGCGACCTCAACCGGAGTCTCAGACCTCGACGATGACGGCGCCGCCCTGGCCACCGCCGGCGCACATGGCCGCCATACCGATTCCGCCCCCGCGGCGTTGCAGCTCGTAGATCAGCGTGGTCACCATGCGAGCGCCGGACGCGGCGATCGGGTGGCCGAGACTGCAGCCGCTGCCGGAGAAGTTGACCAGCTCCTCGTCGAGGCCGTACTCCTTGCAGGCGGCGATCGGCACCGAGGCGAACGCCTCGTTGATCTCCCACAGCGCGATGTCCGACGGGGTGAGCCCGGCGCGATCGAGCACCTTGCCGATGACCTTGACCGCACCCAGCCCGGTGTCGCGGGGCGAGACCCCGGCCGCCCCCCAGGCCTTGACGGTGGCCATCACATCGAGCCCGTTGGCCGCGGCGTAGTCGCGCTCGACCACCGCGACGCCGGCCGCGGCGTCGTTGGTGCCGCTGGCGTTGCCCGCGGTGATCGAGAAGCCCTCGATCTCGGGATGCAGCACTTTCAGTCCGGCCAGCTTCTCCACGGTGGTGTCGCCGCGGGGCTGCTCGTCGACGCTGAAGTCGACCACCGATCCGTCGAACTGGGTGACCTTCAGCGGCACGATCTCGTCGGCGAACTTGCCGGCATCGATCGCCGCGATGGCGCGGTGGTGTGAGCGCGCCGCCCACGCGTCCATCTCCTCGCGGCTGATGCCGTAGGACTGCGCGGTGTTCCAGCCGACGGTGATGGACATGTCACGAGTCGGCGCGTCCGGGGTCTCGACGTGGGTGGGCGGCATCCACTTCTCTTCGAACTTCAGCTCCGGACCGGGGATGCGCCAGTTGACCAGCGGGGTCATCGACAGCGACTGCACCCCGCCGGCGATCAGCACCCGCTCCATCCCGGAGCCGATTTGGGCCGAGGCATTGCCGATCGCGGTGAGGCTGCCGGCGCAGTGCCGATTGACCGACTGGCCGGGAATATCCGTCAGGCCGGTGGCATCGGCCGCGTAGCGCGCCAGATCTCCACCACCGTAGTGCGATTCGGCAAAGATGATGTCATCGATCTCGGCTGGGTCCACTCCCGAGCGGCGCACCACCTCGGGCAGCACCGTGGTGATCAGGGTCTCCGGCGGAGTGTTGACCAGCGTGCCCTTGAAAGACCGGCCGATGGCCGTCCTGGCGGCACCGACGATGACGGGTGTGGGCATATCTCGACCTCGGTTTCAACGGAATGCGACGTTACAAAACTAACAGATACTGTAGTGCGGGCAGTAGGGTGAGCCGACTCACTCGGATGTCTGGCCCGGTTCCCGGGCGGGTTCGGGGACGAAGAAGTGCTCGTCACGGAGCCGGAACGCCGCCCTGGTGCCGTGCTCGGCGCGGGTCTTGACGAAGTTGAACTCCCCCGGCGCGAACTGCAGATTCGTGCCGAATGCGTGAAAGAGATAGCTGGCCACCTCCTCCCCCTGATAGGCCTGGGTCTGCTCGACCAGCCGGAACGCTTCCTTGGCCATCACGACGCCGTCAGCCGGCATCTTCGCGGCCTTCTCGGCCCAGTAGCGCGCCCGCGCCGTCACAGCTGCCCCATCGCAGGTGTCGGTGAACACCCCGAGGTGCTCGATCTCACCGGCGGTGATGATGTCACCGGTGAGCAGCAGTCGCCGGGCCAGCACCGGACCCAGGCGGTGGAAGAACATGTGCAGGCTGCCCAGCGCCGGCCCGAGGAACCGCGTGGCCGGCATTCCGATCCGGGTGGCGCGTCCGACCACCGAGATGTCCGTCATCAGCGCCATCTCGAAGCCGCCACCCAGCGCATAGCCGTTGATCTCGCCGACCGTGACCTTCGGGAAGCCCATCAGGTTGTGATAGAAGCCGAACGACCTGCGGTCGACGGTGAGCCGGCGCCGCTGGCTGGGTCGCGCCCTGCGGGCACCGTCGGATGTGTCGGCACTCTCGGAGCCGTACCAGCCATAGGCGTTGTTCATGTCGGCGCCGGTGCTGAACACCCCCTCTGCGCCGCGCAGCAGCACCACGGTGAGGTCGTCGTCGTCGGCCACCTCGTCGAGGTGGCGGGCCAGCAGATCGCGCATGGAGGCGTCGTAGGAGTTGCGTTGCGCGGGATTGTTCAGCGTGATCGTCGCGATGCGGCTGTCGCGGTCGGCGTCGAAGAGCACGCGGTCGTCGGCGGTGGAGGTCATCGGATCCCCTGTTCAGTCGCGGTTCGAGATCAACTTGGCTTCGATGGTCCGGTCCGCACCGGCCGCCAGCGTGGTGCGCCGGGCGGCGGCCAGGTGGGCGGCCGCCAGGCGCTGGGCGCGGGCGGTGTTGCCGTCGGCGATCGCGCCGAGCAGCCGGTGGTGATCGCGCAACGCGGCGCGCATCGTCGTGGGGTTTATCGGGTCGTCGGGATGGTGTTCGTCGCTCCACACCGCCGACTCGTGCGCCGACCAGATCACCTCCAGCGCGCCGATGAGCAGGATCATCGGCTCGTTGCCGCACCGCGAGACGAGCTCTTCGTGAAACCGGCGGGCGTTGGGGACGTAGCGCGCCGGAGTGTCGAACTGCTCGGACTGCGCGTCTATCGCCGCCTGCAGATGTGGCACCACCTCGGTCATGCGGTCCGCGCGGGCCGCGCACAGCCCGGCGCAGATCGGTTCCAGGTGCAGCAGCGCCTCGCTGACGTCACCCGGCGTCGCCGCCCGTGTCTGCAGCACCATGCTGATCATCTGGGCGGTGCGCTCGGCCGACGGCAGATGCACCACCGCCCCGCCGACGTTGCCGCGCCGGACCGAGATCAGACCGTCGGACTCCAGGATGTGGATGGCCTCGCGCACCGCCGGAGGGCTGACGCCGAATTCGGCGAACAGGGCCTCCTGCGACGGCAGGACGTCACCCTCGGCCAGCCGGCCGGTGAGGATGTCGTCGCGCAGCCGAGACGCCACGAGCTCTGCCACCCGGGGCTGGCGAATGCGCTGCACTGACACTGTTCCGCAGACGGCCTTTCCTTGCTAAGTTGTACAGGATAGTAATCGAACTACCAACGGTATGGCTATCTGTATAGCCCGCCGGGTGCGGAGAGGACGGCAGCCGGTGCGTGACGACGCCGACGCGGGCGCGGTGCGCCAGAGCCGCAACGGCTCGGTCCTGCGAATCACCCTGGACCGGCCGTCCAGACGTAACTCGCTGAGCCACACCATGATCGACGAGCTCGTCGCCATCATGACCACCGCCGCCACCGATGACTCGTTGCGCGCGGTGTGCCTGACCGGGGCCGGCGGCGACTTCTGCGCCGGCGCCGACTGGGTGGCCACCAACAGCGAGGGGCGCCGCCCCAGGACCGGCGACCTCACCCGGCGGATCCCGCACACGGCCAACCGGCTCGTCGAGCTCGTCGCGACCATGCAGCTTCCGGTGGTGTGCCGGCTGCGCGGGTGGGCGGTCGGCCTGGGCGCCAATCTGGCCCTGGCCGCCGACTTCGCCGTCGCGGCAACCGAAGCCACGCTGTGGGAACCCTTCGTCGACCGCGGTTTCAGCCCGGACTCCGGGGCGAGCTGGCTGGTTCCGCGGCTGGCCGGGGTGAGCAGGGCCAAACGCATGCTGCTGCTGGGCGAGAAGGTCAACGGATCCGAGGCGGCGCAGTGGGGACTGATCCACGACGCCGTCGCCGACGATGAGCTCGACACCGCCACCGACGAGCTGCTCGAGCGGCTGGCCTCCGGGCCCACGGTGGCGATCGGGCTGGCCAAGCAGGCCATCAACTACGGCCTGCACGCCACACTGGGCCAGTCGATGGCCCATGAACTGGCCAGCCTCGAACTGAGCTGTCGGACCGCTGATTTCAAGGAGGGTCTGGCCGCTTTCCGGGACCGGCGCACACCGGACTTCCAAGGCAGATGAGCGAAGGACACCACGTGGGGACAGCCGAGAACTACGACACCATCACCTATGAGGTGACCGGACACACCGCGACCATCACGTTGAATCGCCCACAGGCGCTCAACGCGCTGTCGCCACACATGATCACCGAGTTACGCGCTGCCTACGACGAAGCCGAGAGTGACGACGACATCTGGTTGATGATCGTCACCGGCAACGGCCGGGCGTTCTGCACCGGCGCCGACGTCACCGAGATCCCCGAGGACGGCAAGGTCATCTACGAGCGGCCCTATCTGTCCACCTACGACCAGTGGGAGGCCCCGCAGGAGGGCACTCCCCCGTTTCGCCGGATGGCCAAGCCGGTACTGGCGGCCATCAACGGCATCTGCTGCGGCGCCGGCCTGGACTGGGTGACCACCGGTGACATCGTGATCGCCTCGGACAGGGCGACGTTCTTCGATCCGCACGTCAGTATCGGCCTGGTGGCCGCCCGGGAGATGGTGCGACTGGCCCGGGCATTGCCGCGCTCGGTGGCGTTGCGGATGGCGCTGACGGGCAAGCACGAACGGATGAACGCGCAGCGCGCCTACGAGCTCGGGATGATCACCGAGGTGGTCGAACACGAGCGGCTGCTCGAGCGGGCCCACGAGATCGCAGACCTCGTCAACTCCAACGCCCCGCTGGCCGTGCGCGGCACGCGGCTGGCCATCCACAAGACGCTGGACCTGCCGCTGCTGGAGGGGGAGATCCTCGCCGAGACGTTCCGCGAGCGGGTGGTGCGTACCGAGGACGCCCAGGAGGGTCCGCTGGCGTTCCGGGAGAAGCGGGCCCCGAATTGGCAGTGCCGGTAAGGGTTCACCGATGGAGGACTTCGAAACCGTACTGCTCGACCTGGACCACCGAGACCGGGTCGCGACGGTCACCCTGAACCGGCCGGAGGCGCTGAACTCGTTCAACCGCCGGATGTGCGAGGAAATGCGGCGGGTCTGGCACCTGATCAAGGCCGACGAGGGCATCAACGCGGTGGTGCTGCGCGCCGCGGGCGAGCGCGCTTTCTCGGCTGGCCTGGACGTCAAGTCCAGGTACGGGCAGCCCGACATCGTGTGGAACCACGAGGATCCCGGCGAGCTGCTCAGCCCGAAGTGGCAGAAGATGTGGAAGCCGGTGGTCTGCGCGGTGCAGGGCATGTGCACCGCGGGCGCGCTGTATTTCGTCAACGAGGCCGACGTGGTGATCTGCTCCGACGGTGCGACGTTTTTCGACTCCCACGTCAGCGCCGGGCTGGTCTCGGCGCTCGAGCCGGTCGGGCTGATGCGCCGCGTCGGGCTCGGCGACACGCTGCGGATGGCGCTGATGGGCAACGACGAGCGGGTCGGCGCGCAGACCGCGCTGCGCATCGGGCTGGTCACCGAGGTGGTCGGCGAACAACAACTCTGGGACCGCGCCCACGACATCGCGGCGTGCATCGCCACCAAGCCGCCGACCGCCACCCAGGGCACCGTCAAGGCGATCTGGGAATCTCTCGACAAGCCCTACCGCGCGGCGATGGACCAGGGCCTGATCTACACCCGGCTGGGCAACCCGCTCGCCAAGGCCGAACTCGCCGAGCGGCCCATCCCGAAGTCGACACCCCGGATCCGCTGATGGGCCACCCCCTGTCGCGACGCATCGACGCGGTGCTCGACCTCGACCCCGCCGCGCGGGCCCTCGAATTCGACGGCCGGTGGCACACCTTCGCCGAGGTGGCCACCCTCGCCCGCAGGGTGGCGGCACTGGCCGGCCGGGGCCGGGTCGGGATCATGCTGCGCAACGAGCCCGCCCACGTCGCAGCCCTGCTCGGGGTGCTCTCGACGGGAGGAACCGTGGTGGCGATCAACCCGGGCCGCGGCGACGAGCGGACCCGCGCGGACATCGAGGCGTTGCGGCTGCCGGTGCTCGTCGGCCTGGCCGGTGACCTGACCGCGCTGGCCGGCGAGTCCGCCGCGACCAGGATCGCCATCAGCGATCTACAGACCCCACCCGAGGTCGGTGAAGGCACCGCGCCCGACGACCCCGGCCGGCCCGGCGTCGCGGTGTCGATGCTGACCAGCGGAACCACCGGCCCGCCCAAACGGGTCGACCTGACCTACGACATGTTGGCCCGCAGCGTCATCGGCGCCGATCCGGAGCAGGCCGACGCACCGACGCGGGTGCGCAGCGGCGTCGCCATCGTCAACGCTCCGCTGGTACACGTCGGCGGGGTGTTCCGGGTGCTGCTGTGCATCGCCGAAGCCCGGCCGTTCGTGCTGTTGCGTCGGTTCGAACTGGACCCGTGGGCGCGCGCGGTGCGCGAGTACCGGCCCCGCGCAGTGTCGCTGGTCCCGGCCGCACTGCGGATGGTGTTGCACTCGGATCTGACCCGCGCCGACCTCGCCGGGGTCAGCGCGGTCACCTCGGGAACCGCACCGCTGTCGGCCGACGATGCCGACGCGTTCACCGAGAAATTCGGCATTCCCGTGCTGACCTCCTACGCGGCAACGGAATTCGGTGGTGGCGTGGCCGGCTGGACCCCGGCCGACCACCGGGATCACTGGCAGGCCAAACGAGGCAGTGTCGGGCGCGCCAACCCTGGCGCACAGCTGCGGGTCGTCGACCCCGACACCGGTGCGCCGCTCGGGCCCGACGAGCCAGGGCTCCTGGAGGTCATCCCTGCGCAGTTCGGCCCGGATGCCGGATGGCTGCGCACCACCGACATCGCCCGCATCGACGCCGACGGATTCCTGTGGATTCTCGGGCGGTCCGATCAGGCGATCATCCGGGGCGGCTTCAAGGTGATGCCGGACGACGTGCGCGCGGCGCTGGAGCAGCATCCCGCAGTCACCGGCGCCGCTGTGGTCGGGCAGCCTGACCCGCGACTCGGAGAGACGCCGGTGGCGCTGGTCGAACTACGAGCCGACGCCTCCGTCGACGACCTGATCGACTTCCTGCACACCCGGCTGGCGCGTTACGAGGTCCCCACCGAGATCATGGTGGTCGACTCCCTCCCCCGAACCCCTTCGGGCAAGCCCGACCTGACCGCCGTACGGTCACACCTCGCCCGGGTGTGACGCGCATGGTCCCGGCTGAAGTGACAATCCCTGCGCTGCTGCACGCCCGGGCCGGCCTCGGCGACAAGGCACTGCTCGTGTGTGACGACGAGCGCCTCAGCTACACCCAGGCAACCGCCCGCTCATCGGCGTTGGCGGCGCGACTGATCGCGCTCGGGGTCGGCAAGGGCACCCACGTCGGTCTGCTGTACCCCAACGGGGCACAGTTCGTGGTCGCGATGCTGGCAGCCGCCCGGATCGGCGCGGTGGTGGTGCCGTTCTCGACCTTCAGCACCGCTCCGGAACTGCGGGCCCAGCTCCTCCACAGCGATGTGGCGGTGCTGCTGGCGACAAGGTCCCATCGTTCGCACCACTACGTGCAGCGGCTGACCGAGGCGCTCGGCGAGGCGCTGCCGGCGCCCGGCCCGATCATGAGCGCGGTGGTGCCGGCGCTGCGCCACATCGTGTTCACCGAGGACGTGTCGGAAATGCCGGGCGGCGACCACGCCGCGGTGGCGGCGCTCGAAGACGACGTCGATGGATGTGATGTGCTCTCGGTGATCTACACGTCGGGCTCCACCAGCGCCCCCAAGGGCGTCGTGCACACACACGAGGCTCTGCTGGCCCATCAACACAACCTCAACACGATCCGCCGGTTCCAGGGTGAGGACCGCCTGTTCTGCAACTCGCCGTTCTTCTGGATCGGCGGGTTCGCGTTCGGGTTGCTGGCCACCATGGTCGCCGGGGCCACGCTGGTCTGCTCCACGGCCACCGACGCGGCGGTGACACTGGACCTGATCGAGTCCGAGAAGCCAACCCTCACCAATGGTTTCGTCGGTGGCATCGCACACCTCACCCGGCACCCGAGCTTCCCGGCACGGGACCTGAGCTCGATGCGGCGCGGCAACCTGTACCCCATCATGTCGCCCGACGTCCGCCCCGCCGATCCACAGCTGCGTCACAACATGCTCGGCATGACCGAGGCCGGCAGCGTGGTGCTCATCAGCGGAGACGA
This sequence comes from Mycobacterium sp. PO1, assembly GCF_017312405.1. Classification (GTDB taxonomy): domain Bacteria; phylum Actinomycetota; class Actinomycetes; order Mycobacteriales; family Mycobacteriaceae; genus Mycobacterium. Next base: position 110,304 of record NZ_BLTG01000021.1, read on the forward strand.
GTCCGACCAGCCCGAATCCCGGCGCGGTGGCTACGGATGCCCCGCCCCCGGATTCGAGACCCGGGTCGTCGACCCCGACACCGGTGCGGAGGCCTCCGCGGGAGAACTGTTGCTTCGAGGGCCGTTTCTGATGGAGGGCTACCACGGCCGACGTCGCGAGGACTGCTTCGACCCCGACGGCTGGTTCCACACCGGGGACCTCGTGCGCCGCGACGACGACGGGCTGTTCTACTTCCTCGGGCGTGCCGGTTCGATGATCAAGACATCCGGGGCGAATGTGGCGCCCTCAGAGGTGGAGAACGCACTGACCGAAGTCTGTGAGGCGCTCGGTGTCGAAGCCACCGTCCACGTTCTCGGCCTCGACCACCCGGAGCGCGGTCAGGTCGTCGCCGCGGTGATCGCCACCGACGGCGGACACCCGGTCGATGAGAGTCGGCTGCGCGAAGAGCTCCGCACCCGGCTGTCCAGCTACAAGATCCCGCGCCGGTTCGCCATCATCCGGCGCGCCGACCTCCCGTTGCGCTCCAGCGGCAAGGTGGATCTCGCCGCACTGGCAGGGCTGTTCGATGTCTGACACGATCGACGCCCTGCTGCGCGATGCAGCCCGCCGCCACCCCGCCAAGGACGCCGTCGTGGACCCCGGGGAGCGGCTCACCTACCGCGAGCTCGACATCCAGACCCTCGAACTGGCCGCCGCGTTCCTCGACGCCGGTATCGACAAGGGCTGCCGGATCGGTCTGCTGATGCCCAACGGCGTCTCCTGGGCCCGGATCGCGTTCGCGCTGACCAGGATCGGCGCCGTGCTGGTTCCGCTGAGCACCTTGTTCACCGCGCCGGAGTTGAGCGCGGCGCTCCGGACCGCGGCCGTGCAGCACCTGATCGCGGTCGACGAGTTCCGGGGGCGGCATTATCTGGACGACCTGCCGCCGGTCGGCGAGCTGCCCGCGCTGCGGGCCGTGCACTCTGCTGCGGCGCTGCCCGCCACGACAGGCGCGCCCGCACACCGGGTCGCGGACGTGCTGGCGCGGACCGTGCGCCCGGCCGACCCGCTGGCCATCCTGTTCACCTCGGGCAGCAGCGGCGCCCCCAAGGGGGTCCGGCACTCGCACGGCAACGCCGTCGATGCGGTGCGGTCAGGCCTGGCGGCCCGCTGCGTGGACGCCGACACCCGGCTGTACCTGCCGATGCCGTTCTTCTGGGTCGGCGGATTCGCCGGCGGCCTGTTGTCGGCGCTGGTAGCGGGCGCCACCCTGGTGACCGAGGCGGTGCCCGAACCGGATTCGACGTTGCGGTTGCTGGCCGCCGAACGGGTGACGCTGTTCCGCGGCTGGCCGGACCAGGCCGAGGCGTTGGCCCGACACCGCGACCTGGCCGGCGCGGCGACAGCCGACCTCAGCGCGTTGAAGCCCGGCAGCCTCGACGCGCTGCTTCCCGCAGGCGAGCGCTCCCGGCCGGGGTCCAGGGCCCGGCTGTTCGGAATGACCGAGTCGTTCGGCCCGTACTGTGGCTACCCGGCCGACACCGACATGCCCGAATCCGCCTGGGGCAGCTGTGGAAAGCCGTTCGACGGGATGACGGTGCGGGTAGTCGACCCCGACACCGGCACGCCGGTGGCCACCGGCGAATCCGGGATGATCCAGATCCGGGGACCCCACGTGATGCGGGGCATCTGCCGGCGCAGCAGGACCGACGTCTTCACGCCCGACGGTTATTACCCCACCGGCGATCTCGGCCACCTCGACGCCGACGGCTTCCTGTTCTTCGACGGCCGGGCGGACGACATGTTCAAGGTCAGCGGAGCCACGGTGTATCCGAGCGAGGTCGAGCGGGCGTTGCGCGGCCTGCCCGGTGTCCGCGCGGCGTTCGTGACCAACGTCGCGGGCCCGGCCGGTGGGCGGGTCGGCGCCGCCGTCGTGTGCGACGCACCGACGACCGTCGCGGACCTGCGCGCCGCAGCCAGGGCGGTGCTCAGCACCTTCAAGGTGCCCACGGTGTGGACGCTGCTCGACGACGAGGATGGGGTGCCCCGCGGGGCAACCGGAAAGGTCGACGCGGCCCGGTTGCGGGCGATGCTTCTGCTCAGATGACCTGGCGGGTGCGCAGGCCGGCGATGTCGGCGTCGGAATAGCCCGCCTCGCGGAGCACCTCGTCGGAGTGCTCCCCCAGCAGGGGTGCACGCCTGCGGATCTCACCCGGGGTCTGCGAGAGCCGGAACGGCGTCTCGATGATCGGCACGTCGTGCGCGGCGCCGGGGAAGTCGACCCGCTTGAGGTATCCCATCGCCGCGACGTGCGGGTCGTCGAGGACATCGGCGGTGGAGTGCATCGGCGCGGCCGGCAGCTTCGCCGACTCGAGCAGTCCGAGGACCTCGGCCTTGGTCTTGTCCGCGCACCACCGACTCATGATGTCGTTGAGTTCGTCACCGTGACGCCACCGCAGGTCGTCGTCGGCGAACCTGGGGTCATCGGCGAGTTCGGGGCGCCCGACCAACCGGCACCACCGCCTGAACATGGGCTGACCGGCCACCTGCAGAAGTACCCACCCGCCGTCGCGGGTGGGATACAGATCGCAGGGCGCCACGGACGTGCCCTGGTTGGCCATGCGGGGCTTGTCGGTTCCCAGCAGGTCACGTTCGATCAGGAAGGCGTTGGACAGCATCAGCGCGGTGGGTAGCAATGCTCCTTCGACATGCTGACCCACCCCGGTGCGGTCGCGGTGATACAGCGCCATCATCACGCCGATGGTCATCGTCAGCGCCGTGCCGAAGTCGGCGTACGGGACCACCGTGCGAATGGGTCGGTCCGGCAGCCCCTGACGGTAGGTCGCCCCCGACATGACTTGTCCTGCCCCGTCGAACCCGATGCGGTCGCTGTAAGGACCGCCCTCGCCGTAAGCGGTGGCGCTGGCCAGGATGATGTCCGGCTTGACCGCGCGCAGCGAGTCGTAATCCAGCCCACTGGCCCGCATGCTCGCGGCAGGCATGTTGGCGATGACCATGTCGGCGCCGGCCACCAGCCGACGGGTTACCGTCCTGCCCTCGTCGGTCGTGGTGTCCAGCGTCAGCGAGCGCTTGTTGCGATTGCACTGCAGAAAGGTTGCGCCTTCGCCGGTCTCGGTGACCGACTGCACCCACCGATCTTCCCCACCGTCCCGCTTCTCGACGCGGATGACGTCGGCGCCCATGTCGGCCAACAGGGCCGAACACCACGGCGCGGCGATGAAGCGGCCGAAATCCAGCACCCGTAACCCGTCGAGGACCCGCATCGACGCTTTCCCCTCCTCGGTCATCGCGCCGCGACCGTGCGGGTGGGCGGCGACACCGACATCACTCGATCACGCCGCGGCGGGTCAGGTGGGCGATCAACGGCTCGGCTCCGGCGGCCAGATGCTCCGACATCGCGCTGCGCGCCGCAGACTCGTCGCGAGCGCGGAGCGCGGACAGGATGTGGCGGTGGTGGGCGTTGGACTTCTCGGGCCACCCACTGATGGCGGGAAACAGCGATTCCGGCGCGTAGCGGGTGATTTGCGACATCAGTTGGGCCAGCTTCGGCGAATCTGCGGCCACGTTGATCGCCCGGTGGAACTCGTGGTTCAGCCGTACCGCGCGTTCCCCGTCGTCGGCGGCGTAGGCACGCTCCAACTCGTTCTGGATCTGCTCGAGCTCGCGCAACTGGGCTTCCGTGATACCGAGCGCCGCCCTGGCCGTCAGTTCCCCGCCGAGGTAGGCCTGCACGTTCGACACGTCGGTGACGTCGCGGTGCGTCACCGGACGCACCACGAAACCGCGGCGGGGTTGCTGCTCGAGCAACCCTTCTGCCTTGAGTTCGAACAGCGCCTCGCGCACCGGGGTGACGCTGACACCCAGCTCCGCGGCGAGCTGGTCCAGACGCACGTAGGCCCCGGCTGCGTAGAACCCGTCGAAGATCCGCCGACGGACAAAGCGTGCAACATCCTCGGCAAGCTGCGGACGCACGGCGAAATCGGGGACGCTCATCCCGTCACACCCGGTAGTCCGCGAGCAACCGCTTGCTGATGATGTTCTTCTGGATCTCGCTGGTGCCCTCGCCGATCAGCAGGAACGGCGCGTCGCGCATGAGCCGCTCGATCTCGTACTCCTTGGAGTAGCCGTAGCCGCCATGGATCCGGAAACTCTGCTGAGTGACCTCGGCACACACCTCGCTGGCGAAGTACTTCGCCATACCGGCCGCCACATCGTTGCGTTCCCCGGAGTCCTTCATGCGGGCCGCGTTGACCATCATCAGATGGGCTGCCTCGACTTTGGTCGCCATCTCGGCGAGCTGGAACGCGATGGCCTGGTGCTCGGCGATCGGCTTGCCGAAGGTGCTGCGCTGCTGGGCATACCGTACGGCGAGCTCGAAAGCGCGGATACCCACGCCGCAGGCGCGCGCCGAGACGTTCACCCGGCCGACCTCGACACCGTCCATCATCTGGAAGAACCCCTGACCGGGCGCCTCGCCGAGAACATCCGTGGCGTCGGCCTGATAGCCGTCGAAGATCAGCTCCGTGGTGTCGATCCCCTTGTAGCCCAGTTTGTCGAGCTTCCCGGGGATGACCAGTCCCGGCGCCACTTCACCGAAACCACTGGGCTTTTCGACCAGGAACGCGGTCAGGTTGCGGTGGGGCTTGTCGGCGCCCTCGTCGGTGCGAACCAGCGCCGCCACCAACGTGGAGCTCCCACCATTGGTCAGCCACATCTTCTGGCCGTCGATGGTGTAGGTGCCGTCGCCGTTGTTCCTCGCCCGGGTCCGGATCGCCGCGACATCGGAGCCGAGTTCGGGTTCGGACATCGAGAACGCGCCGCGGGACTCTCCAGTGGCCATCTTGGGCAGGTGGTAGCGCTTCTGTTCGTCGGTGCCGTGTTGACGAATCATGTAGGCGACGATGAAGTGGGTGTTGATCACGCCTGACACGCTCATCCAGCCGCGTGCGAGTTCCTCGACGCACAGCGCGTAGGTCAGCAGCGATTCCCCCAGCCCACCGAACTCTTCGGGGATCATCAGCCCGAACAGGCCCATCTCCTTCATCGCGTCGACGATGGCCCGCGGGTACTCGTCGGCGTGCTCGAGTTCCTGTGCGCTGGGAATGATCTCCTTGTCGACGAACTGCCGCACGGTGGCGACGATTTCGGTCTGGAACTCGGTCAGGCCGAGCGTCTGGGCCAGTTTGGTCATGGCTACGCCCCTTTCGCGGTGACGGTCTCGAACACCGCGGCCAGCCCCTGGCCGCCGCCGATGCACATCGTTTCCAGGCCGAAACGGCCACCGCGACGGTGCAGTTCGCGCGCCAGCGTTGCGAGCATCCGCCCACCGGTGGCTCCGACCGGGTGGCCCAGCGAAATGCCCGACCCGTGCACGTTGGTGCGCTCCAGATCGGCGTCGCCGAACTTCCATTCCCGCAGGCAGGCCAGTGCCTGAGCGGCGAACGCCTCGTTGAGCTCGATGAGGTCCATGTCGGCCAGCGTGAGCCCGGCCTTGCCTAGCGCTGCCTCGGTGGCCGGTACCGGACCGATGCCCATCAGGTGCGGCGCCACCCCCGCGACCGCCCAGGAGACCAGCCGAACCAGTGGAGTGAGTCCCAGCTCCGCGGCCTTCGCCGGAGTGGTCACCAGGCACATCGACGCAGCGTCGTTCTGTCCGCTGGAGTTGCCCGCGGTCACCGTCGCCTCCGGATCGCTCTTGCCGAGAACCGGTTTGAGTTTGCCCAGTGCTTCCACGGTGGTGTCGGCGCGGGGATGCTCGTCGGTGTCGATCACCTCCTGCCCGGCGCGGGTCGACACCGTCACCGGGATGATGGCCCCCGCGAGCTGCCCCGTCTTCTGGGCTGCGACTGCCCGCCGGTGCGACAGCACGGCGAGTTCGTCCTGTTCTTCGCGCGGAATGCCGTACTCGCGTCGCAGGTTCTCGGCGGTCTCGAGCATGCCGCCGGGCACCGGGTAATTCTTGCCGCCTGCGGTGGTGCGGCCGCGCGCCAGCGCGTCGTGCACGGTGATGCCGCCACGAGCACCGCCCCAGCGCATGTCGGTGGAGTGGAACACCACATTGCTCATCGATTCGGCGCCGCCGGCGACGACGAGCTCGTTGGCTCCGCTCGCCACCTGCAGGCAGGCCTGGATCACCGCCTGCAGTCCCGACCCGCAGCGGCGGTCGATCTGCATGCCCGGCACACTCACCGGCAGTCCGGCGTCCAGGGCGATCACCCGACCGATCGCCGGCGCCTCCATACTCGGATAACAGTGCCCGACGATGACGTCCTCGACCGCATCGGGCGCCACACCGGTGCGGGAGAGCAGGCCCTGCAGCGCGGTGACACCCAGGTCGACGGCCGTCAGGCTCGTGAACATCCCGTTGTAACGGCCGATCGGCGTGCGCACCGGCTCGCAGATGACCGCGTCCACCGTCACAGGTGTCGCCCGCCGGTGACCTCGAGAACCGTGCCGGTCATGTACGAGGACAGATCGGAGGCCAGGAACAGCGCGACCCTGGCTACTTCTTCGGGCTCGCCGGCCCGGCCCATCGGCACCTCGGCCACCTTGGAGTCCCAGATCCGTTGCGGCATGGCCTCTGTCATTGCCGAACGGATCAGACCCGGTTGTATCGCGTTGACGCGCACGCCGAGGTAGGCCAGTTCCTTGGACGCCGCCTTGGTCATCCCGACGATGCCCGCCTTGGCTGCCGAATAGTTGGTCTGCCCGACCATGCCCACCTTGCCGGAGATGGACGACATGTTCACGATCGCTCCGCTCTTGGCGTCGCGCATCACCGCGCCCGCAGCGCGCAGACCGTTCCACGTCCCCTTCAGATGGACCGCGATGACCTGGTCGAACTGCTCCTCGGTCATCTTGCGCATCGTGGCGTCGCGCGTGATTCCCGCGTTGTTGACCATGATGTCCAACCCGCCGAAACCGTCGACTGCGGCAGCCACGAGGGCCTCCACCTCGGCGGCGCTGGTCACATCGCACTGAACGGCCCGGGCAACGGACTCACCACCCAGTTGTGTGGCCGCCGTCCGAGTGGCCTCGCCGTTGACGTCACCCAGCACCACGCGGGCCCCCTCGGCGACGAAGCACTGGGCGATCGCGAATCCCAGCCCCTGCGCCCCTCCGGTGATCACCGCGGTCTTTCCCGTCAGCAATGGCACGTCTGTCACCAACCCTCTGTTCGTCTCCCGACACCCTCGGACGTTATCATATTTCATATACGATATTCGAGACGCAGGCCACCGAGGAGAGCGAACACCGATGACTACCGCCGAAGTCAGTGACGACGACTTCCAGGACATCCTGGGCCAGACTCGGCACTTCGTCCGCACCGCGGTCGTGCCCCGCGAGCAGGAGATCCTTGCCGAGGACCGGGTGCCCGACGATCTGCGCGACCAGGCCATGAAGATGGGGTTGTTCGGCTATGCGATTCCGCAGCAGTGGGGCGGCCTCGGCCTGCACATCGGCCAGGACGTCGAACTGGCCATGGAACTCGGTTACACCTCCCTGGCGCTGCGATCGATGTTCGGCACCAACAACGGCATCGCCGGCCAGGTGCTCGTCGGATTCGGCACCGACGAGCAGAAGAGCCGATGGCTGGAACGCATCGCCTCGGGCGAGGTGGTCGCGTCCTTCGCGCTGACCGAGCCGGGCGCCGGCTCCAACCCCTCCGGATTGAAGACCAAGGCAGTTCGCGACGGCGCGTCGTGGGTGATCGACGGGGCCAAGCAGTACATCACCAACGCACCGGTCGCCGACCTGTTCATCGTGTTCGCCCGCACCCGCCCCGCCGACGACGCAGGACCGGGTATCGCGGTGTTCCTGGTGCCCGCCGACAATGCCGGAGTCGAGGTCGGCGTCAAGGACGCGAAGATGGGTCAGGAGGGCGCCTGGACGGCCGACGTGAACCTCACCGACGTCCGGGTCGGCGATGAGGCGCTGATCGGCGGCAGCGAAGACCACGGTTACCGGGCGGCGATGACCTCGCTGGCCCGCGGGCGCATCCACATCGCGGCGCTGGCCGTGGGCGCCGCCCAACGCGCGCTCGACGAGTCGGTCGCCTACGCGGCCACCGCGACGCAGGGCGGCACCCCGATCGGTGACTTCCAACTGGTCCAGGCGATGCTGGCCGATCAGCAGGCCGGGGTGATGGCTGGTCGGGCGATGGTGCGCGAGGCGGCGCGGCTCTGGCTGACCGGCGAGGACCGCCGGGTCGCTCCGTCGGCGGCCAAGTTGTTCTGCACCGAAATGGCCGGCGAGGTGGCGGATCTCGCGGTTCAGGTGCACGGCGGTGCCGGATACATGCGGGGCGTTCCCGTCGAACGGATCTACCGCGAGGTGCGGCTGCTTCGCCTCTACGAAGGCACCAGCGAGATCCAACGGCTCATCGTCGGATCCAACCTCGTCAAGGCGGCGCAGCGAGACGCCCGGTGAACCGGCGCCTGGAGGACCGGGTCGCGTTCGTCACCGGCGCAGCCCGGGGCCAGGGCCGCGCCCACGCCGTCCGGATGGCGAGCGAGGGCGCCGACATCATCGCCGTCGACATCGCCGGTCCGCTGCCGGACTGCGTCCCCTACGATCCCGCGACCCCCGACGATCTCGCCGACACCGTCCGGCTCGTGGAGGCGACGGGCCGACGCATCGTGGCCTCGGCCGTCGACACCCGCGACGCCGACGGCCTGAACCAGGCCGTCGAAGCGGGCGTCGCCGCACTCGGCCGCCTCGACGTCATCGTGGCCAATGCCGGGGTGACCGCGCCGCAGGCATGGGACACGATAAGCCCCAAGGACTTCCGCGACGTGATGGACATCAACGTCACGGGCACGTGGAACACGGTCATGGCCGGCGCCGACAAGATCATCGCCGGCGGTCGCGGCGGGTCGGTCATCCTGATCAGCTCGGCTGCCGGAATCAAGCTGCAGCCGTTCATGATCCACTACACCGCCAGCAAGCACGCGGTGACGGGGATGGCGCGCGCCTTCGCCGCCGAACTCGGACGGCATTCGATCCGGGTCAACAGCGTCCACCCCGGCCCGGTCCTCACCGCCATGGCCACCGGCGACATGGTGACGGCGCTGGGTGCGGCGATGGACACCAATCCCCAGCTGGCCAACATGATGACCCCGTTCTTGCCGACGTGGGCCGTGCAACCCGAGGACGTCGCAGATGCGGTGTGCTGGCTGGCCAGTGACGAGTCCAAGTACGTGACTGCCAGCGCGATACCCGTCGACCAGGGTTCGACGCACTACTGAGCAGCAACGGTCCGGAGCAGGAACGCGATCTGGTCACCGACGGCCTTTTCGAACCAGTCGTGGCCGGGCCACACGTCGAAGTGGTCGCAGGGATAGTGATGGACCTGTGCTCGACCGTGTGCCGCCGTGGCAGCCACCGCGTCGGCCGGGACGTAGGAGTCGAAATCGGCGATCTGTACCAGCAGCGGGCACCGTAACCGCTTGGCCGCCGCAGCCGTTCGAACACCGAACACCTCGAGCCCCACCGAGCAGTCGATTTCGTTGCGCCAGGTGGGGCCGGCCATCGCACGGTAGCTCTCGTCAGCTCCGTCCAACGCCAGCGCCCCGCCCCCACCCACGGGTGACACCAGCGGCATCATGGTCGGGGCTCCACCTCGGGTGACCGACACCTTGCTCCGGATCCCGGTCAGGGTCCAGCGCAGGGAGGTGGTCAGATCGCGCGACTTCATCGCCGCTCGGCTGACCGCCATCCCGCTGGTCAACGGGGTCATCGCGATGACCGCGCCGACGTCGTCGCGCTCCGCAGCCACGCGCAGGACGTGGCCGCCGGAGAACGACGCGCCCCACAGCACCACCTTGCTCGGGTCCACACCGGGTAGCGCGGCGGCGGCATCGACGGCGGCGTGATAATCGGCGATCTGGCGACGAACCGACAGCGACTGTCGGGGCCGGCCCTGCGAGGCGCCGAAACCCCGGTAGTCGAACGCCAACACGTCCGCTCCCGCCCCGGCGATCCGTGCGGCGAACGGCGCGAGGCCGGAATCCTTCGTCCCGCCGAACCCGTGCGCCATGACCACCACCGGCCTGCGGACGGAATCTCCCCCCTCACCGGCGAAATGCCATGCGCTGCAGACGTCGCCACCGCTGACGAAGTCGACCTCGACCGGGATCATGACCCGACCCGCGCCGGCCGCCGGGCGCGCTCCCGCCCGGCCGGGATCTCGCGGCAACGCAGATCGTGCTCGTAGACGAAGTAGTCGACCTGCTGGGTGTGGCGCGGCCGGTCGGTGCAGTGTCCGGCATGCAGTTGCTGGTCGGCGTCGATCACCCGCTCCATCTGGTTCACGGAGGGCAACGCGTACTGCCCGACGGCGTACGCGGCGAGCAGGCGCGCCTGGCACTCGACGAACGGGAACAGCGTCGGGACCGCCTGCGCGAAGCCCATGAACACCAGGTTATCGACACCTGGCTTGAACATCCGCTTGTAGAGCCGCAGCTGGTTGCCCGGCGCGCTGATGAACTGCGGGTCGAAGAACGGAAACGTGATGTTGTAACCGGTGGCGTAGATGATGACGTCGAACACGTCGCTGGTCTCGTCGACGAAGTGCACGGTGTCACCGTCGAGGCGAGCGACGTTCGGCTTGGGCACCACGTCGCCCGAACCGAGCCGCAACGGTAGTTCGACCGACTGCGTCGGATGCGCCTCGAAGAGCTTGTGATCGGCCGGCGGCAGCCCGTACATCGTCGGGTCGGTGCCCAACATCGGAGCGATCAGCTGTATTGCCTTGCGCTGCCAGGACAGCGGAACATGCGGCGAGGTCCGGAACAACGTGTCGCCGGGACGGCCCGCGATGTACTTGGGCACGATCCACGCGCTGGACCTCGTCGACAGCGTGACGTGATTGTCCAGCGCCTTCGACGACAGTTCGACGGTGATGTCGGCGGCGCTGTTGCCGATGCCGACCACGAGGATCCGTTTTCCGCGCAGATGCAGCGGCGCCGTCGGGTCGACGTAGGAATGGGAATGCATCGACCCGCCGGCGAAGGTACCCGGGAAGTCGGGCAGCCGCGGGTCCCAGTGATGCCCGTTGGCGACGACCAGCAGGTCGAAGTGACGCTGCGCGCCCGCCCGGTCGACCAGGCGCCACCCGCCGCCGGTATCGGGTTCGGCGTGTACGACACCGTTTTCGAACTCGATGTGCTCGGACAACCCGAAGGCGTCGGCGTAGTCGTCGAGGTAGGCCTTGATCTGCGTGTGGTGCGGAAACGACGGGTAATGCTCGGGCATCGGAAAGTCCTTGAACGACAGGCGATGCTTCGAGGTGTCGATGTGCAGCGACCGGTAGGCGCTGCTGTGCCCGTTGGGATTCGCGAATGCCCAGTTCCCCCCGATGCGGTCGGAGGTCTCGAACGTGGTGTAGGCGACGCCGTAATCCTTGAGCATCTTGCCGGCCGTCAAACCGCTGATCCCCGCGCCGATCACGGCGACCTGCTGGTGTGCCTGATCCACCGTCGCTCCTCACGTCGTCACGCAATCTACGAGCGTTTTTGACGTACGTCAACGGTTACTGACACATGTCGGAGGTGCTCAGCCCAGGAAGCGCACAATCGACTCCGCGACGGCAGCGGGCTTCTCGGCACCCTCGATCTCGACAGTCGTGTTCAGCGTCGCCTGCACGGCATTGTCGAGTTGGGCGACCGAGGCGATCACCGCGCGGGCGCGCAGCCTGGCTCCGACCCGCACCGGAGTGATGAACCGGACCTTGTTGTAGCCGTAGTTGATGGCCATCGCGATGTTGTCGACGGTGTACAGCTGATGCGTGAAGTGGGGCAGCAGCGACAGCGTCAACAATCCGTGCGCGATCGTCCCGCCGAAGGGGCCATTGGCGGCCCGCTCGGGATCGACGTGAATCCATTGATGATCCTCGGTGGCGTCGGCGAAGAGGTCGACACGATCCTCGGTGATCTCCAACCATTCGGTGGGCCCGAGTTCTGCGCCCTCTGCGGCAGCCAACTCCGATAGTCCATTGAACTTCTGCACGGCGTCTCCTTCGACGTCGGAACGGGACGTGCACGGCGAGTACCCGTGCGCCGTTACACAGTGCCACAGCCGCGCGGCGCCCCGGCCACATCGGCCCGGTCGGCTGTGCCGACACATCAACCCAGTCGACTCAGCCGACACATCAACCCAGTCGGCTCAGCCGACACCTCAGCCCAGTCGGCTCAGCCGACGCCGGCGCAGTGTGCACCGCGTCGGCGCGCGGTTGCCCGACACAAACCAGCGAACGCATTACCGGACAAGTCATCGTGCCGCACGCGCGGACATGATCAACCCTCGGCGCGACCGACGTTTCGGAATAACAGCGTCGCGATGCGAAGTTAGCGTCGCTTTACATGCATTTGCAGAAAACGCTGCCAAAAGGTGAATCACCGTGGCAGCCGGGTTCGCTGAAATAGAATTGTAGCGCCTCAACCAGTTCACACTGCAAATAAAGAGGTTGCCAAAGTTGGCGTTCGGGTACTGCTCTACCAGGATCTTGGATAACCAGCGGTCGCGGCCCTGGAAAATCTAGTCACACTAGCTGGAATTTGCGGCGCGAGGCGACATACTTATCCTGCCGTATTCAAACAAAACCGGTTACTCATGGCCAGTCATCGATGACCCAGCTTTGATGCGCCGGTCACTCAAGACGGGAAAAACATGCCGAATACCGTTCTTCAAGTCGCTGATCGCCCCCTCGGTCAGGCCGTGGCCACCCACAGTTGGTGGGACGCCGACGCCGATTGCACGTTGGTGATGTCGCATCCGTCCGCTGATCCCGAACTCTGGCACGAATACCTCCGCGGTGCCGATCGAAGCTACCGCAAGCACGGTGTGCAGAGCGCATTGGACATCGACGAGATCAGCGACGGCCATGACACCGCGCTGTTCTGGGCCGCTCTCGACCGGACCGGGCGCGTGATCGGCGGAGTTCGTGCGATCGGCCCTCTCACCGGTGCTGACGATTCCCATGCCGTCGTCGAATGGGCGGGGCAGCCGGGCCTGGCCTCGGTGCGCAAGATGATCGACGACCGCGTGCCGTTCGGGGTACTCGAGATGAAGACGGCATTCGTCACCGACGACGCGGACAAGAGTCGACGTGTCACCCGAGTGCTCGCACGGACCGCCTTCCATGCCATGGCCGCGCTGGAGCTGCAATTCTGCATGGCCACATCGGCGGCGCACGTACTCGACAAGTGGCGCTCCTCCGGCGGGGTGGTCGCATCCATTCCGGCCACGCCGTACCCCGACTCGCGCTACCAGACCAAGATGATGTGGTGGGACCGCAACACCTTCATTCGACACGCCGAACCCACGCAGGTCTCGAAGATCATCACCGAGGTCCTGGACCTCCAACGGGCGTGGCCTGCAGAGCCCGCACTCGCCGCGGTGCATGATGATGCGTTGTGACGTCTGAGCCTTCTGCTACGCATGGGACCGATGCTGCTGGATTCCACGAGCGGCATCGCGATGCGAACAGCGCCGTGGTCTTCGACCCGACCCTGCCCGACGACGGCGCTCTGATCGACTTCCTGCGCAGCGATCCCACCGTCACCGTCGTCGACACCGTGGCCGAACAGGCACGGACACTGGCGGAGCTGCTGCCGACACCGGGGCTGGAGTTCGTCGACGAACCCCGGCGCTGGGCCTACTACCCGTGGCGGCGGACGCTCGTCTCCGTCCTGGGCCCCCGGTCCTATCTGCGAACCCGGACCGACCGCAACCGCGACCTGATCACCATCGCGGAGCAACAGCACCTGTCCTCACTGCGGATCGGAATCATCGGGCTCAGCGTCGGCCATGCCATCGCTCACACGCTGGCGATGCAGGGGTTGTGTGGGGAGTTGCGACTGGCCGACTTCGACGAGCTGGAGTTGTCGAACCTCAACCGGGTGCCGGCAACGGTTTTCGACCTCGGCGTGAACAAAGCCACGGTGGCCGCTCGCAGGGTCGCCGAGATCGACCCCTATGTCGCTGTGCGCGTACATGATCGCGGGGTGACCGCAGACAGCATCGATGGATTCCTCGAGGGGCTCGACGTCGTGGTCGAGGAGTGCGACTCCCTCGATGTCAAGGCGCTGGTCCGGGAAGCCGCACGCCGGCACCGGTTGCCGGTGGTGATGGCCACCAGCGACCGCGGTCTCGTCGACGTCGAACGCTTCGACTCCGAACCCGACCGACCTGTGTTCCACGGGCTGCTCGGAGGACTCGACGCCGCCACCCTGGCCGGGCTGGACAACAAGGACAAGGTCCCGCACGTGCTGCGGATCATCGAGGGCGCGAGTCTGTCACCACGCGCCGCAGCGTCCCTGGTCGAGGTCGGCCAGACGCTGGCGACCTGGCCGCAGCTCGCCGGTGACGTGCTGATCGGCGCATCCGCAGTCGCCGAGGCGGTACGCAGAATCGGTCTGGGTGAGCGCCTTCCGTCCGGACGGGTACGTGTGGACATGTCGACCTTCATGGAAGAGCTGGTCGATCCCCGCAACACACCAGCCGCACCGGCCGAGGCGGACGAACCGGGACCGGCGCACGCCCGCGACGCGGTTCACGCGGTGGCGCTGGCCGCCAATCAGGCACCGTCGGGGGGCAACGCGCAGCCGTGGCGCATCGAGACCGGTGCCGCAACGGTGACGATCCACCTCACTCCCGAGCGCACCACGCTGATGGACGTCAACCTTCGCGGCAGCGCCGTCGCCGTCGGCGCCGCGACCTTCAATGCCCGCGTGGCCGCCGCCGCTCGCGGTGTCCTCGGCGACGTGCACCTCGCCGAACACCAGACCGCCTCTCCGCTCACCGCGGTGATCGACCTGGGCGGCGCCGACGCCGACCCCGAGCTCGCGGCGCTGTACCCGCTTCTCGAGAGACGGGAGACCAACCGGCACCGAGGCACCCCAACGCCCTTGACCGACACCATCGCCGAGGCTCTCAGCACCGCCGCACACCGCGAAGGTGCCCGCCTGGTGTTGCTGACCGATCGCACCGACCTCGACGCGGCGGGCGAGGTGCTGTCCGGCGCCGACCGCATCCGCTACCTGACCACCCAACTGCACCGCGAGATGACTTCCGAATTGCGTTGGCCCGGCGATGAATCCCCCGACACCGGCATTGATGTGCGCAGCCTCGAACTGAGTCCAGCCGATTTCGCGACGCTCGACATCCTCAGGCGCACCGAGGTCATGGAGCTGCTGGCATCCTGGGGAGCCGGTTCCAGGCTCGGCGCCGACACCCGCGACCGGATAGTGAACAGCTCGTCACTGGCGGTGATCATCGGCAGCGATCCGTCACTGACCGGCTATGCGCACGGCGGAGCGGCGGCCGAAGCGGTCTGGTTGACCGCACAACACCACGGCCTGGCGGTCCAACCCGTCTCCCCCGCCTTCCTCTACGCACACGACGGCGCCGACCTTCACGGTCTCTCACCGGAATTCGCCGGCCAACTGGCCGAGTTGCAGCAACGGTTTCGTCACTTGACGACTGCGGCCGACGGCGAGACCCAGATCCTGGCCCTGCGACTCGTCACCGCACCGCCCGCCTCGGTCCGTAGCCGCAGGCGACCGCTCGTTCACACGGCACCGGGCTTATCCTGACTGCACAATGTCCATGAACGGCACACCGCGCAGCCTCGACCTGATGGTCAAATCGGTGGCAACCCAGTTGATGGCCGCCAATGCGACCACCTCCGTCGAGGTCAGCCAACGTGTGCTGGCCGATCTGGTGTCCTACCTCGGCGTCGACGTCAGCTTCCTTCGCTACAACGACCACAAGATCAGGGCCTCCAGACTGATCGCCGAGTGGCCGATCCGGCCGAACATTCCTGACCCCGACCCGCTGGAGATCGTCTACTTCGCCGACGCCGATCCGGTGTTCGCGGTGTCGGAGAACGCCAAGAAGCCGGTGGTGCTGCGTCCAGAACCAGCCACCGATGACTACCAGCGGCGGATCGAGGAGAGTCGCGCGGTGCCCGCGACGTCGATGGCCGCCGCACCCCTGCTGTCGGGCAATGTCACCACTGGCGCCCTCGGGTTCATCAAATTCGGCGACCGGGAGTGGAGCACCGACGAACTCAACGCGCTGGAGACGATCGCGTCGCTGTTCGCCCAGGTTCAGGCCCGGGTACTGGCCGAAGAGCGGCTTCGTTACCTCGCCGAACACGACGACCTGACCGGTCTGCACAACCGGCGCGCCCTGCTGTCACACCTGGACGAACGACTTACGGCCGGCCAGCCGGGTCCGGTCTCGACGCTGTTCTTCGATCTGGACCGGCTGAAGGCGATCAACGATTACCTCGGGCACACCGCGGGCGACTGGTTCATCCGCGTGCTGGCCGAGCGCCTTCGCCGATCCGGTGACGGGGAGAACCTGATCGCCCGGTTGGGCGGCGACGAGTTCGTCGTGGTGCCCCGCGCAGCGATGGACGAAGCCGCTGCCACCGCTTTGGCTCATCAGCTGCAGTCCGCGCTGCGCGAACAGGTCTCGATCGACGGCGAGGTACTCACCCGCACCGTGAGTATCGGTGTGGCACAGGGCACGCCGGGCGTCGACACGACGTCGGACCTGCTGCGTCGCGCCGACCAGGCGGTGCTGACCGCCAAGAACTCCGGTGGCAACAAGGTCGCGGTGTTCACCGATGACATGGCGATGAAGAACGAGTTCCGCAACGACATCGAGTTGCACCTGCAGAACGTCATCGAAAGCGGGGCGCTGTTACTGCATTACCTTCCCGAAGTCGACATGCGCACCGGCGAGATCCTGGCCGCCGAAGCTCTCGTGCGTTGGCAGCACCCCACCCGCGGATTGCTGGCACCTGATGCGTTCATCGGTGTCGCGGAGTCCATCAATCTCGCCGGTGAACTCGGCCGGTGGGTGATGCGTTCGGCATGTGCGGATTTCGCGGCGTGGCAGTCGCGTGGGCTCGGGAAGAACATCGTCATGCGCATCAACGTCTCTCCGGTGCAATTGGTGATCGACGGCTTCGTGGAATCGGTCGCCGGCATCCTCGAAGAATTCGGTCTCGCTCGGGGATCGGTCTGTCTGGAGATCACCGAGAATGTGGTGGTCCAGGACATCGAAACCACGCGGATCACGCTGGCAGCGCTGAAGGCCGCCGGTGTGCAGATCGCCATCGACGACTTCGGAACCGGCTACAGCGCCTTCTCCCATCTGAAGTCACTGCCGGTGGACACGCTCAAGATCGACCGCGGTTTCGTCCGCGAACTGGGTTCTGATCCCGGCGATCTCGCCATCGTGCGCGCGATCATCGCCTTGGCCGAAGCGTTCGGGTTGGAGTTGGTGGCCGAAGGCGTCGAAACCGAAGCCGCGGCGCTGACGCTGCTGCGCCACGGCTGCCATCGCGCGCAGGGCTTCCTGCTCTCGCGCCCGATCGCGGGCGCAGCACTGGAATCGCTGCTTTCCAAAGGCCGTCTGGCAATCAAGTTCTCCGCCTGAGGACCGCGATCACGCTCCGCGATGACGTGCGGAGCCGCTGAGCTGCACGCAGGCTCCCGCCGCCGCGGCGACCGCCGGGTCTGCGGTCAGCAGCTCCACGCGACCGAAGCGGCTGGCGAGCCGACCGACCAGGGCCACCCGCACCTCCGCGCCCTGCGGCAGTGTCGGTGACGCGAGCGGCTCTACCGCCCGACACAGCAGCACACCGTGTCGGGCCCGTACCGTCAGGGCCCCTTCCGCGGTGTCGAATTCTGCACCGACAACGACCCCGTCATCGAAGACCAGCCTCTGCAGAACAGTGGACCGGTCGAAGGAGACGCCTGCGTCCTCGGCTGCGGCAGTGAGCCAGCTCGACACCGAACCTCCGACATCATCGACATCGGGTGACATCGCACCGATCTCGCTGACAGCCAGCCGACTGCCGTCGCCGGATTGCCACGCCGCGGTGTCCCAGCCTGTGACTCGCGTGTAGAGGTATCCGGTACGCGCAGGGATGCACTGCATCGCCCAGTCGCGCAGGTGAGCACCGTCGAAGGTGTCGATCCGGCGCTTCCTGCCTTCGTCTGCGTGCGGGAGTGGACTCGCGAGTCGAACCGGGAGATCGACCGACGGCCGAGGCAACGACTCGAGCTCGATGTCGGCGGTCAACTCGTGGAGGTAGGTGGCGGTCGGGTCGTCGAGCTGATGCGAGCCGAACCAGTCGGTTTCGGACGCGGGCAACTCCGCGCTGGCCAGCATCACCGCTCCACCCGCCCGTGCGGCGGCAATGGCGGTGGCCAGACCGCCGGGAGCTGTGTCGGTGCAGATGACATCGACTTCGTCGTCCCAGCCGAACCCGTCGTCCACGGTTATGTGCCTCATATTTGCCACTAAACGCCCCTCCGTGAACACGACCACCGCTACCTCCGGCGATGAGCAAACATGCGATCGCACTGACGCGGGGTCGCCACAGCCGTGATGGGTAATGAGGGGATTTGCCATCACGGACTGTGGCAACACGAACAACCTACCACCGCACGCCGTGGACGGGTCCGCGCCGTGAAGGCGACCGACAGCCACGCGCGGGTCCGCGCCGTGAAGGCGACTGACAGCCACGCGCGGGTCAGCACGGTAGGGCAACCGAGGGCCACGCGCGGGGCCGCGCCGTAGGGCGGCCGACAGCCACCGGCGGGTCAGCACCATCGGGCGGTCCGGAGCCGCCGAACTCCGGCCACCACTCACCCCAGTTCCGTAACTTAACTAACTAGGTTTACTCTGTCGGGGAGCCCATACACGAAAAGGGGATTCGATGGATCTGGAGTGGTCGGCCGCCGATCTCGCGTTCCGTGACGAGGTGCGCACCTTTCTCGCCGAGAAGCTGACGCCCGAGCTTCGACGCGCCGGGCAGCTGATGACCAGCGTGTACGCCGACCATGACGCCAGCATGGAGTGGCAGCGCATCCTGCACGAACGGGGCTGGGCCGCACCGGCCTGGCCGGTCGCTCACGGTGGCTGCGACTGGAGCCTGACCCAGCACTACATTTTCAGCCGCGAGTCGCAGCTCGCCGGAGCACCGTCGCTGTCACCCATGGGCATCCGCATGGTGGCCCACGCGATCATCAAGTTCGGCACCGACGAACAGAAGGACTTCTTCCTGCCCCGCATTCTCACGGGCGAGGTGTTCTTCTGCCAGGGCTACTCCGAACCGGAGGCGGGATCGGACCTGGCGGCGCTGTCGATGGCCGCCCGCGACGACGGTGACCACCTGGTCTGCACGGGCAGCAAGATCTGGACCACTCATGCGCGGGAAGCCAATTGGATGTTTGCGCTCGTGCGCACCAGCCGCAGCGACAAGAAGCAACGCGGTATCACCTTCGTGCTCGTCGACATGTCCACTCCTGGGATCGAAATTCGTCCGCTGGTGATGACGTCAGGCGAAGAAGTCCAGAACCAGGTGTTCTTCGACGACGTGCGGGTCCCCAAGGCCAACGTCATCGGCGACGTCGACGACGGTTGGACGGTGGCGAAGTATCTGCTGGAGTTCGAGCGCGGTGGGGGTGCGACGGCCCCGGCT
Organism: Mycobacterium sp. PO1; assembly: GCF_017312405.1. Lineage (GTDB taxonomy): Bacteria > Actinomycetota > Actinomycetes > Mycobacteriales > Mycobacteriaceae > Mycobacterium. The sequence continues at coordinate 129,812 of NZ_BLTG01000021.1, forward strand.
CTGCAGGTGATGGCTGAGGACATCGCCACGGTGTCGGCCCGACAACCCGGCCCGGGCGGCGGGCGGCTTCTCGATGACCCCTCCTTCGCGCACAAGCTGGCCGAGCTGCGGATCCGTACCGAGGTGCTCGAGATCCTCGAATACCAGGTGCTTGCCGTGGTCGCCGCGGGCGGGAACCCCGGCGCGAAGTCGTCGATGCTCAAGGTGCTGTCCACTGAACTGAGCCAGGCGCTCACCGAGCTCGCGATGGAGGCCGCCGGCCCGCGGGGACGCGTCTACCAACCACACGCGACATGCCCGGGTGGCCCGATCGCCGACTTCACGCCCCCGCAGCACGACTACGTCAGCGGCGAGCCCTGGCAGGCCGTCGCTCCCCTGCGGTACTTCAACGACCGCGCCGGCTCGATCTACGCCGGCAGCAACGAGATTCAACGCAACATCCTGGCGAAAGCGGCATTGGGACTCTAGATGGACTTCACACTCAACGACGAGCAGGAACTGCTCCGCGACGGGCTGACCAGGTTCCTGGCCACCCGCTACGACCTGGAGAAGAGCCGCGCGGCCGCCAAGACGGGCCTGGGCTGGCAGCCCGACATCTGGCGGGCGTTCGCCGAGGAGCTGGGCATCCTGGGTGCCGCGTTGCCCGAGGAGTACGGCGGCATCGGCGGTGGCCCCGTCGAGATGATGCTCATCGCCGAAGCGCTGGGTCATGCGCTCGTCATCGAACCGTACGTCGACACCGCCGTCGTCGCCGCCGGCCTGCTCCGGCGCGCCGGCGGGGCGGCCGCCGCCGGCCTGGTGGAGAAGATCGCCTCGGGCACTGCGATCGTCACGGTCGCCGCCACCGAGCCGACCTCCGGCGAGAACTGGCGCGACGTGACGACCGTGGCCGAGCGCGACGGAGACGACTGGGTGCTCCGCGGTACCAAGATCGTCTCAGCGAGCACCCCGCTGGCCGGCCACGTACTCGTGACCGCGCGGACCTCCGGTGCCCGCACCGACGCCGACGGGATATCGCTGTTCCTGGTCGATGTGGGGTCTTCGGCGCCGGGATTGACCCTGCACCACTACCGCACCGTCGACGACCGGCGCGCCTCCGACATCGCTTTCGAAGGTGTTCGTCTGCCGTCCGGCTCCCTTGTCGGCGGGGAGGGCGTCGCCTGGCCCTGGCTGACCCGGGCCCGCGACGAGGGCGCGGCGGCGGTGTGCGCCGAGGCGGTCGGGTGCATGCGTAAGGTCCTCGCCGACACCGTCGAATACTGCAAGCAACGCCAGCAGTTCGGGCAGCCGATCGGCAGCTTCCAAGTGCTCCAGCACCGCATGGTGGACATGTACATGCACGTCGAGCAGGCCGCAGCGGCAGCGTTACTGGCCATCCTCAAGCTGGACGCCGACGACGCGACCCGCACTCGCGCGGTGTCGGCGGCGAAGGTGACCGTCGGCCGGGCCGCGCAGTTCGTCGGTCAGCAGGCCGTTCAGCTGCACGGCGGCATGGGGATGACCGAAGAACTCGCGATCGGGCACTATTTCAAGCGGTTGACCGCGCTGCAGTTCGAGTTCGGCTCGACCGACCACCACGTCAGCCGCTACGCCCGGGCGTCCGAAGCCGGCTGACCGTGCCCCGCCTTCGGCCGCGGTCGCGCGTCAGGAGCGCCTGGCGACGATGACAGGGATGCGGGCGGACTGCACCACCTGTGAGCCCACCGAGCCGAGCAGCATGCCGGCGAAGCCGCCGCGACCGTGGCTGCCGACCACCAGAAGCTGCGCGTGCTCGGCTTCCTCGAGCAACGCGTGGGCAGGCCGGTCCGGACGCAGCACCCGCCGGATCGACACATCGGGATAGCGCTCGCGGTAACCCGCCAGCCGCTCGGACAACAGGCAGTCTTCCTCCGGCTGGATCTCCGACCAGCCCTCGTCGGGCAGCTCGTAACCGGCGTCGCTCCAGGTGTGCACGGCAACGAGGTCGACACCGCGACGTGACGCCTCGTCGAAGGCGATGGCGGTGGCGTGCTCGGACGCCGGTGAGCCGTCGATGCCGACCACGACGGGCGCCTGTGCGGGGTGCGGGATCAGCGGGTCCTCGTCGTGGATCACCGCGACCGGGCAGTGCGCATGCTGGGTCAGCCCGGCGCTGACCGAACCGAGCAGCAGCCGCCCGACCTTGCCGATCCCCCTTCGGCCGACGACGATCATCTCGGCGTCTTTGGTCAGGTCGGCCAGCGCCGCGGTCGGCTGACCCGAGAGCACTTTCTGGTTGACGCAGAACAGTTCGGCGCCCACCGTGGCGGCCTCCACGACGTTGAGGGCGTCGCGCAGGATGTCGCGCGCGGCGTTCTTCTCGTCCTCGAAGTACTCGGCAGGCAGCGGGGCCTGGATCCAGGACTGCATGGCAGCACCCGGCAGTACGTGCGCCAGCGTCAGCGGGACCCGCCGCATCGCGGCATCGCGGGCCGCCCAGTCGACGGCGACCCTCGACTCGGGAGAACCGTCGACGGCGACGACGATGCCCAGTGGTGCCGATTGGTTGAGCGTCGCTGGTTGGTGGGACCCCGAAGGTTGCTCGGACATCGTCGTGTGCTCCTCACCTCGCGCCGGCGGCATCGTCGCCGCATCCGATTCCACGCTACCGGCGCACGCGGCACCGGCGAGGGGTCCACGGTCCTGCTGCGCAGGGACGAAAGTCCCCCGCTCAGGCGTCTCGACGGCGCGAGCTCACGCGTCTCGGTGACGCAACTGCACCACCAGCGGGCGATGATCGGAGATCGGTTGCCGAGGTGCCGCACAGCTGACGGTCACGAGGTTCGGATCGTCGGTGAGGACGTGGTCGAGCTGCGTCGTCGGCGCCTCGGCCGGAAAGGTGGCCGCCGAGGCCAGTGAACGCAGCCCCGACCAGCGTTGCGCGGAGTCGACACCCATGTTCAGATCGCCGGTCACCAGATGCGGCCCCGGCAGGACCCGCACGTCACGCATCAGCCGTCGGAGCTGGTGACGGTTCCATCCCGGCACGAACGACAGGTGCGTGTTGACCACCGAAAGTGGACCGACCGGAGTGTCGAGCTGACCGATCACCGCTGCTCGAGGTTCCTCGTCGACGACCTGCACCCGCCCCGGTGCACCAAGATACATCGGGAAACGGAACGGGATCCGGGGCAGCCGAACCACCTGCCAGTTCAGCGCGGGGTACCGCGACAGCAGCGCGACGCCGTAGGCGGCCGTACCGGGTTGTTCCTCGCCGGTGGCGGCGATCCACGTCGCGCCCGGGGTGCCCGCGATCGCCGCGACGAACTGGTGGCTGCGCGCTCCCATGGCCTCGGCGGCGAGTGCGGTGAGGTCGGCCATTCCCGACCGCGGCTGCACGGCGTCGACCTCCTGCAGCGCAAGGATGTCGGCATCCAGGTCGGCGACACACTGCGCGAATCGCCCCAGGTCGACGTCGTCGCCAGGGGTGCGTCCGTGCAGGATGTTGAACGTCACCAACTTCATGGGTATCTCCTACCCATCTTGCCCATGCTGCAGTCGACCACCGGCGGTGTCCACGTGTCCAAGCACCATGATTCGCTTCGCGAGGCGCGCGATGATTCGTATCACCAGGCGACCCACGACACGCACATGGCATCGCACGACGAGCTGCGCAACGCGTTGCGGCGCGTCGCGTCGACCTTCACCTCGCAGGGCCTTCCCTTCGCGTTGGCCGGTAGCTATGCCCTCTGGTCCTTCGGAGCGCCGGAACCCTCCCACGATGTGGACTTCGTCGTCGCCGAACAGGACGTCGACGCAGCGGTGGCTGTGCTGACCGGAGCGGGTTTCGACGTCCGTCGTCCACCCGAACGTTGGCTGTTCAAGGTCGCGCCCACCGCGGCGGGACCCGACCTCGTCGACGTCCTGCATCGGATCAACCACGTGCCGGTCGACCGCGCCCTGCTCGATCGGGCGCAGACCCGGGACGTGCTCGCGGTGTCGATGCCCGTGCTTCCGCCCACCGAGATCGTCGTACAGAAGCTGCGCTCCCTGCATGAACACCACTGCGACCTCGCTCCGCTGCTGCCCGTACTGCGGGCGGTGCGCGAACAACTCGACTGGGCCGCCTTGCGCGAGCGGACCGCCGACAACCCGTTCGCCGAGGCAGTGCTGCTGGTGTGCAGGCGCCTCGGCCTCGATGGTTCCCTCTGAGAGCCCTATGTCAAG
>NZ_BLTG01000022.1 GCF_017312405.1 Mycobacterium sp. PO1
CTCATCCCGGTGGCCACCGGCGCCGCCATCGTCTGGTCCTGGGTGTTGCCGGCCGCCGTCATCACCGGGGTCATCGCCGTGGTGGTCATCAGGCGGGAGTCGCGGCGCCGGGCCGGACAGCCGGCGCTGCCGCCGCGACGAGAGCTGTTCCACTTCTTCGCAAGCTCGTATGCGATCAACTCCGTCGACGTCACCGTGCCGCTGCTGGTGCCGCTGATCGTGGTCGCCCAACTCGGCACCGAGATGAACGCGTACTTCTCGATGTGCTGGCTGGTCGTCAACACACTGGGTGTCCTGATCGGCGCCACCGCCGCGCCCTTCATCGCCACCGCGTCGACGCCCGGCGCCGACCTGCGTTCGTGCACAAGACGATTCGTGGTGATGTGCGGCGGCGCGGCCGTGGCCAGCTGCCTCGGCCTGCTCGTCGCGGCTCCCCTGATCCTGGGCATCCTGGGACCGCAGTACGCCGACGAAGGCACCCGGCTGATCCGTCTGATGGCGCTCACGCTGCCCGCGCTGGCGGTCATGACGATCTACACGGCGCTGGCGCGGCTGCAGCGCCGGTTACGCCTGGCCGTCACGTCGCAGGTGGTGCTCGGCGTCGTCGTCGTCGCGGGTTCGATCCTGTCGACCCCACGCTGGGGCATCGACGGTGTCGGCTACACCTACCTGTTCGCCGAGTTCGTCTGCACGGCGATCCTGCTCGGACCCACCATCGCCCTGGTGCGCAGGTTCGGATCCACGTCGACGCCGCCGCCTGCCGAACCGTCAGCTGCCCCGACGCCGGCCCATCGAAGGCCCGCAGGTCCTGACGTCACCGGTGAGGGGCCCCTGGCGTACCAGTCGGTGACCGAGCGGTTCCGGGAAGTCGCCGAACGACTTTCCGGCCGCGTCGCCCTGCGCAGCGGGAGCGACTCCGTCACCTACGCCGAGTTGAGGGCCGCAGCCGAACGCTGGACCGCACAACTGCGCAGCCGCGACGACCCCGACGCCGCGGTAGCGCTCGTCGGGGACCTCAGCGCCGACACTGCGGCCGTCATCCTCGGCAGCTTCGCGGCACCCGCCCCCCTCGTCCCGCTGGACACCAGCCTGCCGCACGACCGCATGCAGCAGCTCGTCGAGGTCCTGAGGGCTCGCGGGGTGGCGCTGGACACCGTCGTCGTGGGCGGAGGAACCCCCACGCTGTCCCCCGACGCCATCGGTGGCACCCAGGTGTGGCGGGCCGGCCGAGAGCTGCCACCGCTCGCCCGCCCCGTCGAGTCCGCCACCCTGAGTGTCGACACGGTGACCAGCATCCAGTTCACCTCGGGGTCCTCCGGCGCGCCGAAGGCGGTGGTGCATGTACACGGCACCTGGCTCAGCGACTGGATCCTGCACCGTGACCGCTTCGGCATCGTCGAGGGCACCCGTGTGGCTCTGTGCATGCCGGTGAGTTTCGCCGCCGGGCTCAACGTGGCGATCGGAGCTCTGCTCTCCGGTGCCGAGATCATCGCGCTCGACCCGCGCGCACACACTGCCGACGACGTGGTGAGACGCCTCGGCGACGCCGAGGTCGTGATGTGCACCCCGTCGTTCCTGCAGTCGCTGTCCGAGGCCGCGGACGCCAACCCGCCGCTGGACCGGATCCGACGCATCGTCACCACCGGAGAACCGTTGTACAGCAACGTGGTCGCAGGCGCGCGTCGAGTGGCACCGAATGCGGTCCTGACGAACTGGGCGGGCTCGTCGGAAACTCTCGGCATCGCCCATTACGACATCGGCCCTGACGACGAGGTCCCCGCCGGGGTGGTCCCGGCCGGAATCGCGGTCCCCCACAAGACGTTGGGTGTGGACGAGGACGGTCGTCTCACCGTGACCTCCCGCTACCTCGCTGCGGGTTACCTCGATCCGCGCAGCGCAGCCACCACGTTCGTGCAGAACAGCGATGGCAGCGCGACGTTCGTCACCAACGATCGCGCACGAATCACCGAGACGGGCACGTTGGTCATCCTGGGGCGGATGGATGCCGCGGTGAAGATCCGCGGCTATCTCGTCGAGCCTGCGGAAGTGGAGACGGCGCTGCTGGAATGCCGAGGAATCCGGGAGGCGCTCGTCATCGCCGGAGGGGACTCCGACGCCCCGGTGCTGATCGGCTACGCGGCTCCCACCCCGGGAACGAGAACACCGGCCGTCGCCGACATCCGGGCGCAGCTGCACAGCCGGCTGCCCGCCTGGATGGTGCCCACCCACATCGTGTTGGTGGAGGCACTGCCCCGCACCGAGCGGGGGAAAGTGAGCCGCCAGGATCTCCCTGCGCCGCAACGCGGGCCACTCGAACCGCCACATCCGGGTCTGGAGACCGACATCGCCGCGGAGTGGGCCGCCATCCTTCGCCTCGACGCCGTCGGACGCAACGAGAACTTCGTTGCACTGGGCGGTGATTCGCTCAACGTTGCGCAGCTCACCGCAGCCCTCGCCAGACGGTACGGGGTGACGCTGAGTCCCTCGGAGCTGGCGTCCGCACCGACCGTTGCGCAATTAGCCGAGCGGCTCGAGACCTGCCTGCGGCGGGGCACCACCGCAACCGCTGCCCGGCCCGCGCCGACGACGGTGGTGCTGCGCAGCCCTTCTGCGCACACCCGCCGGACCCTGTTCTGCTTCGCCGGTGCCGGCGCCTCCGCGCTGACCTTCGCACCGCTGGCCGAGCACGTCGGCGCCGACACCGCCGTGGTCGCCTACCAAGCCCAGGGTCTGGAGAACCGCGCCGTTCCCGACTGGACGGTGGGCCGGGCGGCCGGGCGGCACCTGCGAGAACTGCTCGCTGTGCAATCCGAGGGGCCCTACACCCTGGTGGGACACTCGCTGGGGGCGTTCATCGCCACCGAGGTGGCCAACCGGTTGACCGAGCTCGGCCACCGGGTCGACCTGGTGGCCATGCTCGATCCGTTCCTGCCGCCCCGGACCATTCGGGCGGCGCGGCAGTTCCTCCCGGACGTGACGTCGGCCCTGCTCGAACAGGCTCCCATCCCCCGTTCGGTGCTGTGGCGGCGCAGGCTGTGGCTGCCGCTGGCGGGTATCGCCGGCAGCCGACCCGAGCGCAGGATCGAGGCTCTGCGGGAAGTCGGTGTGCGGGTCGGACGACTGCACCGGCCACGGCCCTATGACGGGCCGACGTTGTTGGTGCTCAGCACCTTCAACAGCGACGACGCCCGGGTCTGGCCCCACCTGCTCACCGGCCGGCTGCAGATCGAGCGGATCAACTGCGACCACGACTCGGTGATCCGCGAGCCGCACATCCGCCGCGTCGGCGAGCTGATCGCAGCCGCCCGTGTTCAGTGCTGAACGCTGTCCAGTCTGAGGTCACCGATCAGGCCGTGGTGATCCGATCCCGGGACGTCCACCCGCCGCATCGACATCGGCGTGGCCCCGCGCGCCAGGATCCGGTCGATCGCGAGCACCGCCGGATACCACCGCCCGGCGGGATAGGTGGCCACGATCCCGACACCGAGGTATTCGGCGGCGTCCACCAGCGGCGCGTCGCCCGGGCCGCGCAGGTGGAGCAGGTTCCGGTACCGCTCGTGGTCGTAGGTGGAGTTGAAGTCGGCACCCACCACGAGCGGCATCGTCTCGGCGGCCAGGGCGTCACCGATACGGTCCAGCTCGGCGGCCCATCGCCACGCGGGCAACGGATACGGCGGAACCGGATGCAGCGCGTAGATCGCGACCGGCCCGACACCGGGCACGTCGATCGTTGCCCGCAGGTTGTTGTGTTGCAGGCCGGACAGTTTCGCGGTGTCGGTCAGGGGGTGTCGCGAATAGATGCCCTCCCCGCCGCCGCCTTCCTTGGGCTCCAGGTAGGTGTAGGGCAGCGCCCGCTCCAGCCCCGCCGCTGCCAGGCGTTCGGCAGCCGGCGCGGTCAGTTCGGCCACGGTGAACACATCGATGCGTTCGGCGCGCACGGTCCGCGCCAGCGCGGCAGCATCGGCCTCTCCCAGGCGGATGTTGGCTTGGAACAGACGCAGCACCGGCGCCGCCGGGTCGGAGACGAGGCCGCCCTGACCGACATACAGCGGCAGCTGGGACGCCACCCCCACCGCGACCACCAGCGTCCCCGCCAAGGCCGAGTACCAGAACCGCGCGGCAGCCAACACCAGCGTGGCGGCCGCTGCGAGTGCGACGCACAACGGGGTGAACGACGCCGCCAACGTCACCGCGGTGCTGACCGGCCCGAGGAAGTGCGCCCCGACCCCGAAGGCCGCGCAGACCAGCAGCAGCAGACCGACCACGCCGACCGTCCTACGCGTCCATCGCCGGGACCGCAAGGGCCGCAACGCCGTCGAGCCGGCGGTCACAACATCGAGACGAATGTTCGGTCGGGCAGGGTCACGCCGACAACGCTACGCGGTCGGCGTCGGCGCAGCCGACCACCCGCCGCGCGGCCCGCAACGCCGCCCTGGCCCGGACTCCCGCGGGTGCGCGCCACTGCACAGGCGCTTCGATGCTCACCGGGACGCCGGGCAGCGCCTGCAACATGTCCACCAGATCGATGCAGCCCTCACCGGGCAGCAGCCGGGCGGTGCGGCCCTGGAAGCGCAACTCGTCCACCGATGTGGGCCGCGGTGACAGACCGTCGCAGATCTGGACGTAATTGATCCACTCGGCGGGCAGTGCCGCCAGGTCATCGGGTGTCGTCGCAGACCGGTCGTAGTGCAACGCGTCGACCAGGACGCCCACCGAGTCGGCGCGGCATGCCCGCACAATTGAGGCGGCCTCAGCGAGATCCCGCACCTCGGTCCACGGCATCGGCTCCAGATTCGCTCGGACACCGAATTGCGCGGCGAAATCGGCGAGTTCGGCGAGGTTGTCCGCGAGCCGGGAGTGGTCCGGGTCATTGCCGGTCACCAGTGCCTGGCCGGCGCCGAGGTAGGCCGCGGTCTCGAGGACGGCGCCGAACTCCTCGCGCACGCGGGTGTCGGGCCGCAGCCGCAGCACCTCCACGTCGAGGACGAAAAGGCCTGTCGCATCGAGTCGTCGGCGCGTCTGCAGGATGGTCGGCGTCTGCCCGAGAGTGGGCCGCACCGGCTCCTGCTCGGTGGCCCGGATCAATCGCAGGCCGACGCCGTCGTAACCGGCTTCGGCTGCACAGGCGACGAGTTCGGGCGGACCCAGTTCCAGGACCGTCAACGGGGCGAGCGTGATCGGTCGCGCCCGAACAGCATCCGACGTGACGTGGCGGCGCAGAAGTCTCACCCAGGTGTCCTCACGTGGTCGATGTCGGCCGGTGCCGGCCGGTGTCATGGTGCGGTGAGACCGATTGTCGGCGAAACGGCTCCGCCGTGGGGGGCTACCCTGCCTGTCATGGCTGTCGCCCGCACCACAGTGGACCCGGTTCTGCGCACAGTGCTCGATGCCGTGCCGTTCCAGCTCACCACCGACGGCGGCCCCGAACCCGCCCGCCGGCGGTTCGCCGATCTGCCCCGCAAGGCCGTGCATCCGGAGGTGAGCGCCGTCGACCGAAGTGTCGAGGGTCCTGCCGGCCCCGTCCCCGTGCGCATCTACCGGCCCGCGACGCCGGCGGATGTCCTGCCCGTGGTGGTCTTCATCCACGGCGGCGGGTGGTCGGTCGGCGATCTCGACACCTATGACGGCGCTGCCCGCATGCACGCCGCGGGCGCCGACGCGCTGGTGGTGTCCGTCGGTTACCGGCTGGCCCCCGAACATCCCTATCCCGCCGCGGTCGACGACACGTGGGCCGTCACCCGGTGGGTGCTACGCCACGCCGCCGAGCTGGGCGCCGACCCCGGCCGGGTCGCGGTGGCCGGTGACTCCGCGGGAGGAAATCTGGCCGCGGTCATGGCGCAGTCGGCCCGCGACGCAGGGACACCGCTGCGCTACCAACTGCTGTGGTATCCGTCGACCACCTTCGACACGTCGCTGGCGTCGTTCACCGAGAATGCCGGCGCACCGGTGCTCGACGCGGCAGCGTGCCGTGGCTTCACGCGCTGGTATCTCAGCGGAGCCGACGTCGACATGTCCGCCCCGCCTGCCACGTTGGTGCCCGCGCGCGGCGAGCTGGCCGGGCTGCCGGCCGCCTACATCGCTGTGGCCGGGCACGACCCCCTGCGTGACGACGGGATCCGCTACGCCGAGTTGCTCGCCGGTGCCGGGGTGGCTGTCGAACTGCACAATGCCGAGTCCCTGGTGCATGGCTACCTGGGCTACGCCGGGGTGGTGCCGGCCGCGACCGCAGCCACCGACCGCGCCCTGGCCGCCTTGCGTGCCGCGCTAACGTGAGGCCATGACGGACTCCGTGACCCAGCGACCGCCGATCGATCCGGCTCTGAAGGCGATTCTGGACGCGTTTCCGTTGCACTTCACCGCGGACGACGGCGTCGAGGTGGCCCGCGAGAAGCTCCGGGCGCTGGCACCACCGCCCGAATCGCTGCCCCCGATGCGGATCGAGGAGCGCACCGTCGGTTTCGCGGACGTGACCGACATCCCGGTCCGCATCTACTGGCCGCCGGTGGACCAGCACGATGAGCTGCCGATCGTCGTCTACTACCACGGCGGCGGCTGGTCGGTCGGCGACCTGGACACCCACGAGGGCGTCGCGCGCGCCCACGCGATCGGCGCCGAGGCCATCGTCGTCTCGGTCGATTACCGGCTCGCCCCCGAACACCCGTTCCCGGCCGGCGTCGAGGACGCGTGGGCGGCGCTGCAGTGGGTGGCCGAGCACACCGCCGAACTCGGCGGTGACCCGGCACGCATCGCGGTGGCGGGCGACTCGGCCGGCGGCAACCTGTCGGCGGTGGTGACGCAGCGGGCCCGCGACAACGGTGGCCCGGCACTGGCGTTCCAGCTGCTGTGGTATCCCTCGACCACCGCGGACATGTCGCTGCCGTCGATGTCGGAGAACGTCGACGCACCGATCCTCGACCGCGACGTCGTCGCTGCCTTCCTGCACTGGTATCTGCCGGCCGGCCTGGACATCACCGAACCGGAGTCGCTGCCGCCGTCGCTGGCTCCGGCGAACACCGCTGATCTGTCCGGGCTGCCACCCGCCTACATCGGCACCGCCGAACACGACCCGATCCGCGATGACGGCGCCCGCTACGCCGAACTGCTCGCCGCCGCCGGAGTGCCCGTCGAGCTGTACAACTCGCCGACGATGGTGCACGCGTTCGTCAACTTCGCCGCGGTGGTACCTGCGGCGGCCGAAGCCACCGATCGCGGGCTGGCCGCGCTGCGGGCCGGCCTCCGCAGGTCGATGCCGGCCTGAAATCGAATCGAGGATCCCGATGGCCGCACCGCGTCGCGCACCGGACCACGACGTCGTCATCGTCGGTGCCGGGTTCTCCGGGATCGGCGCCGCGATCCAGCTCGACCGCGCCGGGATGCACGACTACCTGATCATCGAGACCGGCGAGCAACCGGGCGGCACGTGGTACTGGAACACCTATCCCGGGATCGCGGTCGACATCCCGTCGTTCTCCTACCAGTTCTCCTTCGAGCAGAGCACCGAGTGGACGCGGACCTACGCACCCGGCACCGAGCTGGCCGGCTACGCCACCCACTGTGTGGACAAGTACGGCCTGCGGCCGAAGATCCGCTTCGGCACCACCGTGCTGGCCGCCGCGTTCGACGACGCCGACAACGTCTGGGTCCTGGACCTCGACTCCGCGGGCGGACAGAAGCAGGTCCGCGCCCGCTTCCTGATCAACGCCTGCGGCGTGCTGTCGGTGCCCAACCTGCCGGACATACCTGGCGTCGAGGAGTTCGGCGGCACGACGGTCCACACCGCGCGCTGGGACCACGCACTGGAACTGCGCGGAAAACGGGTGGCCGTCATCGGCACCGGCGCGTCGGCGGTCCAGGTGATCCCGGAGATCGCACCGCTGGTGGATCGTCTGACGGTCTTCCAGCGCACACCCATCTGGTGCTTCCCCAAACTCGATGTGCCGCTGCCCCCGGCGGCGCGGTGGCTGATGCGGCTGCCGTGGGGTGGCGCGGTGCAGCGGTTGCTCAGCCAGGCCTACGTGGAGTTCACGTTTCCGCTGGCCGCCCAGTACTTCACCATCAACCCGCTGGCCCGGCGGATGGATGCGGCGGGACGGGCGTATCTGCGCCGGCAGGTGCACGATCCGGTGGTGCGGGACAAGTTGACGCCGCGTTACGCGGTGGGCTGTAAGCGGCCCGGCTTCCACAACACCTACCTGGCCACGTTCAACCGGGACAACGTCCACCTCGTCACCGAGCCGATCACCACGGTCACCCGCTCGGGCGTGACGACCGCGGACGGTGCGCAGCACGAGGTGGACGTGCTGATTCTGGCCACCGGGTTCAAGGTGTTCTCCGGCGCGGACGACTCGTCGGCGACGTACCCGGTCCTCGGCCCCGACGGCGCATCCCTGGACCGGTTCTGGAGCGAGAACCGTCTGCAGGCCTATGAGGGCGTCAGTGTGCCCGGGTTTCCGAACTACTTCACCGTCTTCGGTCCGTACGGCTACGTCGGTTCGTCCTATTTCGCGCTGATCGAAGCGCAGAGCCATCACATCGTGCGGTGCGTGACCGCTGCACGGGCCGAGGGCGCGACGCGGGTCGAGGTACGCCAGGAGGCGAACGACCGCTACTTCGCGGAGATGATGCGCAAGCGGCACCGCCAGATCTTCTGGCAGGACAGTTGCCGACTGGCCAACAGCTACTATTTCGACCAGCACGGCGACGTTCCGCTGCGACCGACCACCACAGTGGAGGCCTATTGGCGCAGTCGTCGGTTCCCCCTCGGCGATTACGCGTTCAGCGCCTGACAGGGGCCCACGTATCAATCCGGATGGTTGCCGTTGGCCGACGAGGTCCCCTCGTCCTCTTGGGGGTCGTCGGCACTCTTGTCGCCGCCGAGGTCGGGTTCCATCGCCACGCTTCGTGACCGTTGCCCCTCGGTGCGCAGCGTCATGCCCTCGCCGGCGGGCTGCAGGTGCACCACAGCACCCACCGCGCGGCGGATACCCGGGGGGCCTTCCACGCGCAGGAACTCGCCGAGCCGGCCGGCGCGGTAACGCAGCGGCGAACCGATGAACTCACCGAGGACCACGCCGGCGCCCAGGGCCAGCGCCACGGCCGCCGCCGAGAACAGCTGCTGCATACCGTCATCGAAGTCCTCGTCGACGGCCAGGTAGAAGACGGCCCGGAAGACCGCGAGACCGGGCAGCATCGGCATGATGCCCGCGGTCGCGGTGACCAGGGCAGGCGCCTGACGGCGGATCGAGATCACCGTGGCGAACACACCGACGAGCACGGCCGCGATACCGGTGGCCACCACCTGGCCGAAGCCGGCTCGTCCCAGCCCGATGAGGACCATCTCGGCCATCCCGGCAACGACCCCGGCCGTCAGCGCTGAGCGTAAGGGCGCGTAACTGGCGATGGTGAAGCACAGGCCGGCGAAGGCCGCGCCGAACACCGCGAGCGCGATCGGCAGCGGCTGATTCGGGACGATGAAGGTGCGGGTGGCATCGACGTGCAGTTCGATTCGGACACCGATCATTTCGGCAACCTGGAGTCCGGCCAGGATGCCCACCACTATGCCGCCGGTGAGAAACAGCGCCTCGCCCAATCGGGTCACCGCGGTGAGCATGTAGCCCGTCACGGCGTCCTGCATCGCACCGACGATCGTCATACCCGCAAGCAGCATGACGATGCCGGTGGCCACCAGCGTGGTCGGGCCCAGACCGAAGAAGAAGTAGGCCGCGACGGCGACCAGGGTCGCGATCATCGCCCCGATCACGTGCTGGAAGAAGAACGGTGTCCGGATCTTGTTCAGCAGTCGGCCGGCCCGATCGATGGCGGCCGCGGTGACCGCCGCCAGGACGCAGGTCAGCCACGTGCCGCCGAACAGCAGGGCGATGCCCAGCGCGAAACCCGCCCAGCCCATCGTCGACAGCCACCGCGGGTACGGGTGGGACTGTTCGGAGATCTCGTCCATCACCTGGTGGGCCTCGTCGACCGTGACACCACCGGAGGTGATCCGGCCGACCAGCCGGTCCAGGTCGGCCACGCGCGTGTAGTCGGTCGAGCGGGCGTTCACCGACCGCACGATGGTCAACGGCGGGCCGTCTGCGGTCGGCGGAGCCGAGACGAACACCGTCGTGACGAAGATCTCGACGAGACAGTCGGTCAGGTGATAGGCACGGGCGACGTCCTGCGCGGTGGCCACCACGTCGGCGGTACCCGACCCCGACGACAACATGACTTCGGCGAGCCGGATGGTCAGGTCCAGGACCTTGCGGGTGTGCAGGTCGCCCAGCGCGTTCGCGGCGCGGCTGCGCTGACCGGCGAGCGGCGCAGGGTCGCGCCGCCCGCGCAAGGCCATCAGACCCCGGTTCAGGCGGGTTGTGCTGGTTGATCGATCTCGAGCCATCGCGGCCCACGATACTGGCGCTCAGCCCCTAATCGCCCGACGCCACTGACGTGCTGCCGCCATCGATTTCGCCGAGCATGGCGCGAGCCACCTCGAGCGTATCGAGATTGTGAGCCAATGTGATTTTGGTCGCAGCATCTAGGTCGGTGGCGCGGTAGGCCCGGACGATCTCGAGGTGGTCGTCGTCGCCGCGGGCGCGGCGCTTGGCGTCGCCGCTGATCGACAACCCGACGTAGAGCGAGGACAGATCGGCCAGTGTCACCAACAGCTCGTAGACCTTGGGCCGGCGGCTGGCCACATAGAAGACTTTGTGGAACTCGCGGTTGAGCTCGACCCAGCCGATCGGGTCGGTTTCGGCCTCCATCTGGCGTGCCAGCTGTTCGGCCGCGTCGAGTTCGGCAACGGTGATGTTCTTGACGCCCTCGCGCACGGCGAGCGGAATGAGCACCGAGCGCAGTTCGTAGATGTCCTCGAGTTCGGCCCGCGAGGTCTGGTGCACCGTCGCGCCGTGGAACGGGCTGTAATCGACCAGGCCCTCCGACATCAGGTTGCGCAGCGCCTCACGCACCGGGGTGACACTGACCGACAGGCTCTGCGCCAGTTCGGTCTGCACCAGCCGGGTGCCGCCGGGCAGTTCGCCGGCGATGATCGCCTTCCGCAGCCGGTCGGTGACGGTCGTGTAGGCCGTGCGGATCGGGCTCGGCCCCAGGCCGGGCACCCCGGGCGCAGCTTTGGGCACGGGCCGGGACGGCAACGAGGGCAGGGACGAACCGGACACTGCGACTCCTTTCACGGCCCCGCGAGCGGCCTCCACGACAATTTACCGTAAGGAAACACCTGATGCCTCAAACCTGAGGTTTCATATATGAGACCTCACCCCGCCCATCCGGAGGCATCACCCATGAAAATCCACGAACTCGGCCGCCGCATCACGACCACCTTCGCCGTCGGCCTCAGCGCCGGGCTCGCCTTGACCGCGTGCGGCTCGAGCGACCAGCCGGCCGCCGAGGACAGCGCACCGGTGGTGCGCCTGCAGGGACTGGAAGGCGGCCTGAGCTCGATGGCGCTGAAGATCATCACCGACCAGGGCTTCGACGAGGCCAACGGCTTCACCGCCGAGACGTTCGAGGTGTCCGGCGACGCATCGGTGCAGTTCTTCCTGCAGGGCGACGCCGACGTCTCGTTCGACGGCGACCCGCTCACCGCGGCCCTGCTGCGCAGCCAGGGCAATGACGTCACCACCTATTTCCCGATGGCGGTCCAGGACGTCGCGCTGGTCGTGCGTGGCGACTCGCCCTACCAGACCGAGCAGGACCTGATCGGCCAGAAGGTCGGCCACGACGGGCTCGACTCCGGCGGCATGACCGCCGCGCTGGTGATGCTCGAAGAGTTCTCCGACCTCGACATCGAGGAACAGTACGACCTGCAGCTGACCCAGGAGGCCGCGCTGCTGCGGCTGCTCGACCGCGGCGACGTGGAGGCGGTGTTCACCGCCGAACCGAACACCATCATTGCCGCGCAGGAATACGGCATGCGCACGGTGTGGGGACCGGGCTGGCAGGAGTGGGAAACCGCGGCCGGCGGTCGCTCCTGGAACATCACCGCGATGGCCCGCGACAGCTGGATCGACGAGAACCCGGAACTGGCCGCCGGGGTGCAGAACGCGTGGAACGACGCCTACGACTGGATCGTCGAAGACCCGAGCCGGGTGACCAGCGGCGAGCTGGGCGACTTGATCGGGATCGAAAACGAGCAGGTGGCAACAGGTTTCGAAGAACTCATCGCCACCAGCGAGTACTTCACCAAGCGGTGGACCGAAGAGGACGTCGCCGCCGCCGAAGCGTTCATCGAAGAAGCCGCCGCCGCTGGTCTGGGCGGGCTGACCTCGGCTCCCGCCGGTGCGGTCACCCGGCTGCCCGAGTCCGGCTCCGGCGAGTGATCGCCGAAAAGTAGACATGACCGCAACTTCGCAGTCACTGCGGCCGCTGCCGCGAGCAGGCGTGCTCGCGGCAGCGGGCGCCGTCGTCCTGGTGGCGTGGCAACTGCTCTGGGACGCGACCGACTTCCTGCCTTCGCCCGCGCAGACCGTCGCGACCGCCGCCGAACTGCTCGCCGAGCCGGCCACCTACGAGGATCTCGGTGCTACCTTGCGCCGACTGGTCCTCGGCCTGGCGATGGGGTACGCGGCCGCGCTCGTGGTTGCGCTGCTGATGCAGATAAGCCCATGGTGCAACCGGTTCTTCCGGCCGTCGGTCTACGTCACCATCACCTCGCCGAGCATGGTCGTCGCCCTGCTGTGCCTGATGGTCTTCGGGCTCGCCGAGTTCGGCGTGTGCATGTCGGTGGCCATCGTGATCTTCCCGTTCGTGGTCGTCAGCCTCGACGAGGGCGTCAAGGCGCTCAACCCGGGCCTGACCGAGATGTCGCGCATCTACGGGTTCACCCCGCTCGACCACATCCGTCACCTCGCTCTTCCGGAGATGGCGCCGTTCCTGTTCAGCGCGTTCCGCAACGTTCACGCGCTGGGCTGGAAGATCGTCGTCATCGCCGAACTGTTCTCCCAGCAGGTCGGGGTGGGAGCCGAATATAAAAGGGCCTACGGGTATTTCGCACTGGACCGGCTGCTGGTATGGACCCTGTTCTTCATCGTGATGATCACCACCGTGGAGTACCTCATCCTGCGGCCCTTCGAGCGGCGGGTGTTCCGCTGGCGCGGCACGGCCACCGCCCGACGCCGCGACCGACCCAAGACCGCCGCCGCCACACCGTGACCGAACCCGCACTGGAGCGCACATGACCGACTTCCTGACCATCTCCGACCTGTACTACGCCTACCCGGCCAGCACCGTCGATGCCCTGTCCGACGTCAGCCTGCGGGTGGCCGAGGGCGAATTCGCCTGTGTGGTCGGGCCCAGCGGCTGCGGCAAGTCGACCCTGCTGAACATCCTGTCCGGGCTGTCCACCCCGACCGCGGGTTCGGTGACGCTCGGCGGCATCCCGATGGTGATCGACGGGGTGGCACAGCCGGCCACCCGCCCCCGGCTCGGCTACCTGTTCCAGGATCCGCGGCTGCTGCCCTGGCGCACGGTGCGCAAGAACATCGAACTCGCGCTCAAGGGCGCCGGGGTGCCCCGCGCGCAGTGGCGCGAACGCACCGATCGCTACCTGGCCATGTGCGAGCTGGAGCGATTCTCCGAAAGCTGGCCGGGCAGCCTGTCCGGTGGTCAGCGGCAACGCGTCGCGATCGCCCGCGCGCTGGCCATCGAACCCGCCTGCGTGCTGATGGACGAACCTTTCTCGGCTCTCGACGAAGTCACCGGGCGCTCGCTACGCGGCAAGCTGCTCGAACTGTGGGCGCAGACCGGCCAGACCTTCATCTTCATCACCCATTCCATTCGCGAGGCGGTGTTCCTGGCCGACCACGTGTACGTGATGGCGCCCGGACCGGGCCGGGTGCTCGAGCGCATCACCATCGACATCCCCCGCCCGCGCCGCTACGAATCCCCCGAGATCGCCGAGGTCGAAGGCAGCGTCGTGGACTCGGTGTTGCAGTACTGGAGCACCGACGACAACGCCGGAACCGCGGCATGACCAGTACCTTGACCCGACGTTCGAGCGCCACCACGCCCACGCCGCAGCCCCGGCGGCGATGGCGGCCACCCCCCGAGATCACCGCGGTGGCCACGGGCCTGCTGGTGTGGTGGTTGTGCGCGGGCAACGTGCTGCCCTATCTGCCGTCTCCGGCGTCGGTGGTCACCGAGATGACCGCGGCGATGTCGTCGCCGACGCTGTACGAATCGATGGCGATCACGCTGCGCCGCATCGTGATCGCCTGGGGCACCGGGTTTCTGATCGCACTGGCGGTCGGGGTCGCGATGGCCCGCAACCGGTATGCCGAGGCGCTGGCCCATCCGGTGGTGTTCATCGGGTTGGCGCTGCCCGGCCCGGTGACCATCCTGTTCTCCACGCTGTGGCTCGGCCTCGGCGAACTCGCGACACTGGTCGCGCTGACGCTGGCGGTCACCCCGTTCATGGTGACGTTCGTCTACGACGGCAGCCGCGCGCTGGATCCGGGACTGTTCCAGATGGCGTCGGTGTACCGGATGGGCGCGGTGGACCGCTTCCGGCAGGTGATTCTCCCCCAGCTCGCGCCGGCGCTGCTGTCGGCGGCGCGGTTCGGGTTCGCGATGGGATGGAAGCTCGTGGTGCTGGTGGAAGCGCTGTCGGCCGGATCGGGAATCGGCGAGCGGATCGAATACTTCTTCTCCTACAACAGACCTGCCGCCGTGATCGCCTGGACGCTGAGCTTCACCGTCGTCATGGTCCTGGTGGAGGTGCTCGTCTTCCGCACCGTGTCCCGTCGCGTCTTCCGCTGGCGGCCGACCGCCGGAGGTGACCGATGACCGGCTTTCACCTGGGCTTCCCGTCGCACGCGGTCGCCGATGTGCCGATGGGCGCATGGGGCGATCTCGCCGCCGACGTCGAACGCGCCGGCTTCGACACCCTCTGGCACTCCAACGAGCGGTTCTTCCGCGACATGTTCGTGCGGATGACCGTCTCGGCGATGCGCACCAGCACGCTGACCCTCGGCGGCGCCGTCGCCGACGGCTACACCACCAACCCAGCCGTCGCCGCCCAGGCCCTGGCCACCGTCGCCGAACTCAGCAACGGACGGGCCACCCTGGCCATCGGCGCCGGAGGGTCGGGGCTTCCGATGATGGGAATCACCCGCTCGGCGGTGACCGAGACGACGCGGGCAGCGTTCGAGTCGATCGCCGAGCTGCTCGCCGGAAAGACGGTCACCCGCCAGACCGCGGCGTTCACCCTGCGGGGCGCGAACCTCAAAGTCGTTCCTCCCCAGCCTGTTCCGTTGTGGATCGCCAGCCGTGGCCGGCGCATGCTGGAGATGGCGGGCGCGACCGCCGACGGCGTGATGATCGCCAGCCAGGCCGCCCCGCAGGGCCTGCACCGCGCGCTGGAGCATGTGCGGCGCGGCGCGGCGGCACACGGGCGTGACGTCGCGGCACTGCGCACCATGGCCCGGGTGGACACCTGCGTGCACACCGACGAGCAGCTCGCGCGCGACGGATGCCGGTTGATGGTGGCCAAACTGCTCTGGATGAGCTACCCGGACCGCGGCTTCGTCACCGACGCGGGGCTGTCGGTTCCCGGCGCTCTGGAGGAGGTCATCGCCCGACGGGACTACGACGCGTTGGAGGCGGCGGCACACCTGGTGCCCGACGAGATGATCGACACCTTCTGCTGGGCCGGGACCCCCGATCAACTGGTGAACCGGGTGGACGACGTGCTGGCGGCAGGCGGGCTGGCCGACATCGGATTCTGGCTGTTGCGCGCCCCCGGCCAGCCGCTGGGACAGGCCCGTGAACTACTGGCCCAAGCGCTGTCTGCGCTCCGCCGCAGCCGCGGGCAGGCGGTCGCCCGATGACCGAACTGCTCTACGACCCGGACCGGCTGGCCGCCGCACTGACCGAAGCGGGACTCGACGCGCTGGTCGTGACGACCGCGCCGAACGTGCGGTATCTGACGCGCTTCGGCAAGCCCGGCACCAGCCTCGCTGTGGTGGGCAGGGACGACCCGGGCCGGGCCCACCTGCTGGTGTCCGCGGGGGAAATCGACTACCTGGTCGAGGATCTGGTCCCCGGCCTGCCGCTGCACGTGTGGGGCGACTTCGTCCGCGTCGACGAGTCGGCCGGACCGCTGGACGCCAACCAACAATTGGTCGCCGCCGCGCACCGGCACCGCCGGCCCGAGCTGGACAGAGCCGCCATGCTCGCCGCGGCCGCTGCGGAACTGGGCCTGGGCAGTGCCCAGATCGGCCTGGACGTCGCGCCCGCGGCCGAACCCGCTCTGGCTGCAGCACTACCGAACGGCATCGTCACCGACGCCTCGCGTCTGGTGCGGCGGCTGCGCAGCCGCAAGACCGACCTCGAGGTGGCCCGCATCGCCGAGGCCGCCCGCATCGCCGAGGCCGCCATCAGCGCAACGAAGGAGACGGCGCGGGCCGGGGCCACCCAGGCCGAACTGGCCACCGAATACCGGGTCGCGGTGGCCCGCGAGGGCGGGCTGCTGCGCGTCGACTCGGTCTCGGTCGGTGTGTCGACGGTGTTCGGCAATGCGAACGTCGCCGATGCGGTGTTGCGGACCGGTGATCTGCTGCGCTTCGATGTCGGCGCGATCTTCCGCGGCTACCAGTCCGACCTGTCGCGCTGCTTCAGCCTCGGGGTGCCGACCGTCAAGGCACAGCGCTACGCCCACGCGGTGATCGCCGGGCAGTCCGCCGCGCTGGACATGCTGCGCCCCGGCGTGCGCACCACCGAGCTGTTCACCGCCGCGGTCGAGGCGACCCGCCGCGCCGGCATCCCGCACTACGACCGCACCCACGTCGGCCACGGCATCGGTCTGGCCGGCGGCTACGACGCCCCGCTGCTGGCCCCCGGTGACCCGCACACGATCGAGCCGGGCATGGTGCTGTGCGTGGAGACCCCCTACTACGAATTCGGCTTCGGCGGTGTCCAGATCGAGGACATGGTGGTGGTGACCGACACCGGGTGGCGTGCCCTGACCCGGTTGCCACGAACATTCGAGACGTTGTGAGCGGGCCAGGGGTACGGCTGGTCTGCATCCGCTGCGGCACCGAGAGCGATCCGGCTCCGCACGGGCGCGGCTGTGACCTGTGCCGCGCCGCGGGGGTGCCCGCGAATCTGCGCACCGACTACGAGATGCCATCCGCCGGAGAGCGTTTCGTGGCAGATCTGACCGGCCCACTACGCGGGACCGCCCGCTATCGGGCGCTGCTGCCTGCCGCCCCCGACGACGACGCCGCGGCCGCGGCCGCACCCAGCCCGATGTTCGCGGCCCCCCGCCTGGGCGCCGCGATCGGGCTGCCCCGGTTGTGGATCAAGGACGAATCCCGCGGGCTGAGCTGGTCGTTCAAGGACCGGGCGGCCGCGATGGCCGTCCAGCACGCCCGCACACTGGGGACCGAGGTGTTGGTCACCGCCTCGACCGGCAACGCGGCGGCCGCCACCGCCGCCCACGCCCGCCGGGCCGAACTGCAGGCGGTGGTGGTCTTCGCCCGCGGGGTGGACCCGTTGATGGCCGCCTTCGTCGCCGGCTACGGCGCCTGCGTGGCGGTGGCCGAATCCAAGCGGGACCGCTGGCGCCTGGTCGGTGAGGCGGTACGGCGGTACGGCTGGTATCCAATGTCCAACTACTCCGACCCGCCGGTGGGAAACAACCCCTACGCGCTCGATGGCTACAAGCCGATCGCCTACGAGATGTGGGAACAGTTGGGCCGGCGAACCCCGGACGCGGTGTACTTCCCGATCTGTTACGGCGACGCCATCGCGGCCAGCAGGCGGGCGTTCGCCGAACTGGTCGAGCTCGGGCTGGCCGACCGGATGCCCGCCCACTGCGGTGGCGAGATCTACGGCAGCCTGACCGCTGCGCTGGCGGCGGGCACCGACACCGTCGCCGCGGCCGTCGTCGACCACCCCACCTCGGCGACCTCGATCTCCTCGCCGCAGAGCACCTTTCAAGCGCTTCAGGCGGTCCGGGACAGCTCCGGGGCGGTACACACCGTCGGCGAGGACGAGATCGCCGAATCGGTCGCGCTGGCCGCACGGTGCGAGGGGGTGCTGCTGGAGAACGCCGCGGCGGCGGGTCTGGCGGCGCTGCGGGCACACCGCACCCGCGGGTTGCTGCCCGCCGACACCGAGGTCGTGCTCGTCGCGTCCTCGACGGGTCTGAAGTCGCTCGGCGGGCGTTTGGACCGCCCGCTGGATGCACCCGAAGTAGATGACGTCTCAGCGCTGCAAGCGCTGACCCGTGAACAGGAGGAGCACCGAAGATGAAGTTCGGCGTCGGACTGCCGACCGGCATGGAAGGGCTGATCAACCCCATCCCGTTCTTCGAACCTCGGCAGTTCCTCGAGGCGGCGAAGCTGGCGGAGCAGCTGGGCTACGACTCGGTCTGGGGCAACGACCACTACGCACCGCAGAACTACGTCCGCCGCGAATATGCAGCGGTGCCCAACTTCTACGAGGTTCTCAGCGTGCTCGCCGGCGTGGCCGCGGTCACCGAGCGCGTCGAGATCGGGACGTCGGTGCTGGTTCTGCCGATGCGCGACATCGTCACCCTGGCCCGCCAGACCGCGACGATCGATCAACTCAGCGCCGGCCGGCTGCTGCTCGGTGTCGGGATCGGCGCCTACCCGGAGGAATTCCACGCGGCCCGGCCGGACCTGGCCGGCGGGCGGCGCGGTGAGATGCTCGACGAAGGGCTGGAGCTGCTCAACCGGCTGCTGACCGAGCCCACGGTGACCCACCACGGCAAGTACTACCAGGTCGAATCTCTCGACATGGCCCCCAAGGGATGCGCTGACCCGGTGCGGGTGCTGGTCGGAGGCCATCAACTGCGCGGCATCGACCGCGCGATCCGCCACGGCAGCGGCTGGATTCCCGGCTGGCGACCGTTCGACGAACTCGCCGAATGGATCGCCACCCTGCGCGAGCGCGCCGCCGACGCGGGCCGCGACCCGCACGCGCTGACAGTGGCACCCCAGCTGTCGTGCCTGATCGGGCGCCACCACGAGAGCACCGAGCGGCGCTACCTCGACAGCGGAATGGTCCAGCACCGCAAGTCGCTGGCCTTCGACGGGCGTGACCCGGCCAAGTCGTTGCACAACAACCTGATCGGCGGATACGCCGAGGTCTACGACCGGGTGGAGCGGCTGGCTGCGATGGGTGCCGACCATCTGGCCTGCCTCACCTTCTGCGTCGACACCGTCGACGACTGGTTCGAGCAGCTGGAGTTGTTCGCCACCGAGGTGATCCGGCCGTACCGCCGCGCACACGGGATCGCGGAGCCGGCGGCGACCCGGCGATGATCGACCTGCGCACCGACACAGTCACCCGGCCCACCCCGGGGATGCGCGCGGCCATCGCCGCCGCCGAGGTCGGCGACGAGCAGAAAGGCGAGGACCCAACGACCAGGGCGCTCGAGGAGCGGGTGGCCGGTCTGCTCGGCGCGCAGGCAGCGGTGTTCGTGCCCTCGGCCACGATGGCCAACCAGATCGCACTGCAGTTGTGGTCGCGACCCGGCGACGGGCTGGTGGCCTCGGCGGGCGCGCACCTGATCCACAGCGAGGCCGGTGGCCCCGCCGCGCTGGCCGGGCTGATGGTGCAGCCGATCTTCTCCGCCGACGGCACCTTCGACGACATCCAGTTCACCGGGGCGGTGGTGGGCGACGGCGCCGAGAAACCTCGCACCACGATCGTGTCGATCGAGAACAGCCACAGCAACGCCGGCGGGCGGGTGTGGCCGCTGGATCGGTTGGAGCAGCTGCGCTCGGCAGCACCCCGCTACGGCATTCGCATCCACCTCGACGGGGCACGGCTGCTCAACGCCGCCACGCACACCAACGTCTCGCCGCTACGTCTCTGCGCGGGAATGGATTCGGTGACGTTCTGCCTGTCCAAAGGCCTGGGCTGCCCGTTCGGGGCGCTGTTGGCGATCCCGGCGGCGGCAGCCGCCGAGGCGCGTCGGATCAAACAACGACTCGGCGGCGCCATGCGGCAGTCGGGCATGCTGGCCGCCGCCGGCCTCTACGCACTGGACCATCACGTGGACCGCACTGCCGACGACCACATCCGCGCCCGGCGACTCGCCGACATCCTCGCCGGCACCGGCCTGGTCCGCGGACCCGTACACACCAATGTCGTCGCACTCGACGCCACCACCGTCTACTGGGACCGAGAAGAGTTGCGGCTGAGGCTCGCCGAGGAGGGCGTTCTGGTCTCTGCGCTGCCGCGGCCGGGGATGTTGCGGGCCGTCACCCACCTCGACGTCGACGACCACGACATCGAGCACGCGGGCGCGGTGATCACCCGCGTGCTCGACGGGAAGTCGGTCAGACCGCGGCCTTGAGGTCGTCGACCTTGTTCAGCTGCTCCCACGGCAGCTCGATGTCGGTGCGGCCGAAGTGCCCGTAAGCCGCCGTCGGCGCGTAGATCGGGCGCAGGAGGTCCAGATCGCGCACGATCGCACCGGGCCGCAGGTCGAACACCGTGCTGATAGCCTTCTCGATCTTGAGCGGGTCGACGGTCTCGGAGCCGAAGGTCTCGACGAACAGGCCGACGGGTGCGGCCTTGCCGATCGCGTACGCGACCTGCACCTCGACGCGCTCGGCGAGACCGGCGGCGACGACGTTCTTGGCCACCCAGCGCATCGCGTAGGCCGCCGAGCGGTCCACCTTGGACGGGTCCTTGCCGGAGAATGCACCGCCGCCGTGGCGGGCCCAGCCGCCGTAGGTGTCGACGATGATCTTGCGGCCCGTCAGCCCGGCGTCACCCATCGGGCCACCGAGCACGAACTTGCCGGTCGGGTTCACCAGCAGCCGCGGCTCCGAGGTGTCCATGGTGTCGTGACCCAGCTCGGCGAGCACCGCGTCGATGACGTGCTGCTTGATCTCGGGCGAGAGCTGGTTGTCGAGGTCGACGCCGTCGGCGTGCTGGGTCGACAGCACGACGGTGTCGAGCCGGACCGGCTTGTTGCCGTCGTACTGCACCGTCACCTGGGTCTTGCCATCCGGTCGCAGGTAGCCCAGCGTGCCGTCCTTGCGGACTTCGGTGAGCTTGCGAGACAGCCGGTGCGCAAGCGCGATCGGCAGCGGCATCAGCTCCGGAGTCTCGGAGATGGCGTAACCGAACATCAGGCCCTGATCGCCGGCGCCCTGTAGATCCAGCGGATCGGAGCCGCCGCCGACGCGCGTCTCATGGGCGGTGTCGACGCCCTGGGCGATGTCGGGCGACTGCTTGCCGATACCGATGTTCACGCCGCAGGTCTCGCCGTCGAAGCCCTTGTCGGAGCTGTCGTAGCCGATCTCGAGGATGCGGTTGCGCACGGTGTCGGTGATGTCGGCGAAGGCATTCCTCGCCGTCGTGGTGACCTCACCGACGACGTGCACCTGGCCGGTCGTGACCAGCGTCTCCACCGCGACCCGGGACCGGGGGTCGTCTGCGAGCAGCGCGTCGAGCACCGAGTCGCTGATGGCGTCGCAGATCTTGTCGGGGTGTCCCTCGGTCACCGACTCACTGGTAAACAGCCGGGCTTCGCTCACGTCCGCTCCTTTTCCTCTCGCTCGCACCATTGAGGTCATGCAGGTAAATGCTCAGTCAACTTCTACCGGGTGGCGTTCCCACCCGAACCGATGGCCCCCCGGACTAACGGGCGCCGCTGTGCAGGAACGCCACGATCGCGTCCACAATACGGCTGGCGATCACAGTCTTCGAACCGTGCTCCAGCGCCGACTCCGCCCCGTCGGCGGCCAACAGCCAACCGTCGTTGTGGTCGACCTCGAATGCACGGTTCTCTCCCACTGCGTTGACGACCAACAGATCGCAGCCTTTGCGCTGCAGTTTCGCGCGGGCGTGGAAGAGCACGTCGCCGTTGGCGTCGCCGGTCTCGGCGGCGAATCCGACGATGGCCTTCATGTTGGGCAGTTGCCCGTCGCTGCGGGCCCGCACCGCTCCGGCGAGCACGTCGTCGTTGCGCACCAGTTCGATGGTCGGCTCGCCCTCGCCTGCGGGGCCCTTCTTGATCTTGCTGGTGGCCTGGTTGGCGGGCCGGAAGTCGGCCACGGCGGCCGCCATCACCAGCACATGGGAGTCAGGCGCGTACTTGGAGACGGCGTCGCGAAGCTGGGCAGCCGAACCCACGTGCACGACGTGCACACCGGCAGGGTCGATCAGACCGGCGGTGTTGCCCGCGACCAGGGTCACGTCGGCGCCACGCTGGGCCATCACGCGCGCCATCGCATAGCCCTGCTTACCCGAACTGCGGTTGCCGATGAAGCGGACCGGGTCGATGGGCTCGCGGGTGCCACCGGCGGTGACCAGCACCTTGACGCCGGACAGGTCGAACGGCAGCCCCTCCGGGCGGGCGAGCAGCAGCTGGGACAGCGTGCTGATCTCTTCGGCTTCGGGCAACCGACCGGGGCCGGTGTCGGCGCCGGTCAGCCGGCCCGAAGCGGGTTCCATCACCACCGCGCCGCGTCGGCGCAGCGTGGCGACGTTGTCGACGGTGGCCGGATGCAGCCACATCTCGGTGTGCATCGCGGGGGCGAACAGCACCGGGCAGCGGGCGGTGAGCAACGTCGCCGTCAGCAGGTCGTCGGCGCGGCCGATGGCCGCGCGCGCCAGCAGGTCGGCGGTGGCCGGGGCGACCACGACGAGATCGGCGGCCTGCCCGATCCGCACGTGGGGGACCTCGTGCACGTCGTCGAACACCCCGGTGTGCACGGGGTTACCGGAGAGCGCCTCGAAGGTCGCCGCTCCGACGAATTTCAGCGCGGACTCGGTGGGCACCACCCGGACGGAGTGCCCGGCCTCGGTGAGCTGACGGACCACCGTGGCCGCCTTATAGGCGGCGATACCGCCGGCGACACCGACGATGATCCGTTTGCGCTGCATCAGCCCTGGCTACTCGCCCTCGGTGTGCTCGAGCAGATCTTCGTGGATCTCGCGCATGGCGATCGAGAGCGGCTTCTCCTGCAGTCCGGGCTCGACCAGCGGTCCGACGTACTCGAGAATTCCGTCGCCGAGCTGGTTGTAGTAGTCGTTGATCTGCCGCGCGCGCTTGGCGGCGTAGATCACCAGCGCATACTTGCTCGACGCGCGGTCCAGCAGCTCGTCGATGGGCGGGTTGGTGATGCCCAGCGGCGTGTCGTAGGCGAGGGCGCCGGCGGCGTCGGTCTCGACGGACAGCCGCGTGTCGGCGTGCGGGGTGCTCACGTAGAAGTTCTCCTGGCGCTTGGCGGTTAGGCTTGTCATGAACACATCGGGGGGCGATCAGAGGCGGTCGCGCGGCACCGACGTGTGGGCCACCAGCAAGGATACCAATTCCGCGCAGGCCGATTCCAACTGGCTGTTGACGACGACCTCGTCGAAATCACCCTGGGCGGCCAGTTCAGCGCGCGCCGTCTGCAGTCGGCGGGCCATCACGTCGGCGGATTCGGTGCCTCGGCCGATGAGCCGCGCTTCCAGCGCAGCCCAGTCCGGCGGCGCCAGGAACACCGACACGGCCTCGGGCATCGCCCGCTTCACCGCCCGCGCACCGGCGAGATCCACCTCGATGAGCACGGGCCGACCGGCCGCCGCTGCGGACCGCACCGGCTCGGCGGGTGTTCCCGACCGGTGCAGGCCCCCATGGATCTCGGCCCACTCCAGCAGCGCACCGTCGTCGATGAGCTGCTGGAATCGTTCGGGCGTCACGAAGGTGTAGTCGACTCCGTCCACCTCGCCGGGTCGCGGCGCCCGCGTGGTGACCGACACGCTGAAGTACAGGTCAGCGACCCGTTCCCGCAGGCATCGCACCACGCTGGACTTCCCGACGGCAGACGGGCCGGACAGCACGACGACCGGAGCCTGAAGCGCCCCGACGCCGCGGTCCGGCCCTCCGCCTTCGATCACGACCTCCCTTTACGAGAAGTCGAACTTTTCCAGCAGGGCCTTGCGCTGACGATCACCCAGGCCGCGCAGCCGGCGGGTAGGGGCGATCTCGAGCTCGGTCATGATCTCCTGAGCCTTGACCTTTCCGACCTTGGGCAGCGCCTCGAGGAGCGCTGACACCTTCATCTTGCCCAAGACCTCGTCGGTCTCGGCGTCCTGGAGCACCTGCTTGAGGTTGGTGCCGCCGCGCTTGAGCCGGTCCTTGAGCTCGGCTCGCGCTCGACGTGCGGCAGCAGCCTTCTCCAACGCTGCCGCGCGCTGTTCGTCGGTCAACTGGGGAAGGGCCACGGGATCCTCCGATTCATCACCATCAACTGATTTGTCTCGACTGATCCATCACGAACCAGCCAGCGTGGACGACCGTACCCACGTGGACTGACGAAAGCTAACCCCACCCCCCGGTTGGCGTATCAAAAGCCCAGCGTGTAGGGCGCGACGGCGCGGTCACAGCGTTTTCCCAGCAACGTCGCGCCCTACACGCTGG
>NZ_BLTG01000023.1 GCF_017312405.1 Mycobacterium sp. PO1
ATCACCTTCAACGCCGCATAGCCTCGTGCTGAGCGCGGTGGTCAGCCCACCGTGGCGTCGAGCCAGTCCAACGTGACCGCGTTCGACAGGGTCAGATTCCCGAGTTGGCAGTGTGTATCGGCGCCTTCGGCGCCGGTGAACATCCGCCTCGTCACCGGACCGGATGCCTGGTCGGCGAATACCTCGTACTGCCGCAGAGGCTCGCCTCCCTCCCCCGATCCCACCAACGCCAAAGCGGGACACGCGATCAAGGCGGGGTCGACGGTGAACTGTCGCAGATACTCGAAGGTGCCGAGGAATGTCGTCTGGCCGAATCGCCGGATCAGCGACCGCGACATCTCCTTGATGGTCGGGGGCATCTCCTCATCGGGGATCTCGTCGATGTCGTCGAGACTGAAATCCTCCTCGGGGGTGAACACCTCAGCGGGGTCCCCACCCATCCCGGCGACAAACGACACCATGTAGGCACGCAGATCGATCACCGGCGAATTGGCCACCAGCGCACGCACCCGGGTGTCGTGCGCGGCAGCTCTCGTCGCGAAGTAACCACCGAAACTGATGCCCAGCAGGGCCAATCGGTCCGGGTCGACGCCGGGACGTTCGATGATCTGGTCGAGCCACGCCGAGACCCAGGACTCGGTGTCGGGCACGAAATGCGTCGCGGGCTCGGTGCGGGCAGTGTCCATCTGGCCGGGGCCACAGATCTGCAGCACCCGCCAGCCGCGCTGCAGTGCCGACAACCCGATCTGAAAGTAGGTTTCCTCGAGGGTGCCGTCGAACCCGCTCGTGGCGACCAGCGTCGGTCCCGCTGGTGCGGCACCCGGCGGGACGAACCAGTACCCCGGCAGGCGTTGGCCACGCCAGGACAGCCACATCTCCTCCACCCCCACCGGCCCCAGTGCGGCCAGGAATGCGGCCCGGCTCGCGAGACCCAGCTCGACATGGCGATCGGCGCCGAAGGGCGAAAAGTACTCGGCTGCACGGAAACTGTTCGAGGCGTGCAGATAACGTTCCCGGGCGCTGAGGTGATGGCCGGCTGACGCCCGCTGATCGGCATCAGCGCGTTGCCGCTCGGCGAGCGCCGCGAACTCCTCGGACCACGCCTGCGGTCCGGCTTCTCGAATACGTGCCGCCACCGCCAGCGTTTCGCCGATCGAGGCGCCGCCATAGCAGGCGGACCCCAGCTGGCGCAGGAGTTGGAAATCGAGCTCAGGATCGTCGAAGCCGGTGACACGCGTACTGCTGCGAACGGTGGTATCGGTCACGCGATCTCCTCCCGCGGAAACTATTCGCCGGTGCCCCGCACCGCCTGGGCGGCCGCCCGAATCTGAGGTGTCACCAGCATCACCTGGCCCAGCACGCCGTTGATGAAGCCGGGTGACTCATCGGTCGAGAGTTGTTTTGCCAGTTCGACCGCCTCGTCGACCGCGACGGGCTCGGGCACATCCACGCCGTGGAGCAGCTCCCACACCGCCACGCGCAGAATGGCGCGGTCGACGGCGGGCAGCCGGTCCAGCGTCCACCCCTGCAGGTGCGTCGCGATGAGGTCGTCGATGTGGGCGGCATGCTCGGTCACGCCCCGGGCGACGGTCACCGTGTAGGGATTCAACAGCGCCACGTCGGCCTGATGGTGGGACAGCGCATTACGGGCGTCGGCCACTTCGGCCGCGGTGATGCCGCGGGCTTCGGCCTCGAACAGCAGATCGACGGCCCGCTTACGGGCCTGGTGCCGCCCGCGATCACCCCTGCGGTCAGCCATCCCGTCGCTCCGCTACGCTCCGCTCGCCCAGGTCAGCCATCCCGTCGCTTCGCTTCGCTCCGCTCGCCCAGGTGTCAGGCATTGACCCTTCCCAGGTAGCTGCCGTCGCGCGAATCCACCTTCAGCTTGTCACCGGTGTTGATGAACAACGGAACCTGGATCTCGGCACCGGTCTCGACGGTCGCCGGCTTGGTTCCCGCGCTGGACCGGTCACCCTGCAGCCCCGGCTCGGTGTGGGTGACCTCCAGCTCGACCGTCACCGGCAGTTCCAGGTACAGCGGCGCACCGTCGTGGAACGCGATCTGCACCGGCATGCTCTCCAGCAGGAAGTCGGCCAGACGGCCGACGAGTGAATCCGGCAACGGATGCTGCTCGAAATCCTCGGAATCCATGAACACGAAGTCCGAGCCGTCCCGGTAGAGGAAGGTGGCATCGCGGCGGTCCACGGTTGCGGTCTCGACCTTCACCCCCGCGTTGTAGGTCTTGTCGACGACCTTGCCGGACAGCACGTTCTTCAGCTTGGTCCGCACGAAGGCCGGGCCCTTGCCGGGCTTGACGTGCTGGAACTCGACGATCTGCCACAGTTGGCCGTCGATCTGCAGGACGAGCCCGTTCTTGAAGTCGGCGGTCGTTGCCACGGTGGGTTGTACTCCTAGCTTCTAGAGGACGACCAGGTCCTTGGAAAACCTGGTGAGTAGTTCGGGGCTGTCTCCGGTGACCGCCAGCGTGTCCTCGATGCGGACTCCACCACGGTCGGGCAGGTAGACACCGGGCTCGACGGTCACCGCGGAGCCAGCAAGCAGTGTACCGGCGGCCGCCCCGTTGATTCCCGGCGCTTCGTGGATCTGCAGACCCACGCCGTGACCGAGGCCGTGGCCGAAGTTCTCGGCGTATCCCGCCTCGGCGATGACCTGGCGCGATGCGGCGTCGACATCCTTGAGCGCCACCCCCGGGGCCAGAGCTTCCCGGCCGGCGCGCTGAGCGGTGGCCACCAACTCGTAGATGTCGCGCTGCCAGTCGGCGATCGGTGACAACACGAACGTGCGGGTCATGTCCGAGTGGTAGCCGGCAACCAGAGCACCGAAGTCGATCTTGACGAAGTCACCGGCAGCCAGCACAGAATCGGTGGGCCGGTGATGGGGAACGGCGGAATTCGCTCCCGACGCGACGATCGTCTCGAACGACGCGCCGTCGGCACCGTGCACCAGCATCAGCGCCTCGAGGTCGTTGCGGACCTCCTTCTCGCTGCGGCCCGGACGCAACCCGCCTTTTTGCACCAGGTCCGTCAGCGCGGCATCGGCGGCCTCACAGGCCAGCCGCAGCAACGCCAGCTCGCCGGAATCCTTCACCTCGCGCAGCCCTTCGACGGTGCCGGCCGCCCGGACCAGTTCGCAGCGCTCCCCTGCCTCGCGCGTGAACGTGGCGAACGCGTCGACGGTCACCACGTGGCTTTCGAAGCCGAGTCGGCGCACTCCCATGGCAGCGGCCCGCCCGACCAGATGCGGGTTGCAGGCACGCTCGATCACCACCTCGGCGTCAGGTGCCTGATGCGCGGCCTGGGTGCGGTAGCGGCCGTCGGTGGCCAGCACCGGCGTTTCGTGTTCGGCGAGCACCAGCAGGGCCGCGTTGGAGCCGGTGAATCCGGACAGATAACGCACGTTGATCAGGTCCGATACCAGCATGGCATCAAGTTCGGCGTCCACCAGACGTTGCCGTAACCGGTCACGGCGCTGGGAAATCGTCACAGCGCACGACGCTACTCGCTAAGGTGAGGCCCCATGAGCAAGTGGCTGCTGCGCGGACTGATGTTCGCCGCCCTGATGGTGATCGTCCGGTTACTCCAGGGAGCGATGATCAACGTGTGGGAGACCCGGGCGACGATGATCAGCGCGATCCTGGTCGCCGCGTACGCGGTTGTCGCCCTGCTGTGGGGTTACGTCGACGGCCGCTCGGACGCCAAGAAGAACCCCGACCCGGAACGCCGGGCCGACCTGGCGATGACGTGGCTGTTGGCCGGTCTGTTCGCCGGTGTGGTCAGCGGAGCGGTGGCCTGGTTCATCGGGCTGTTCTACAACAACCTCTACGTCGAGGGCCTGCTCAACGAGCTGACCACCTTCGCGGCGTTCACCGCGCTGCTGGTCTTCCTCAGCGCGATCGTCGGGGTGGGCCTGGGTCACTGGCTCGTCGACCGCAAGGCGCCGCCGATGGAACGTCGCCGCGAGGACGACGACCGGGCCGACACCGATGTGTTCGCCGCGGTGCGCGATGACCGCGACGACAACCACACCACCGCGCAGAGTGGCGCGGAGGCCGAGCCGCACACCTCCCCGATCGCGGTGGCCGAGGACGATCAGACCAGGCGCGACAACTGAGCTGACCAGCTACCCGCGAGCCACCTCGGCATACGCCGCCGCCAGCAGCGACGGGTCCGGCCCCTCCAGCCGGCCGGGTTTGGCCAACCCGTCGAGCACCACGAAGCGCAGCACCCCGGCCCGGGTCTTCTTGTCCCCGAGCATCGCCTCGAGCAGCTGCGGCAGCGCGTCGGCGTCGTAGGTCACCGGAAGCCCCAACGCCTCCAGGATCGAACGGTGCCGCTGGGCGGTCTCGTCGTCGAGTCTGCCGGCCAGTCTGCCCAGTTCGGCAGCGAACACCAGCCCTACCGCCACGGCGGCGCCATGGCGCCACTGGTAGCGCTCACGACGCTCGATGGCGTGTGCCAGCGTGTGCCCGTAGTTGAGGATCTCCCGGAGCTGCGACTCCTTCTCGTCCGCGGCGACCACGTCGGCCTTCACCGCGACGGCACGCCGGATCAGCTCCGGCAGCACCGCGCCGGTCGGGTCGAGGGCCGCATCGGGATCGGCCTCGATCATGTCCAGGATCACCGGGTCGGCGATGAAACCGGCCTTCACGACCTCGGCCATGCCGGCGATGATCTCGTTGTGCGGCAGCGTCTCCAGCGTGGCCAGGTCGATCAGCACGGCAGCCGGCTGATGGAATGCCCCCACGAGGTTCTTGCCCGCGTCGGTGTTGATACCGGTCTTGCCGCCCACCGCGGCGTCGACCATGCCCAGCAGCGTGGTCGGGATGTGCACGATGTCGACTCCGCGCAGCCACGTCGCAGCGGCGAACCCGGCCACGTCGGTCGCGGCTCCGCCGCCGAGGCTGACCACGGCGTCCTTGCGGCCCAGTCCGATGCGGCCGAGTACCTCCCAGATGAAACCGACCACGGGCAGCTCCTTGCCCGCTTCGGCGTCGGGGATCTCGATGCGGTGCGCGTCGATGCCCCTCTCGGCGAGGTGGGCACGGATCGCCTCGGCGGTCTGCGCGAGGACGGGCTGGTGCAGGATCGCCACTTTGTGCCGGCCCTCCAGGATGCGGGCCAGGTCGCCGAGCAGACCGGTACCGATGATCACCGGGTAAGGCGGGTCGGTGCGGACGTCCACCGTCACCGGTTCCGTCACGGGCTGTCCTTTCGTGAGCAGGAGGAGGAGGAGCCGCGGCCCTTCTTGGCGGCCACCGCGGCCGGACTGGGCGGCGCTTCGGTGGACGGGGCGGCGGTCAGCGACCACGGAGCGCGGCGCCACGCCGGGCGCCGACGGCGCCGGTCCGTCCGCGACGCGGAATTCTCCAGGCGGTTCACGATGTGACGCACGACGGCACCGGGATTGCGGTGGTTGGTGTTCACCCGCATCGTGGCCACCTGCCGATACAACGGAACCCGTTGGCTCATCAGTGCTTTGAACTTCTCCCCGCGGTCGCCGCCGGCCAGCAAGGGGCGCACCGTCGAGCCACCGGTGCGGCGCACCCCCTCCGCCGCGTTGATCTCGAGGTAGACCACCGTGTGACCGGCCAGCGCTTCGCGGACCCCCGGGGTGGTGACGGCCCCGCCGCCGAGCGACAGGATCCCGTCGTGGTTGGCCAGCGCATCGCGGATCACGCATTCCTCGATGCGGCGAAACTCCGCCTCACCGTCGGTGCCGAAGATGTCGGCGATCGTGCGGCCGGTGGCTTTCTCGATGGCGGCGTCGGTGTCGAGCATCTCCAGACCGAGCGTCTTGGCCAAGCGCCGCCCGATCGTGGACTTGCCCGAACCGGGCAGGCCGACCAGCACGGCTTTCGGAGCCATCAGCCCGAGGCCCGCGCCGCATCGGCGCCGGCAGGCTCACGGGCGGCCACGGAGCGCAGGTAGCTGTCGATGTTGGCCCGGGTCTCGCTGAGCGAGTCACCACCGAACTTCTCCAGCGCGGCGCGTGCCAGCACCAGGGCAACCATCGTCTCGACGACGACGCCGGCGGCGGGCACCGCACAGACGTCGGAACGTTGATGGATCGCGACGGCCTCCTCGCCGGTGGACATGTCCACCGTCGCCAAGGCGCGTGGCACCGTCGAGATGGGCTTCATCGCGGCGCGCACCCGCACCGGTTGGCCGTTGGTCATGCCGCCCTCGAGACCGCCGGCGCGGTTGGTCGAGCGGGTGACGCCGTCGGAGCCGGGATAGATCTCGTCGTGGGCGACGCTGCCTCGCCGGCGTGCCGTCTCGAATCCGTCGCCGATCTCGACACCTTTGATGGCCTGGATGCCCATGACCGCTCCGGCCAGCTGACTGTCGAGGCGGTTGTCGCCACTGGTGAAAGAACCCAGTCCGACCGGGAGTCCGTGCGCGACGACCTCGACCACACCGCCGAGCGTGTCGCCGTCCCGCTTGGCGGCTTCGATCTCGGCGATCATTCGTTCCTCGGCGGCCTTGTCGAAGGCCCGCACCGGGCTGGCGTCAACCGCCGCGAGATCCGCGGCCCGCGGCGGTGGGCCGTCATAGGGGTCGGACGCGCCGATGGAGATGACGTGCGACACCACCTCGACCCCCAGCGCCTCACGCAGGAACGCCCGGGCAACGGTGCCGGCAGCCACCCGGGCGGCCGTCTCGCGGGCGCTGGCGCGCTCGAGAACCGGGCGGGCGTCGTCGAAGCCGTACTTCAGCATGCCCGCATAGTCGGCATGACCGGGGCGGGGGCGGGTCAGCGGCGCATTACGGGCCGCGCTGTCGGCCAGCAGCGTCGGATCCACCGGGTCCGGCGCCATCACCGACTCCCACTTCGGCCACTCGGTGTTGCCGATCTCGATCGCGATCGGGCCACCGAGGGTCACGCCGTGCCGGACACCGGCGAGCATCGTGACCTGGTCCTGTTCGAATTTCATCCGGGCACCACGGCCGTAGCCGAGTCGACGGCGGGCCAGCTGGTCCGCGATCTCGTCGGAGGTCACATGAACGCCGGCGACCATGCCTTCGACCATGGCCACCAACGCACGGCCGTGGGATTCGCCTGCAGTCGTCCATCGCAACACGTGTCCCATTTTCGCACGACGACCACACCGGACCCACGCGCGGATCAGAGCACGCGATACACCCGGTAGTCGACGCGATCCGGAAGAAGGGCGTTGTAGGCAACGGCGGTGACCCCGGTGAGCCATTCGTAGCGCTCGTCGGACGTCTCGAAGCGGGGGGTCGTCCGTACATAGGTCTGCGCGAACGGCAACGCCTCGCCGTCGGCGAGCCGTGCCAGGCCGTCGGACGGCACTGCGATGACGCCGCGCGCCTCGAGATGGATCAACACCCCGTCGTGGGTCGCGATGGTCGCGCGTACGTCGGCGCGGCCGATACCGTCCGCACCGAGGGTCACCCAGTCACCGCCCCCGGGCCGCAGCACACCGCGCAGCCGGGGACCATCGACCGCCCCGCCGGTGGTGACGAAAGTCATCCTGGTTCCGACTGGGGTGGGGATGAACTGAACGGGTTCCAGGTCGACCCGCATGTCGAACAGATGCTCGACCGGCAGGGCCGAGAGGAGTGGCAGCCCGTCGGCCACGATCTGAGTATAGTCAGACATACTTAGATGATGCGCTCGGCCACCGGGAGTGGCAAGTACCTCAGGGCAACACGAGCCAGAGCACCGCGGCCGCGCTGATACACATCGAAACACCGTGGGGCACTGTCGCGTCCGAACGTGTCGCGAGCAGCACCGCCGCCCAGCCCATGGTCAGTGCCGCAGCCAAGAGCGCGGCGAGCGCCCACGCGTCGGGACCGAGGGCTCCGGTCGACGCACCCACCCCGATGGCCAGCTTGACGTCTCCGGCGCCCATCGCAGCCGGCGCGATCAGATGCACGGCGGCGTACGCCGCGAACAGTGCGGCAGCCCCGAGCGTCGCACCCCTCCCGTAGCCGGCGATCGCCGCGCCGGCGAGGACGATCGCGGCACCGGGAAGGGTGAGCACGTTGGGCAGTCGCCGCTGCCGGATGTCGAACGCGCTCAACGTGATCAGCCACGCAGACAGGGCGAGGGCAACCAGCACTCCCCCGGTCGACCCCATCCGCTCAGGCTAAGTCACACGCCGGGCGGTGCGACGCACCTTTTCCCGGCCGGGCACCGGTCCAGCTCGGCGTCCCCCGCCGGCCGCCGGTCAGTCCGGCGTCCCCGCCGGCCACCGGTCAGTCCGGCGCGCGTAAGGCCGCCCGCATGGCATCGCGGGGGGCCACACACCCGGTGAACTGCTCGACCTGACTGAAGGCCTGGTTCAGCAGCATCTCCAGCCCGCTGACCACCCCACCTCCCCGCGCCGCCACTTCAGCCGCGAGCGGGGTGGGCCACGGGTCGTAGATCGCGTCGAGAAGCCACGGCGTCGCCGACAGGATCGGCGCGTAACGCGCCACCGCGTCCGCGGGCACCGTGTTCACCACGACATCGACGCCGGCCACCTCGTCGGCCAGACGTGCGCCGGTGACATCGCAGAACCGCGCCTCCACGCCGCATCGGCGCGCCAGGTCGACCAACGGCGCGGCCTTCTCCGCGTTGCGGGCGGTCACGGTGATCCGTCGGGCGCCGAGCTCGAGAAGGCCGACCACCACCGCCGGGGCCGTTCCGCCGGAGCCGACCACCATGCACCGCTCAGCGGTCCGCACTCCGGCCAGCGCGCCACGCACCCCGTCGACGTCGGTGTTGTCGGCACGCCACCCACCCGAGAAGCGGACCAGCGTGTTGGCCGATCCCACCAGCTGGGCCCGCTCGGTGGCCTCGCTGGCGAACCGCAACGCCGCGAACTTGCCCGGCATGGTCACCGACACCCCGACCCACTCCGGGCCGAACCCGCCCACCACGGCAGGCAGCTGCTCACCCGTGCACTCGATGCGGTCATATGTCCAGTCGTCGAGGCCCAGCGCCCGGTAGGCCGCCAGGTGCAACTGCGGGGACCGCGAGTGGGCGATCGGAGAACCGAGCACCGCGGCCCGCCGGGCGCCGCCGGGGCCGCTCATCGGTGCGGTCGGCTCGTCATCGACAACTGCTCGCGCGGCGGCGTGGTGGGGCGCAACGGCTCATCGCGCCGAATCGAGCACACCGTTTCGCCTCGCCAGCTCGATGTTGGCCAGGTGCTGCTCGTACTCGCGGGTGAACAGCGTGGTGCCCTGCATGTCGATCGTCACGAAGTACAGCCAGTCTCCCGGCGCGGGCGCCTCGGCGGCAGCCAGTGCCGGCAGGCCCGGCGAACAGATCGGGGTGGCCGGCAGGCCGGGGCGCAGGTAGGTGTTCCACGGCGTCTCCTGCGAGCGGTCCCCGTCGGTAGTGGCCACCTCGATGCGGTCCAGCGCGTAGTTCACCGTGGAATCGAACTCCAACGTGCGCTGCTCCGCCAGCCGGTTGTAGATCACCCTGGCCACCTTGGCGAAGTCCTCCGGGGTGGACTCGCGCTGAACCAGCGAGGCGACGGTCAGCACCTGGTAAGGGGTCATGTTGAGCGACGTCGCCGTGTTGAGCAGGCCGTTCTGCTCGTACACCTCGCTGCCGGCGGCGATCAGCGCGCCGAGCATGTCCCGGGGCTGAGCCGACGGGTCGACGTTCCACGTGCCCGGGGCGATGAGACCCTCCAGTCGCCGGTGGTCGGGGCCCATCGCCAGCACGGGTGCTACCGCCCACTGGGGCACCGCGAGCGCCTCGGGCGGCAGCGCGGCAGCGGCGTTGCGCAGGTCGTCGACCGACACGCAGCGACGTTCGCCATCGAGATCCACACACGACGCATCGGCGATCAGTGTCAGGATTCCGTCGGTCACGGCGTTCGTCTTGACGTCGCGCACGTCGTCGAGTTGGCGGCCTTCCGGGATCACCAGCCTGCCCACCCGGTTCGCGGGATCGGCGAGGCGCTCGACCGCATCGGCGGCCGGGATCTCGGTGCGGACCTTGTAGAAGCCGGGCTGGATTGCCGAGATGGCGGAGTTGCCGTCGGCGGCCGTGACGAACGCCGACACCGTCGCGACCACGTTGCTGTCGCGCAGAGTCTGGGCGATCACCGTCGTGGAGTCGCCTTCGTGAACCTGGATGACGACGTCGTTGACGCCGTCACCGGCGTAGTCGTCGGCCGAGCCGCCGAACAGAGAGTGCCAGAGCTGCGAACCCAGGAACACCGCACCGATGGCGACCACGATCAGCACGCCCACCGCGAGCACCGCGGCGGTCCGGCGCCTGCGCCGGTAGCGGGCGGCCCGGGCACGCTCTCGGCG
This sequence comes from Mycobacterium sp. PO1, assembly GCF_017312405.1. GTDB lineage: Bacteria > Actinomycetota > Actinomycetes > Mycobacteriales > Mycobacteriaceae > Mycobacterium. Next base: position 10,305 of record NZ_BLTG01000023.1, read on the forward strand.
GGTCATCCGGTTTCGCGGCGGTCCCACCGCCAGCGGTTCGGCGCGGTCGCTGGCCCAATCGTCAGTCATCGGTGACCTCTCCGTGCGCGGCTGCTGCCGCTCGCCTCTGGTCCAGCCAGTTCTGCAGAATCCCCACTGCCGCCGCCTGATCGATCACCGAGCGCTGACCGCGGGCGCGGACCCCAGCTTCACGCAATGATCGTTGCGCAGTCAACGTGGTGAACCGTTCGTCGGCCATCCACACCGGCACCGGCGCGATGCGGCCGGACAGCTCATCGGCCACCTCGATCGCGTCCCGGGCCGAGGAGCCCGCTCGATCGGCCAGCGTGCGGGGCAGCCCGACGATGACCTCGACGACCTGATATTCGTCGACTAGCGCGGCCAGCCGGCGCAGATGAGCCCCCGAACGCCGATCCCGCCGCACCGTCTCCACCGGGGTGGCCAGGACCGCGCCCGGATCGCTGACCGCGACACCGATGCGGACGGTGCCGACGTCGACGCCGAGGCGGCGCCCCGGTCCAGGGTCAGGGCAGTGCGGATCACCCGGCCGGTCAGGCACCCGGTCAGGGTCGTTCGTCGCGGCCACCCCTGCTAGCCCCGGCCGATCTCCGCGCGTACCGCCGCCAATGCTGCGTCGATACCCGCCGCCCCCTTACCGGATCCCTGTGCCAGATCTGCTTTCCCCCCACCGCGGCCGTTGACCGCGGCCCCGAGCTGTTTGACCAGATCGTCGGCCCGCAACCCGAGGTCCTGGGCGGCCGGATTCACCGCCACCACGTACGGCACCGCGTCGTTGTCGCCCTCGGCGATGAGCGCGACGACCGCCGGCCCGCTACCGAGCTTGCCGCGGATGTCGCCCACCAACGACCTCAGGTCACCGCCGGACATGCCACCGGCCATGCGCTGGGCCACGACACGGACCTCACCGATCTGCTCGGCACCCGCTGCCGCGTTGCCCGCCGCAGCGCGCGCGTTCGCCATCCGCAGCCGGTCGAGTTCCTTCTCGGCGGCGCGCAGCCGTTCGACGAGCGTGGCGACGCGGCCGGGCACCTCCTCGGAGGGCACCTTCAGCGACGAAGCCAATCCGGCCATCAGCGCGCGCTCCTTGGCCAGATGGCGGAAGGAATCCATCCCCACGTACGCCTCGACCCGGCGCACGCCCGAACCCACCGACGATTCGCCGAGGATGGTCACGGGCCCGATCTGCGCCGAGCTGCCCACGTGGGTACCGCCGCAGAGCTCCAGCGAGAAGGGTCCGCCGATCTCGACGACCCGCACCTCGTCGGGGTAGGCCTCGCCGAAGAGCGCCATCGCGCCCATCGCCTTGGCTCGCTCGAGTTCGGTGGTGAAGCTGTGCACCTCGTAATCGGCCTCGACCGCCTCGTTGGTGACCTGCTCGATGTCCGTGCGCTGGTCCTCGGTCAGCGCGCCCTGCCAGTTGAAGTCGAAGCGCAGATAACCTGGGCGGTTGAGCGAGCCGGCCTGAACTGCGTTGGGACCCAACACCTGACGCAGCGCGGCGTGCACCATGTGGGTGCCCGAGTGGCCTTGGGTGGCGCCGTGGCGCCAGCGCGGATCGACGGCGGCGACGATGGTGTCCCCCTCGACGAACTCGCCGGATTCCACCACGACGCGGTGCGCCCACAATGTCTTGGCGATCTTCTGCACGTCGGTCACCGCGGCCTTGGCGGTCCCGGAGGAACCGGTGCCTGAAATGGTCCCCTCGTCGGCGATCTGGCCGCCGGACTCGGCGTAGAACGGGCTGCGGTCGATCACCAGCTCCACCCGCTCGCCGGCGCCGTCGCGGCCCGTATGAGCCACCACCGGCACCCGCTTGCCATCCACGAAGATGCCGAGAATCGTTGCCTCGGTAGTCAATTCGTCGAACCCGGTGAACTCGGTGGGGGCGGTGTCGACGAGTTCGCGGTACGCCGACAGGTCGGTGTGGGCCTGTTTGCGGGCCGCGGCGTCGGCCTTGGCGCGGCGGCGCTGCTCAGCCATCAGGCTGCGGAAGCCCTCCTCGTCGACGCTCAGGTCGGCCTCGGCCGCCATCTCGAGGGTCAGTTCGATCGGGAAGCCGTAGGTGTCGTGCAACGTGAAGGCGTCACTGCCGGAAAGCTTGTCCGCCCCGGAGGCCTTCGTGCTGCGGGCCGCCTCGTCGAACAGTCGCGAACCGGAGGCCAGAGTGCGGTTGAACGCGGTTTCCTCCGCGACGGCGATGCGCTGGATCCGGTCGAAGTCGCTGACGAGTTCCGGATACGACGGGCCCATCGCGTCGCGCACGGTGACCATCAGGTCTGCCATGACGGGCTGATCGACACCGAGCAGTTTGGCCGCCCGGATGATGCGCCGCAGCAGGCGACGCAGCACGTATCCGCGGCCCTCGTTGCCGGGGCTGACGCCGTCGCCGATGATGATCGCCGCGGTACGGGTGTGGTCGGCGATGATCCGGTAGCGGACGTCGTCATCGTGATTTCCCTGGCCGTACCCGCGCGGGGCGATACCTGCCACCAGATCGATGACGGGGCGCAGCAGGTCGGTTTCGTAGACGTTGTCGACACCCTGCAGCAGGCAGGCCACCCGCTCGACCCCCATGCCGGTGTCGATGTTCTGCCGGGGCAGCGGGCCGAGGATCTCGAAGTCGGTCTTCGACGTGCCCTCCCCGCGCTCGTTCTGCATGAACACGAGGTTCCAGATCTCGATGTAGCGGTCCTCGTTGGCCTCCGGACCACCCTCGATGCCGTAGTCGGGGCCCCGGTCGTAATAGATCTCCGACGACGGACCGCACGGGCCGGGAATGCCCATCGACCAGTAGTTGTCGGCCATCCCGCGGCGCTGGATCCGTTCGGCGGGCAGACCGGCGATGTCGCGCCACAGCTGCGCGGCCTCATCGTCGTCGAGATACACGGTGGCCCACAACCGCTCGGGGTCGAATCCGTAGCCACCCTGCTCGACCGGGTTCGTCAGCAGCGTCCACGCCAGTTCGATCGCCCCGGCCTTGAAGTAGTCGCCGAACGAGAAGTTACCGGCCATCTGGAAGAACGTGTTGTGCCGCGTGGTGATGCCGACCTCGTCGATGTCCGGGGTCCGGATGCACTTCTGCACGCTGGTGGCCCGGGCCCACGGCGGGGTGCGCTGCCCGAGGAAGTACGGCACGAACTGGACCATGCCGGCGTTGACGAACAGCAGGTTGGGATCGTCGAGGATCACCGAAGCACTGGGCACCTCGGTGTGGCCCGCCTGCACGAAATGATCGAGGAAACGCTTCCTGATCTCGTGTGTCTGCACGTCCTGCCGTCCTCTAATCCTCAAGTCACCTGCGATTACTCGACCGCACCACAGTACCGGTCGCCCTCGTCAGCCCGGCAGGAAGCTCAACCGCACGTGGCGCTGGGCGTTGTCCCTGTTCAGATCGACCAACACGATGCTCTGCCAGGTTCCCAGCAACGGTTCCCCGTCGCTGACCGGAACCGTCACCGACGGGGACACCAGGCCGGGCAGGACATGATCCGCGCCGTGGCCGGGCGACCCGTGGGTGTGGCGGTAGCGATCGTCGCGTGGCAGCAGCCGCTCCAGCGTGTCGACCAGGTCGTCGTCGGAACCGGCACCGGTTTCGATGATGGCCACCCCCGCCGTGGCGTGCGGCACGAACACGTTGCAGAGTCCATCGGAACCATGTGAGGCGCAGAAGTCGCGCACCGGTGACGTCAGGTCGACGATCCGTCGACGCGAGGTGCCGACGTCGAGCATTTCGGTGTTCATCTTCTCGAGCCTACGAGCTCACCGCAGGTCGGCGGTGAGCCTGTTCAGCACGTTCTCATAGGTGATCCATCCGGACAGCCGCGCCGGTTCACCATCGACGACCGGCAGTCCTGCGGCGCCGTGACCGCTGAGCGCCTCGATGACGTCGGGAAGTTTCGCGTCGACGGCGAGGGTGGGCAGCCGCTGGATGAGCGAGTCGATGTGCTGCGGTGGGCTGCCGCCCTCGATGGCCGCCACTGCGTCCTCGGCGGTGACGCAGCCCAGGTACCGGCCGTCCGAGGCCAACACCGGCAGCAGCGGGACCGAGGCGCCGGTGATCAACTCCGCGGCCTCGTGCAGCCGCATGTGCTCGTGCAGAACGCGGTCCGGTGGCGCCGCCACGTCGGCCGCGGTCAGGTTGTCGCTGGCGTGTCGGTCGATGTCGACGCCGCGACGCCACAACTTCTGCGTGTAGATGGTCTGCCGCGAGAGCAGGTGACTGGTCCCCGCGGCCAGCGCGATCGCGATCATCAACGGCAGGATGATGGAGTACTGCCCGGTCAGCTCGAAGAGGATGACCACCGCGGTGATCGAGGCGCGCGTCGCCCCGGCCAGGGCGGCACCCATCCCGACCAGCCCGTAGGCGCCGGCCGCCTCGGTGGACTCGGGCCAGCCCAGGTGTGCCAGCGCACCGAAGGCACTACCGGCCATCGCACCGATGAACAGCGTGGGCGCAAACACTCCGCCGGACCCGCCGATACCGATGGTCAGGCTGGTCGCGAGCATCTTGGCGACCATCAGCAGCAGCAGGAAGCCGACCACGTATCGGCCTTCGATGGCGTTCTGCAAGACCGGGTAACCGACCCCGTACATCTCCGGCAGCGCCAGCAGCAGCAAGCCCAGAAGCAGTCCGCCCGCCGCGGGGCGGGCCCATTCCGGCCCGCGCCAGAGCCAGTCGCAGAAATCCTCGACCAGGTACAGCACCCGCGAGAACGCGACGCCCACCGCGCCGACCAGGACACCGAGCGCCGCATAGAGCAGGTACTCGGCGGGGCTGTGCACACTGAACGAGGGCAGCGTCAGAAACAGTTCGTTGCCCAGGATCGCCCGCGCGACGATGGACGCGGTCACGCTGGAGAGCACCACCGCACCGAACGACTGCGCGGCGAAGTCGCGCAGGATCAACTCCATCGCGAAGAACGGCCCGGCCAGCGGGGTGTTGAAGGTGGCCGAGATGCCGCCCGCGGCGCCGCAGGCCAACAGCAACCGCACCCGGGCGGTGTCCAGCCGCAGCCACTGGGCCACACCCGACCCGACCGCCGAGCCGATCTGCACGATCGGCCCCTCGCGGCCGACCGAGCCACCGCCGCCGATGCACAGCGCCGAGGCCAGCGATTTGACCAACGCGACCTTCGGGGCGATCCGACCGCCGCGCATCGACACCGCGTACATGACTTCGGGAACGCCGTGGCCGCGGGCCTCCGGGGCGAACCGGTGCACGAGCGGGCCGTAGATCAGTCCGGCCACCGCGGGCACCACCACCAGGAAGCCGACGCCGAGCCACGGGAGGTGTTCGCTGGCCACCCGGCCCAGTCCGGCGTAGTCCTGATGTCCGGTGAACAGCCAGGTGAATCCGTTGATCAGCGATCGAAACGCCACCGCCCCCAACCCGGTACACACACCCACCACGACGGCGAGGGGCACCAGCGACGAGGATCGCTCACGCAACCAATGGCCCAGCTCATTGCGCAGGGACATTGTTGCAGTATGCAACAGTTGCTGCCGGTGCGCTAATCGCGTGACGATCGCCACGTGACCGACAACGCCGGCGATTCCTCCGATGCCATCACCGACGCCTTGCTGAGCGCATCGCGACTCCTCGTGGCGATCTCGGCCCGCTCGATCGCCGATGTCGACGACACCCTCACCTTCCCCCAGTTCCGCACGCTGGTGATCCTGCGCACCCGCGGACCGGTGAACCTGGCGACCCTGGCGGGACTGCTCGACGTGACGCCGTCCACCGCGGGCCGGATGGTGGACCGCCTCGTCGAAGCGGGTCTCATCGACCGCAGACCGCATCCGGAGTCGCGCCGGGAACTGATCGCCGAGTTGTCAGCCCGCGGTCGCGACACGGTCGACGCTGTGACCGCCAAGCGGCGCGCGGAGATCGCCGCCATCGTCGCGACGATGCCGCGGGCCGAGCGCCACGGACTGGTACGGGCGTTGTCCGCCTTCACCGAGGCCGGCGGTGAGCTGCCGGTCGGCGCGGCCGAAGAAGACCATCTGCGCTAGGGCACCTGGTGGCGACTCATTCCGCACGTGCCGAATCGGCTTGGCCGCCAGCCGCTTCGCGATACTCAGCACGGTATCTGCGGCGCTGCGCCGACGATGTGCGGCTGCGCAGCAGGCCGCCCCGGCGCCGGAAGACCACCACCAGCAGTCCGATGCCGAGCGCCAGACCCAGCGCGCCGAAGCTTCCGGCCGTGACGGCACCCTCCGACATGCCCTCACCGGCCATGGTGAGGAAGATGCCGAGTCCGGCGCTGCCCGCCAGGAAGAGCACCAGCCCGACGAGCACCGCGGAATAGCTTTGGAGAAACGCACGATCATCCGTCATCGCGATCCGCTTACCCGCCACCGGGCACCCGAAACCGGTCCATGGGCCGGTTTCGCGGGGTACACCCCGACAGCGGTCGCGAGCAGGCGCCACGCGGTTGACGCGCGCGTTTATTGCCTTGTCACGCCGGGTATTTCTGACCGCAGCCCGCACCGCCAGCCCTGGAGAACACCATGACCGTCACCGGAATCATCAGCGCCATCTTCATCGGCATCGTCGTCGGCGCCCTCGGCCGGCTCCTGCTGCCCGGAAAGCAGAAAATCGGGATCCTGGTGACCATCCTCGTCGGAATCGTGTCGGCGTTGATCGGGACCGCCTTGGCCGGCGCCATCGGCATCCCGACCGCCACGTCGGGGGTGGATTGGCTCGAGCTGCTCGTCCAGGTCATCGTCGCGGCCCTCGGTGTCGGCCTGGTCGCGGCGCTGATGGGACGCGGGCGGTCGAAAGTCTCGCGCTAGCGACTGAGTGCCCCTGACGTGGTCCCGGCCGGAACCCCGACCGGCCGGGATCACCTTGGGCACAGATGTTTCAGCGGCGCCTACGGATGATGGCGCGCAGCTTGTCCACCCGGGTGGCGATCTCCCGCTCACCACCGTGGGTGGTGGGCCGGTAGTAGTCGACACCGACCAGCTCGTCCGGCGGATACTGTTGCGACACAACGCCGTCGGGATCGTCGTGCGCGTACTTGTAGCCGATCGCATTGCCGAGCTTCGAGGCGCCGGAGTAGTGCCCGTCGCGCAGATGGGCCGGCACGAGCCCTGCTTTGCCTGCACGGACGTCGGCCATCGCCGCGCCCAGCGCTGTGGTCACGGCGTTGGACTTGGGCGCGGTGGCCAGGTGGACGGTGGCATGAGCCAGCGTCAGCTGCGCTTCGGGCATGCCGATCAGTTGAACTGTCTGTGCTGCGGCCACGGCCGTCTGCAGTGCCGACGGGTCGGCCATCCCGATGTCCTCGCTGGCCAGAATCATCAACCTGCGAGCCAGAAAGCGCGGGTCCTCCCCCGCCACGAGCATGCGCGCCAGATAATGCAGGGCGGCGTCGACATCCGAGCCGCGAACCGACTTGATGAACGCACTGATCACGTCGTAGTGCTGATCGCCGTCGCGGTCGTATCGGACCGCGGCCCGGTCCAGCGACTGTTCGACGACCTCGACGCCGATCTCCTGACCGGACTCTGCCGCCACCTCCAGCGCGGTCAGGGCCCGGCGCGCGTCGCCGGCAGACAACTGCACCAGCAACTCCACGGCAGCATCGGTGACCGTCACCGTGCCGCCCAGACCTCGCTCGTCGTCGATCGCGCGTCGCAGCACCGTGGCGATGTCGGCCGCGGTCAGTGGCTGCAGCTGCAGGATCAGTGAGCGCGACAGCAGCGGGGCCACCACGGAGAACGACGGATTCTCGGTGGTAGCCGCCACCAGCAGGACCACGCGGTTCTCCACCGCGGCCAGCAGCGCGTCCTGCTGAGTCTTCGAGAAACGGTGCACCTCGTCGATGAACAGCACGGTCTGTTCACCGCGGATGGCGGCGCTTCTCGCGCTTTCGATGACCGCGCGGACCTCTTTGACGCCCGCCGACAGCGCCGACAACGCCTCGAAGCGGCGGCCGGTGGCCTGGGAGATCAGCGAAGCCAGCGTGGTCTTGCCGGTCCCCGGAGGTCCGTAGAGGATCACCGACGCCGCGCCCGAGCCCTCGACCAGTCGCCGCAGCGGCGAGTTGGGTTTGAGCAGGTGCGCCTGGCCGACCACCTCGTCGAGCGAGGCCGGCCGCATGCGCACGGCCAGCGGTGCCGACGCGGCAGCCGCGGCACCGGTCACCGGCTCAGCGGGGACGTCGAACAGGCTCTCGGACACGCTCCCTGCTTACCACTGCGTCATGACGCGGGTTGGGTCACGAAGTCGATCAGTTCCTCCACCCGCCCGATCAGCTCGGGTTCGAGGTCGGTCCAGTCACGGACCCGCCCGCGGATCCGCTGCCACGCGGCGGCGATGTCGGCTTGGTCACGGTGTGCCCACCCCAGAGCGGCGCAGATTCCGTGCTTCCAGTCCTGTGATCGCGGGATCGTCGGCCAGGTCTGCAGGCCGAGCCGTGCGGGCTTGACCGCCTGCCATATGTCGATGAACGGGTGGCCGACGATCAGGGTGTGCTCTCCGCCCGGGCCGTGGCGTACCGCCTGCATCACCTGATCGGCGATTCGGGCCTCTTTGGACCCGCCGACCAGATGGTCCACCAGCACGCCGAGTCGACGCCCCGGGCCGGGGCGGAAATCGTCGACGATCGCGGCGAGGTCATCGATGCCGCCGAGATACTCGACGACGACGCCCTCGATGCGCAGATCGTCACCCCAGACCTGTTCGACGAGCTCGGCGTCGTGCCGACCTTCCACATAGATTCGGCTGGCCAGCGCCACTTTGGCCCGGGCGCCGGCGACAGCGACCGACCCCGAGGCGGTGCGCGTCGGCGCCGCCGGGCCCGCCTTGCGCGGCGCGGTCAGGATCACCGGCTTGCCGTCGATCAGATACCCGGGCCCGATCGGAAATGGTTTGGTACGCCCGTTCCGGTCTTCCAGACGCATCCGGCCGTACTCGACGTGCACGACGGCGCCGACGAACCCGCTCTGCGCGTCCTCGACGACCATGCCGATCTCGATCGGCACCTCGGTGGAGCGGGGTTTGCGGTGCGGATTGTGGGCGAGAATGTCGGCACCATAGCGATCAGCCACCGAGTGATCGTAGGGACGGCGTCCAGCGGGCGCGAGTACGCCCGCTCCGGCGTGTCGCCCGTCGATGGGCGCACACGCCGGACGACCGGGTCAGTCGACTTGTTGCGACTGGCCGTCGACGGGGGCGCCGACTTCGGCCAGCTTGGCGGGGTCGGAGGTGATCTCGTCGATGACGGTGTGGATGAACCGCATCTTCTCGAGAACCTTGGGCGGCAACACGAACGGATACAGGTCGTCCTTGCCCATCGACCGGTTCACCATGTTCAGCGACCACGCCAACGGCAGCCACATCTCGATGATCGTGTCGAAGCCGCTGGGCCCCAGCACCCGGCGATCGAAGGTGGCGGTGGCCGGGGCCAGGCCGAACGCCGCACCGGTGTCGAGGGTGTCCCGGATGTGCAGATAGTGGGCGAATGTCTCGGCCCAGTCCTCGGCGGGATGCATGGTGGCGTAGGACGAGACGTAGTCGTCCTCCCAGCCGGGGGGTGCGCCCTCGCTGTAGTGCCGGTCGAGTGCGTCCTGATAATCCAGGTTCGGGTCCCCGAAGAGCTCGTTGAACCGGGCGAGATAGTCCGGCGACGTGCCGATCAGCCGATAGAAGTAGTAGTGCCCGATCTCGTGGCGGAAATGACCGAGCAGGGTGCGGTACGGCTCGTCCATCGACACGCGCAACTGCTCGCGATGCACGTCGTCGCCTTCGGCGAGATCGAGGGTGATCTGACCGCTGTCGTGGCCGGTGAACACCTTCTCGAACTGGCTCGACAGCAGGTCGAATGCCAACCCGTAGTCGGGATCGACGTCGCGCCCGACGATCGGCAGCTTCAGCTCGTGCAGTTCGGCGATCAGGCGGCGTTTGGCCCGTTCGGCGCCCGCGAATGCGGCCAGCGCCACCGTGTCGGCGTCGTTGGGTCGCGTCCGGGTCAGGGCGCAGGACACACAGAGTTTGGCGATCGGCCCCTTCTCCACCAGCCAGTTGCATTCGGCCAGATGCAGATTCGCACACAGCTGGTAGTGGCTCTCGTCGACCGCGCCGGCGTGCTCGCTCTCCTCGGGTGGGGCGATGACCAACAGCGCCATGTCGTCCAGGGAGAAGCCCAACGAGCTGCCGCAGTTCAGGCACACCGAGTTCTCGAACGCCAACCGCTGACCGCAGTTGGGGCAGGTGAAATCACGCACGCAGCACCTCCCCCTGGTGCGGAGCCACGTCGACGGAGACGTCGATGACGCTGCTCTCGGAGTCGGTATAGATGATGCCGCGCAGCGGCGGGACGTCGGCGTAGTCACGACCGAATCCCACTGTGACGTAGCGCTCATCGACCATCTGGTCGTTGGTGGGATCCAGTCCCAGCCACGCGTTCTGAGGCGTCCACACGGCTGCCCATGCGTGCGTTGCGTCGATCCCGACCATGCGTTCCTTCCCGGGGGGCGGATCGGTGGCCAGATACCCCGAGACGTAGCTGGCCGCCAGACCGTTGGCGCGCAGGCAGGCGATCGCCAGCCTCGCGAAGTCCTGGCATACCCCTTCGCGGGCCGCCATAACCTCGCTCACTTGGGTCGACACCGTGGTGGACCCCGACCGGTAGGTGAAGTCTCGGTAGATACGTGACGTCAGGTCCTGCAGCACGTCGATCAGCGGCCGCCCCTCGGTGAAACTCGGTGCCGCATAGTCGCGTACTTCGTCGGTGATTTCCGGCGGCTGCAGGTCCAGCGTGAACTCGGTCGCCAACGCGCCGTCGGTGCCGACGGGTCGCGCGATCTCCCATGGCGCGCGCGCCGACGGCCCCTGGTAGAGGTCAGCCGGCGGGGGGTCGACCTCGACGACAGAGCGGCTGGTGATGCTCAGCCTGCGGTGCCGCTCGGTGACGTGGAAATACGAGCTGAGGTTGCCGTACGCGTCCCGGCTGGTCGAACTGTCGGCGGCTTCGGGATCGATGACGAGTTCGTGGACGAGGCAGCGTTGTCGCGCCGAGTCGCGCGGAGTGAGGAATCCGCGGCCATAAGAGCTGGTGACCACGTCGGAGTAGCGGTAGACGGTGCGGTGGGTGACCTGATAGCACCGGCTGGCCCCCGAGGCGGTCGGCCCGTCCGGGAACGCGGTCACGGCATCACCCGCCGCGCATCGGGGCCCCACAGCGGTTGCATGCCGCCCGGCAGCGACAGATGGGTGGCGGTGATCACGCCCGAGAGCTCGCGGAGGTCGGTGTTCATGCCGCGCAGCAACCCGGCGAGCTCCTCGCGTCGCCCGTCGCCGGTGACCTCCTCCAGCTCGGCAGGTTCGATGCGGCGCAAGCGGGTGGCCACCTCGTCGACCATGCGTTCGGGGCGCGACGATCCCGAGGCTCCCGGCAGAGCCCTCAGATCGGTGCGCAGCCGATCCAGCTGGTACACCAGCGAGCGCGGGTTCTCCGCATCGAACAACACCAGCTCGGCCACGCCCGCCACACTAACCTTGCCCGGGTTTCGCCGGCGGTAGGTCACCAGGGACTCGCACGCCACCAGCGTGGACTCGGTGATCGTCTGCTCGGCCTCGGGATTTCGCGCGGTGGCCAGGGTCGCCCGCAGCAGCGCCGTGAGCCACTGGCCGCGCTCGATGCGTTTGCCGATGTCCATCATGATCCAGCCGGTATCGCGCACCATGGACTCCGAGACGACGCCCGACAGTGCCAGCATCCCGGCCAGCGTGAGCGTGTTCGTCGACGACAGGAACGACTCGCCCTCCGCCTTGGAGTCCGGCGGCGTCTCCGGGGAGTGCAGCAGGGCGCGCTCGAGCGCCGAGAGCACCATCCAAGTGTCGTTGGACATCTGGTCGCGCACAGCGCGCGCCGCGAGGCTCAATCGTTCGACGGACTGTGCCAGCGATCCGGGACGACGTCGGTCGGCGGTCAACGCCCACAGCGTGGTGGGCGCGGTGGCCACCAACTCGTGGTAATCGCCGCCGGCGACGGTGTCGGTTCCGGTGATGGTGCCCAGCGCGGTGAGCAGGACGGGCACGCACTCGCTGCCGTCCATGGCCTGGCGGTAGCGGTACTCGTGATAGCGCTCGCGGGTCACGGTCAGCAACCGGGCGGTGTTCTCGGCCCGTTCGGCGTATCGCCCGATCCAGAACAGGTCGGAGAGCACACGCGGCGAGCTGATCTCCGGGGTGGGCCGGGAGGTCAGCATCGCCGGCAACCGGACGGCCTCGGCCGCGCTCGGTTCGGCGGGGAGGGCGGCGGGGATGATCTCAGCCGTCACCCGGGTCGGCGTGCGCACCCAGATGTCTTTGGCGGCAATGGTGTTGAGGCGGTAGGCCGCGGTGCCGGGGGCCAGCAGGTATCCCAGGCCGCCGATCATCGGGGCGTAGCCGCTGCGCTGGGAGACGGTGAACAGCCGCATTCCGACGCTCGAGGAGGACATGCCCGTCGGCAGGTAATCCGAGGGGGCGGAGGAGAACTGCGGGAGCTCCTGGCCCACCCACTGCCAGGGGGTCGCCTCGATGCGTGCGGCGAGCGACTCTCGCTGTGCCGCCGACAGGTCCGGTCCGACGATCGGCTCGCCACCGGTGACGGGCTTGATCAGCAGGCTCGACAGGTTCGCCAGCAGGTGCGAGCGCTCGAGGTCGGCACCGCCCCAGTACATCGGCGCGGTCGCCAGCAGCGGCGTCTCGCCGAGCAGCGTCTCGGCGAGCTCGGGCAGGAATCGCAGCACACCGGGGCTTTCCAGCACGCCGCTGCCCAGCGAGTTGACCACCGTCACCGCGCCGCGGCGCAGCACCTCCACCAGGCCCACGACACCGAGCCGGGAATCGGCGCGCAGATCCAACGGATCGGTGTAGCCGGCGTCGACGCGCCGCAGCACGACGTCGACGCGCTGCAGTGTGCCCATCGAGCGCATCCACAGCTTGCCGTCGCGGACCACCAGATCAGCGCTCTCCACCAGCGGCAGACCCAACAGGCTGGCGAGATAGGCCTGGTCGAAAGCGGTTTCGGAGTGGATGCCGGGGCTCAGCACCACGACGACGGGTTCTTCGGCCGTCTCCGGCGCCGCCTCGATCAGCGCCAGGCGCAGCGCTTGCGCCCACGGGGAGGCGGGCCGGGGGCCGATCTCCTCGTAGAGGTCGGGGATGGCGTGCGCGACCACCCGCCGGTCGGCCAGGGCGTAACCGGCGCCGGAGGGGGCCTGCGTCCAGTCAGCGTTGACCAGGAAGTCACCCGATGAACTGCGACTGACGTCGCAGCCGTGCAGGAACAGCTGGTGGCGTCCGGGCACCTCGATACCGCGCGCCGCGCGCAGATAGCCGGGGTGGGCGAACAGCAACTGCGGGGGAAGCACTCCGCTGGTCAGCGACCGGCGGTCTCCGTAGAGATCGGTCAGCACCGCGTCCAGCAGGCGGGAGCGCTGCACGAGCCCGGCTTCGAGAGTGTTCCAGTCGCTCTCCGAGATCACCAGCGGCAGCGCGTCGAGTTGCCAGGGTCCGGGCACGGCACCGCCGTCGCCGTTGGTGATCGCGTCGCCGAGGTGGTCGGTCTGGATGTAGGTGATGCCGTCGTTGTCGACCAGGCTGCGGACCGCGGCGCGCAACCGGTCCAGCCCGCCGCGGCCGCGGTCGCGGACGCAGTCGGCCACCTCCTGCCAGGCGGGGCGCACATCGCCGTTCTCGTCGGTGAACTCGTCGTAGCCCGCGTCGCCCGGCCCGGTGGCGGGCTGCAGGTCGAACAGCGCCGGCTGCGCCCGCACGGTGTCGTACGGCACCAGCGGGTTGTCGAAGTCTGTCCGCCCGACCCCGCTCGGAGATGTCGGACGGCCTACCGGGAGCGCCATTACTGCAGCACGGTACGCACTCGCCGCAGATCCAGGATCCCCGGCGCGCCCACATCGGTGGATTGGCGGGCCTGCTTCTCCCTGAGCTCGGCGAGGTCGACCTTGCCGGGGGTGAAACCGGTGGCCTCGAAGCGTCGCCCACGCCGTGATTCGGCCTCGACGGCGTTGACCGGCGGGCTGTCGTAGGCGCGTCCGCCCGGATGCGACACGTGGTAGGTGCACCCGCCCCGGGACACCCCGGTGGCGGCGTCGATCAGCTCGAATCGCAGGGGCCCGTCGACGGTGATGGTCGGATGCAGCGCGCTGGGCGGTTGCCAGGCCCGATAGCGCACACCGCCGACCTGGACGTCGGGGTTGTCGGTGGCCAGCAGCGGAATCGGGTGGCCGTTGACGGTGACGAGGTAGCGCTGCCGATCGGCGCCGATGAGCCGGACCTGCAGGCGTTCGACCGACGAGTCGACGTAGCGGGCGGTGCCGCCGGCGGTGGACTCCTCCCCCAGCACGTTCCAGGGCTCGATCGCTCCGCGCAGTTCGATCTCGACGCCACCGAACACGGCGGTGCCGATACGCGGGAACCGGAATTCGGTGAACGGGTCCAGCCAGCTGGTGTCGAAGTTGATCCCGTAGGCCCGCAGATCGGCGGCCACCTCGGCGATGTCCTGGATCAGGAAGTGCGGCAACAGGTACCGGCCGTGCAGGTTGGCGCCGTGGCGGATCAACGGGGCCCGCAGCGGCTGGTCCCAGAACCATGCCACCAGCGAGCGCACGAGCAGGGACTGGACCATCGCCATCTGGTAGTGCGGGGGCATCTCGAAGCCCCTCAGCTCCAGCAGGCCGAGCCGGCCGCGTGCGGAGTCCGGACTGTAGAGCTTGTCGATGCAGAACTCCGCGCGGTGGGTGTTGCCGGTGATGTCGGTGAGGAGGTGGCGGAGGGCCCTGTCCACGATCCACGGAGCGGAGCTTGCGGAGCGACCATGTTCGGCAGCGGAGCTTGCGGAGCGACCATGTTCCGCAGCGGAGCTTGCGGAGCGACCATGTTCCGGAGCGGAGCTTGCGGAGCGACCATGTTCCAGCGCCGACTGCTCGGCGTGCCCGCCGGAATGCGAGGTCAGCCGCGCGATCTCGGCGAAGGCGATCTCGAGTTCGTACAGCGAATCCGGGCGGCCCTCGTCGACGCGAGGGGCCTGCGACGTGGTTCCGATGAAGCGTCCGGCGAAGAGATAGGACAGCGACGGATGTCGCTGCCAGTAGGTGAGCAGCGAGACCAGCAGGTCGGGACGGCGCAGCAGCGGCGAGTCCGCGGGTGTGATTCCGCCGAGGGTGATGTGGTTTCCGCCGCCGGTTCCGCCGTGGGTGCCGTCGACCTCGAAGGACTCGGTCGACAACCTCGCCTGGCGGGCCTGCTCGTAGAGCGTCTTGAGCTGTTCACGCTGTTCGGCGAAGCTCGCGGTCGGCGCGACGTTGACCTCGATCACCCCCGGGTCGGGTGTGATCGTCATCGATGCCAGCCGCGGGTCGGTGGGCGGTCCGTATCCCTCGATGACGACGGGACAGCGGGTTGCGGCCGCCGCGGCTTCGATGCGGCCGATCAGGTCGACGAAGTGCTCGACGTCGTCGGTGGGCGGCAGGAAGACATACAGCAACCCGTCACGGACCTCGGCGACCAACGCGGTGGTCGGGGTCCACTCGGCGTCGTCGTCGATGTCCTCGACCACCGCGTCGGCGGTGGCCGCTCCCCCGCGGCCTGATCGCCACGTGGTTCGTGAGTGCATCGGGTCGGCGTCGAAGGAGGGCCGCGGCGGTTTCCAGCTGATCGAGTTCAACGGCAGCCGCAAGCCGGCCGGTGAGTCGCCTTCCAACAGCACGATGCGGCCGCGGCGCAGCGTCCAATCCGCACTGGCCCACCCGGTGTCGTCGTCGCGGCGGTGCAGGGGCAGGACATGGGCGGTGGGCTGGTCGACCGGGCTCTCGAGCCGGGCCAGCAGCCGGGCGCGGGCCGCGGCGCTGTCGGATTCGAGGTCATCGGCCGGGTCGACGGACAGCCCGGCCGGTTGCCGCACCGCCGCGGCGAGGCGGCTCAGCGGGTCCTCGAAGGCCGGGCGGACCTGGGCGGCGGGGAGCCCCAGCGTGCCGGCGACCGCAGTCAGCAGGGCGCGGGCCGCGTCGTCGGAGGCCGGTGTGGCGGCGACCGCCTCCTCGGGCCAGGGGTCGGCGAGCAGTGCGTCCTCTGTCCACAACGGCTCGCCGTCGGTGCGCCAGAGCAGACCGATCTGCCACCGCGGCAACGGCTCGCCCGGATACCACTTGCCCTGGCTGCGCTGGATCAGCCCGTTGGGCGCCCACACGTTCTTCAGGCGGGCGGCCAGCGCCGAGGCGCGCTGACGCTTGTGCGGGCCGTCGGCGTCGGTGGTCCATTCCGGATCCACCTGGTTGTCGATGGACACGAACGTCGGCTCCCCGCCCACGGTCAGCCGCACATCACCGGTTCGGAGCCGATTGTCGACGACCTCACCGAGCGCGTTGATCGCCGCCCAGGACTCCTCGGTGTAGGGCAGCGTCACCCGCGGGTCCTCGTGCACGCGGGTGACGAGATTGCTGAACTCGAGGGTGGTCTCGGCCTTGCCGGTGGCGCCGGTGATGGGGGCCGCCGACTCCGGGTGCGGGGTCGCGGCCAGCGGGATGTGTCCTTCGCCGGCGAACAGGCCCGACGTCGGATCCAGACCGATCCATCCGGCGCCGGGAATGTAGACCTCGGTCCAGGCGTGCAGATCGGTGAAGTCGGCGGTCGGCCCCGACGGGCCGTCGAGCGCCTCCACATCGGACGTCAGCTGCACCAGATAGCCGGATACGAAGCGGGCCGCCAGACCCATCTGACGCAGGATCGACACCAACAGCCAGGCCGAATCGCGGCACGAACCGATTCCGCTGCGCAGCGTGAAATCGGGCGTCTGCACGCCGGGTTCCATCCGCACGCTGTAGGCGACGTCGGCGTTGACCGCGCGGTTGAGCGCGACCAGGAAGTCGATGGTGCGGGTCCCCGGGGCGACCGAGAAATTCTTGACCCACGCCGCGGCGAGTTCACCCGGGCCGGATCCTTCGGCGACGTCGTCGACCGGCTTCAGGTACGGCTTGAGGTCGTTGGCCAGCGCTTTGGGATAGGTGAAGCCGATCTGCTCGGCATATTCCTCGATGAAGAAGTCGAACGGGTTGATCACCTTCAGATCTGCGATCAGGCCGACCGTGATGGTCAATGCGCGGGCCCGGGTCGGAAAGACCAGCCGGGCGAGGAAGTTCCCGAAGGCGTCCTGTTGCCAGTTCACGAAGTGGTCGGCGGGCTCCACCTGCATCGAGTAGGCCTCGATCGGAGTGCGCGAATGCGGCGCGGGCCGGAGCCGGACCACATGCGGATAGATCTCGACGAGGCGGTCGAACGCGTAGCTGGTGCGATGCTCCAGGGCCACCTTGATACCCATAACCGGCAATCCCACCACACCGGTCCCCCAACCGCAGATCGCGTCGGCGGCGCGTCGGTGTCGACGACCGCTCGTCCAGACGGGACCCCATCCCATCCGGCTGTGACCGTGACATGCACCGCAGGTGAACTGCGTTGGCGTCAAATATGGACAGCACCCCGAGGCTGTTATAGATTCACATTGACTTGCTGGTTTTTCCCGTTCAATTGCTGATAACTGGGAGCATTTGTGAAATTTGCACAGACTGCGGGCGATCTCCCGTGGATGTGAAAACCCGCAGGGAGCGCATCGAGCAGCAGGTCCGCACGGCGCGGGAGATCAACTACGCCGAGCTGGCCGCCGAGTTCGACGTCTCCGAGATGACGATCCGCCGCGACGTGGAAGCACTCGAATCGCTCGGCGTCGTCCGCCGCGTGGTCGGCGGCGCCATCGCCGTGCAGGGCAAGGACACCGAACCGTCGTTCGCCACCCGCATGGCCGATGCCGCCCAGGAGAAGAACCACATCGCCGACGTCGTCGCGGAACTGATCGGGCGCAAGGAGACGCTGATCCTCGACTCCGGCAGCACCGCACTGGCAGTGGCCAACTCGCTAAAGGGCCGCGGACTGGGGCTGACGGTCGTGACGCCCAGCGTCCTCGCAGCGCTCGCCCTGGTGGATGAGCCCGATACGACCGTGGTGCTCACCGGCGGCGAACTGCGGGCGGGCGAACTGAGCCTGATCGGCGCCGGGGCCGAAGACACGCTGGCCAACTACAACTGCGACACCTTCGTCATGGGCGTTGCCGGCATCGACGGCGACCGCGGCATCTCCGACTACCACCAGGCCGAGAGCCGGGTCAAGCGGGCCGCCAGCCGGCGTGCCGACCGGGTCATCGTGGCCGCGGACAAGAGCAAGCTCGGCCGGGTCACCTTCGTCAGCATCGCCACGCTGGCGCAGGTGGACACCATCGTCAGTGACGGCCCCGCCGACCACCCGGCGCTGGTAGCCGCCCGCGGGGCCGGGGTCGAGGTGATCTGCGTTGCCGCACAGCGTCATCGGACACCACCGCGCACGGGTTCGGAGGCGGACGCACGATGACGCGCTACACCGTCGGCATCGACATCGGGACCACCGGCACCAAGACCGTGCTGCTGGACACCCTCGGCGGCATCGTCGCGACCGCGACCAGAGCCACCGAT
The DNA here is from genome assembly GCF_017312405.1 of Mycobacterium sp. PO1. GTDB lineage: Bacteria > Actinomycetota > Actinomycetes > Mycobacteriales > Mycobacteriaceae > Mycobacterium. The sequence goes on from NZ_BLTG01000023.1 coordinate 28,836, forward strand.
CTGCACTCGACCGGTCCGGGGATCGCCGAGGCCGACACCGGTCAGTGGTACACGAACGCGATCGAATCCATCCGCGAAGTGCTCTCGGTCTCCGGAGTGGCTGCCGAGCAGGTGGGTGCGCTGGCCACTTCGGGAATGGTGCCCGCAGTCGTCCCGGTCGACGCGAACGCGAAGCCGCTGCGGCGAGCCATCCTGCAGAACGACGCCCGAGCCCACCGTGAGGTGGCCGACCTCGCTCGGTCGCTTGCCGAGGTGGACCTGGTCAACCTCACCGGCTCGGCGCTGACCCAGCAGTCGGTGGCCCCGACGACGGTGTGGCTGCGCGAGCACGAACCACAGGTCTACGCCCGCACCGCCCGCTGGGTCGGTTCGTACGACTGGATGCTCACGGCGCTGGGCGCGCCGTTGCACGTCGAACAGAACTGGGCGCTGGAGTCGGGGCTGTTCACCATCGACGGGGAAACCGCCGACGCGGTACTGGCCGCCGCGGGGCTCGACGCCGTGACGTTGGCCCCGGTGGTGCGGCCGGGCACGCAGATCGGCGAGTTGAGCCCCCGGGCAGCCGAAGCCACCGGCCTCCGGGCGGGCACCGCTCTGGTGGTCGGCGGCGCCGACCACGTCCTCTCGGCGTTCGCCGCCGGAGTCAACGATCCGGGCGACGCGCTGGTGAAACTCGGTGGGGCCGGTGACATCCTGGTCGCCACCGACACCAGCGTGGTCGACGAACGGCTCTACCTGGACGCGCATCCGGTGCCGGGCCACTGGCTACCCAACGGATGCATGGCCACCAGCGGGAGCCTGATCAGGTGGTTCCAGACCCTCATCGGCGGAACCGCCCTGCCCGCGCTGGACGAGGAGGCGGCGACCCGTCGTCCCGGCGAGGTGCTGTGCCTGCCGTACTTCCTGGGCGAGAAGAGCCCCATCCACGATCCGGACCTGCGGGGTGTCTTCGCCGGCCTGCACCTCGGACACACCCGCGCCGATCTGTATCGGGCTGTGCTGGAAGCGATCGCGTTCGGGTTCCGCCACCATGTCGACGTCTTCGGCGAGATCGGCATCCCGTTCACCCGGGTGATGATCACCAACGGCGGGTCGACCTCCACGTTGTGGAAGCAGATCCACGCCGACGTGCTCGGTCACGAGATGCTGCCGGTGCGCGGCCATCCCGGGGCGTCGCTGGGCGCGGCGGTGATCGCCGCCATCGGGGTGGGCAGTCTCGGCGACTGGTCCGACGCCGCACGCTTCGTCAGCCTCGAGATGCCGTTCCGTCCCGACCCCGACCGGCGCCGTGTCTACGACGAGGCGTACGCCACCTGGCGCGAACTCGGCGCCGCGGTGACTCCGGTCTCCCACGCCCTGGCACGACAGAACCGATGAGCACGTCACAACCGACAAGAACCCCGAAATGAAACGGAAGGGATGACACCGCAATGAGAATCACGCAATGGCCCACTTCGGGGCGGAGCGACAGGACCGGCGTCCGATATCCTCTCGTCTCCGCCGCAATCGCCCTGCTGGCCGTCCTCGCGCTGGCGCTGGCCGGGTGCGCCGGCAGCGGCGGTCCCGAGCAGGAGTCCGGTGACGCCGCGACCGCCTCCGGCGACGTTCCCACCGACATCTCCGGCACCGTCCGGATCCTGATGGAGAACGTGCCCGACACCGACATCGTGCAATCGATGGTCGCCGACTTCAACGCCGAGTACCCCGATGTCACGATCGACATCGAATCGCTGACCTACGACCAGATGCGCGACAAGCTGGTGTCGTCGTTCCAGTCCTCCGACGCCAACTACGACCTCATCGTGGTGGACAACCCGTGGATGGTCGATTTCGCCAACGCAGGCTTCCTGCAGCCGCTGGACTCGCGCATCGACAGCACCCCCGACTACGACGCCGCCGACTTCTTCGCCCCGCTGACCGACATCACCACCGTCGACGGCGTGCGTTACGCGGTGCCGTTCTACAACTACGCGCTGGGCTACCTGTACAACACCGCCGACCTCGCCGCGGCCGACCAGCAGGTGCCCACCAACCTCGACGAGCTCGTCGCCACCAGCAAGGCGCTGACCACTCCCGAACGTGCCGGCATCGCGATGCAGCCGCAGCGCGGCTACAAGATCTTCGAGGAGTGGGGCAACTGGTTGTTCGCCGCGGGCGGATCCATCTACGACTCCGAGGGCAACGTCACCCTCGACACCCCCGAGGCCAAGCGGGCACTCGAGGCCTACATCGACACCTACACCACCGCCGCCCCGGCCAACAGCCTGAACTGGAGCATGGACGAGGCGCAACGCTCGGTGTCGGCCAACCAGTCGGCCTCGATGATCAACTACAACTGGCAGCTGCCCGCGCTCAACGAACCCGGATCCGGCCCGGCGGCAGGCAACATCAAGCTCGCCCCCATCCCGGGCGGCAAGCAGGTCCTCGGCTCGTGGAGTTGGGCCATCCCCACCAACTCCGCGGCGCCGGATGCCGCGTGGGCGTTCGTGTCCTGGCTCACCGCCAAGCCCAACGACGTCGTGCGGACCGAGAAGGGCGGGGCGGCCATTCGGCAGAGCACGCTGCAGAATCCGGCAGTGCTCGAGGGCCGCTACGGCGCCGATTACTACCGCACCGTCGAGCAGCTGCTGGCCAATTCCGCACCGTTGAGCCAAGGACCCAGCGGTGAGGAGATGATCCAGGCCGTGGGCACGGAACTCAACGAAGCCGTGGCCGGCACGAAGAGTGTCGAGGACGCTCTGGCCGCTGCACAGGCCGAGGCCGAACGCATCCAGGGCTGACCTCGATCACCGCGAAACCGGAAACCGACCACCCCGCGAAAGGAGCGAAGACCACCGTGAACTCCCCCCTGAAATTTCAGCACGGCATGGTCGCGCCCCTCATCGCCCTCTTCGTCGGGGTGGTCGGTTTCCCTCTCGGTTACGCCGCATACCTCAGCGTCACCGACTACAAGCTGACCGACCGCGGCGCGCCGACCATCGTCGGCACGGACAACTTCGTGGCGACGTTCGGCGACGCCGGCTTCTGGAATGCGTTCGCCACGACCGCCATCTACGTCGTCGTGGCGGTGGGCCTGGAACTCGTCATCGGACTCACCCTGGCGCTCGCACTGCAAAAGCAGCGCTGGGCACGCGATCTGACCCGGTCGATGCTGCTGGCGCCCATGTTCATCACACCGATCGCCGTCGGGCTGACATTCCGGTTCCTGCTCAACGACCAGCTCGGCGCTATTCCGGCGATGCTGTCGAGCGTCGGCATCGAGTACGACTTCTTCGGCCCAGGTAAGGCGCTGCTCACCCTCGCCCTCATCGACGTGTGGCAGTGGACGCCGTTCATGGTGCTGCTGCTGCTCGCCGGGCTGGAATCGATCCCCAAGGAGCCGCTCGACGCCGCCCGCGTGGACGGTGCAGGCGGGTTGTATGTGCTACGGCGCGTGACCCTTCCCCTGTTGGCCCCCGTCTTGGTGGTCGCCATCCTGCTGCGCAGCCTGGACGCGATGAAGGTCTTCGAGTACGTCTTCGCGACCACGAGGGGCGGTCCGGGCACCGAGACCGAGACCTTGCAGTACTTCATCTACCAAACCGGAATCCAGTTCTTCCGAATGGGTTCGGCAGCCTCGATGGCGTTCGTGGTGCTGGTGGTGGTGCTGGGGGTCATCGTCGTGGCGTTCCGCCGGCTGGACCGGACCCGCACCGCTGAGGGACGCGCCCGATGAACCGGTCAGCCATGGTCACCGTGCTGCGGGTGGCACTGTTGTGGGCCGCCGGCATCACGGTCGCGTTCCCGCTGGTGTGGGTCGCCCTCGCGAGCGTGAAAACTCCTGCCCAGCTGAACGAACCGTTCCTGGTCGCCTTCGCCCCCTCGTTCGCCAGCTGGCACGAGGTGTTGGCGTCGGGCATCCTCGGTGCGGCCGGGCGCAGCGCGCTGGTCGCCCTGGTGACGGTCGGGATCAGCGTCGTGGTGGGCAGCATGGGCGCCTACGCCATCGCCCGGTACCGCGCCGGCGGTACGCTGACGCGCTTCGGCATGCTCGCGGCACAGGTGCTGCCGCCGGCGGTGCTGGTGTTCCCGTTCCTGACGATGGCCTACGCGCTACGGCTGACCGACACGCTGCTGCCGGTGATCTTCTCTCATCTGAGTTTCGTTCTGCCCGTGGTGACCTGGTTTCTGATCGGCTTCTTCGAGGCGGTGCCCCGCTCGCTGGAGGAGCAGGCGCAGGTCGACGGGTTCGGCCGGTTCGCCGCGTTCCGCCTCGTGGTGCTCCCCCAGGTTCTCCCCGGCATCGGCGCCGCGGCGATCTTCGGTTTCACGCTGTCGTGGAACGACCTGTTCTACGGTCTCATCCTGGCGCCGGGCAAAGCGGCCATCCTGCCGGTGGCCATCGCGGGTTTCAACACGTTCCGCGGGGTGCAGATCGGCTCCATGAGCGCGGCGATCCTCATCGCGGTCGTGCCCGTGGTCGTGGCGAGCTTCTTCATCCAACGCAAGCTGGTGCAGGGCATCAGCGGCGGCGCCGTCAAGTTCTAGAAAAGGCTTTGGTGACTGATCCTCATGGCAACCGTCCGATTCTCCGGCGTCACGAAGACCTACGGAACCCTCCCCGTGGTCACCGATCTGGACCTCGAGCTGCCAGATGGCTCCTTCACGGTGCTGGTCGGCCCCTCGGGATGCGGCAAATCGACGACGCTGCGCATGCTGGCGGGTCTGGAGTCGGTCAGCTCGGGCACCATCGACATCGGCGGACGTGACGTCACCGCCCTGCAACCGCGCGACCGCGACATCGCGATGGTGTTCCAGAACTACGCGCTCTACCCGCATCTGTCGGTGGCCGAGAACATCGCCTTCCCGCTGCGGGCGACCCGCACCCCGCGCCGCGAGGCGCTCGCGCGCGCCGCGGAGATCGGTGAGTCGCTGGGGCTCTCGGCCCTGCTGGGCCGCAAACCGAAGGACCTCAGCGGCGGTCAGCAGCAGCGCGTGGCGATCGGTCGGGCCATCATCCGCGAACCGTCGGTGTTCCTGTTCGACGAGCCGCTGAGCAACCTCGACGCCAAGTTGCGGGTCGAGACCCGCACCGAGCTGCTGCAGATCCAGCGCCGCTTGGGCATCACGTCGGTCTACGTCACCCACGACCAGGAGGAGGCGATGACCCTGTCGGATCGCATGGTCGTGATGCGCGACGGCCGCATCGCCCAACTGGGCACGCCGCAGGAGGTCTACGCCCGGCCGGCAGACACCTTCGTCGCGACCTTCGTCGGCAGTCCGAAGATGAACCTGCTCGAGGGCACGCTCTCCGGCGGTGTGTTCACCACCGGCGCCGGCGTGGCACTGGCGACCGACTGTGCGGCGAACCATTCGTCGGTGACCCTCGGTGTGCGCCCGGACGATCTGCTGCTCACCCCGCGGGCGAGCGGCGGCGCCGCGCGGGTCGTGCTGATCGAGCACCTCGGCCCCCGCGCCATCGTCACGTTGGAGGCCCGCGGTACCGCGCTGACCAGCGTCGTGGAGACCGCACGCCTGGCCGGAATCAGCGAGGGCGCCGGCGTCGACCTCACCGTCCGTGCCGGCGGCACACATCTTTTCGACACCCACAACGGCCGGCGTCTCGTCGGCACCGACAACGGATAGGAACACCTGCACAGATGACCAGAACAGTCGTGGTGACCGGAGCGGGTTCGGGCATCGGCGCGGCGATCGCGGCCACCCTGGCGCAACGGGATTGGCGTGTCGTCGTCACCGACCTCGACCTCGAGGCGGCGCGTCGGGTCGCCGCCGGGCTGCCGAACACCGCCGTCCGCCACGAAGCCGTCGCGCTGGACGTCACATCGGCAGAGGCCGCGGCCGAGGTGGCCGCCGACGTGTCCACCCGGCTGGGCCTGTCGGCCTGGGTCAGCAACGCCGGAATCTCGTTCATGCACCGATTCCTCGACGCGCCCGTCGAGCGCTTCGACCAGACCGTCGACGTCAACCTCAAGGGTGTGTTCGTCTGCGGTCAGGCCGCCGCTCGGGAGATGGTGCGCACCGGGGTGTCCGGAGCGATCGTCAACACGGCGTCGATGGCGGGCAAGCAGGGTCGCGTGCCGTACCTGGCCGATTACGTCGCCTCGAAATTCGGAGTCGTCGGCCTGACCCAGGCGATGGCCTACGAGCTCGGCCCGCACCGCATCACCGTCAACTGCGTCTGCCCGGGATTCGTCGAAACACCCATGCAGTCAAGGGAATTGCAGTGGGAGGCGCAGCTGCGCGGCACCACGCCGGAGGCCGTGCGAGACATGATGCTCGCCGACACCCCGCTGGGCCGGCTCGAGCAGCCCGATGATGTGGCCCAGGCGGTCGCGTTCCTGCTCTCCCCCGATGCGCGCTTCATCACCGGCGAGGCGCTGGCTGTCAACGGCGGCGCCTACATGGACTGACGCCTGCCCGAAACGTTCCCACCCATCTGAAGAGAAAGGCACCCCGTGACCACCACCTGGCTCGACGAGGTTTTCGACGTCGCCAAACCCGTCATCGCCATGTTGCATCTGTCCGCCCTGCCCGGCGACCCCGGCTTCGACTCCGCGGGCGGTATCGCCGCCGTCGTCGAGCGGGCCCGCACCGAACTCGACGCGCTGCAGAGCGGCGGGGTCGACGGCGTGATGATCAGCAACGAGTTCAGCCTGCCGTACCTGACGAAGACCGAACCCATCACCGCGATCTCGATGGCCAGGATCATCGGCGAACTGCTTCCCGATCTCTCGGTGCCGTTCGGGGTGAACGTGCTGTGGGACGGGCGGGCGTCGATCGATCTGGCGGTGGCCACCGGAGCGAAGTTCGTCCGCGAGATCTTCACCGGCGTGTACGCCAGTGACTTCGGGCTGTGGGACACCAATGTCGGCGAGGTGGCCCGCCACCGGGCCCGTGTGGGCGGATCCGGGGTGAAGTTGCTGTTCAACATCGTGCCGGAGTCGGCCCAGTACCTGGCCGAGCGGGATCTGGCCTCGATCACCCGCACCACGGTGTTCGCCACCCTGCCCGACGCGATCTGCGTGTCCGGCGCGACCGCCGGCTCGCCCACCGACATCGAGGCACTGCGGGTGGTGAAGGACGCGGCCGGCACCGTCCCGGTGTTCGTCAACACCGGTGTGCGCGCGGAGAACGTGGCCACCCAGCTGGCGGTGGCCGACGGTGCGGTGGTCGGCACCTACTTCAAGAAGGACGGCGTCTTCGCCAACGCCGTGGACAAGTCGCGGGTTCAGGAGCTCATGGGTGCGGCGCGTGAGTTCCGCGCCCAGCTGGTCTGACCCGATTCACGAGCTGGGGGCGGGCTTGCGCAGGCCCACTCCCAGCTCGTCGGGCGGCACCGGATGCCCTTGCGCGCACACCACTTCCACGGTGGCAGGGGCGCCGCAGCCGAGATGGGTCAGCCGCAGCGGGGTGTCGCCCAGGTGCTTGCGGCCCCATTCGAACATCGCCCACACCACCGGCATCAGTTCGGTGCCTGCGTCGGTGAGCACGTACTCGTCGCGGGCACGCTGGCCCGGTTCGCGATAGGGACGCTTCACCAGCAGACCGGCTTCGACGAGTTCGCCCAGCCGTGCCGAGGTCGCGGCCTTGGTGATCCCGACGCGCCGCGCGAAGTCGTCGAAGCGGGTGGTGCCGTAGTACGCCTCCCGCATGATCAGCATGGCCGACCGGGTGCCCAACAGGGCCATCGTCTTCTCGATCGGACAGCGGCCCGCCGGTGACCAGGTGTCACGGTCGACGAGCGGCCCCTGCAGAACTGTCATGCACATCACTCCAAGCCTGGGTAGTCATCACTAAACCTAGGGTGTTCCATCTAAGTATAGAAAACCCTACCCAGCAGTGAGGCTCAGGAGGACAGATGACCCAGTATTCCGATCGCGACGCCGTGATCGTCGGAGCGGTCCGCACCCCGGTGGGCAAAGGCAAACCCGGCGGGGCACTGCACGACGTCCTGCCCGCCGACCTGCTGGCGCACAGCCTGCGCGAGCTGACCACGCGCACGGGCGTCGACCCCGCCGCGGTCGACGACGTCATCGCCGGCGCCGTCACCCAGGTCGGTGACCAGGCCGCCAACATCGCCCGCAATGCCTTACTGGGCGCCGGATTCCCGGAGAGCGTGCCCGGCACGACGGTGGACCGTCAGTGCGGTAGCAGCCAACAGGCCGTCAGTTTCGCGGCCCAGGGTGTGCTCGCCGGCGCCTACGACGTCGTCATCGCCGCCGGTGTGGAGTCGATGAGCCGGGTGCCGATGGGGTCCTCGGTGCTACCGGGCAGCAACCCCTTCGGTGCCGGCACGGCCGCCCGCTACCCCGAGGGGCTGGTCGCACAGGGCATCAGCGCCGAGTTGATCACCGCGACATGGAATCTGTCGCGCACCCAGCTGGACGAGTTCTCCGCCGGAAGCCACCAGAAGGCGGCGCGGGCGACCAAGGACGGGCTGTTCGACGCCGAACTGGCCCCGATCGCGGGGCTGGCCACCGACGAGATCATCCGCCCGGAGACCACGGTGCAGACGCTGGCAGGGCTGCGACCGGCGTTCCACAGCGACGCGATCGCCGCCCGCTTTCCCGACATCACCTGGGCGATCACCGCCGGCAACAGCTCGCCGCTGTCGGACGGCAGTGCCGCGGTGATGATCACCAGCGGGGCCGCGGCGCGGCGCCTCGGACTGCGACCACTCGCGCGCATCCACACGACGGTCGCCGTCGGGTCGGATCCGCTGTACATGCTGACCGGCGTCATCCCGGCCACCGAGAAAGTCCTGACGCGGGCTGGGCTGTCGTTGTCCGACATCGACCTGTTCGAGGTCAACGAGGCGTTCGCACCGGTGGTGCTGGCGTGGGCACGCGAGACCGGGGCCGATCTGGCCCGCACCAACGTCAACGGCGGGGCCATCGCGATCGGGCATCCGCTGGGAGCCAGCGGCGCGCGCATCATGACGACCTTGGTCAACGCGCTCGAGCAGCGCGGCGCGCGCTACGGTCTGCAGACCATGTGCGAGGCGGGCGGCATGGCGAACGCGACGATCATCGAGCGCCTCTGAACGTGCGGATCCGGCGCGTTGGGCGACACCCACGGTGCCCCGCCGCGCCGGATTCGGCCGTCAGTCGCGCGTGAGCTCGAACAGCGGTATCGCGCGGGAGGTCTTGGCTTGGTACTCGCCGAACTGCGGCGCCTTCTCGACCACCCGCGGATACAGCGCGTCCCGCTCGCCGGGCGGCAGCTCGTGGGCTTCGGCATCGAACGACTCGGTCCCGATTTCGGCTCGCACCTTCGGTTGCGCACGCAGATTGTGAACCCACGCAGGAGCTTTCGGCGAACCTCCGAAGGAACCAGCGATCAGGATCCGGCCGTCGACCTCGAAGTACACCAGCGGAGACACCCGCGGCTGCCCGGATTTGGCGCCCACGGTGGTCAACAGAATCAGGTCGGAGCCGGCGAAGGGGCCGCCCACCCTTCCGCCGTTGGCCCGAAATTCTTCGACCACTTGGCGGTTCATCTGGTCGAGAGCATTGCGGTCGGCAATGAGGTCATCTGAGTTGAATTCGGTGTTCTCACTCACAACGAGACCAGACCACGACAGGCGCGCTTCTATTCCCGGGTGAGCTCGAACAGCGGGATGACCCGCGTCGTCTTGGCCTGGTACTCGGCGAACGCCGGGGCCATCTCGGTCACCTTCGGGTAGGTCGCGTCCCGCTCGCCGGCCGGTAGCTCGCGCACGGCGACGTCATAGGTGTCGGTCCCGACCTCGATGCGCGCGCGGGGGTGGGCCCGCAGATTGTGCACCCAGGCCGGATCCTTGGGCGCGCCGGCGTAGGAGCCGATGATGATCATCTTGCCGTCGACGGTCAGATACGCCAGCGGGGAGACACGGGGCTGACCGGATTTGGCACCGGTGGTGTGCAACAGCAGCAGGGTGGCGCCCTCGAACGGGCCGCCCACCACGCCGCCGTTCGCGCGGAACTCGTCGATGATCGCCTGGTTGAAATCGGCCAACGCGGAGCCGTCAGGTGTGGTCACGGCTTTTCCGACGCCTCGGGCTTGGCATCTATTCCGGATTCCTTGCGCTGCTGGGCGGTGATGGGCGCCGGCGCATCGGTCAACGGGTCGACGCCGCCGCCCGACTTCGGGAACGCGATGACTTCGCGGATCGAGTCCATCCCGGCCAGCAGCGCGACGATGCGGTCCCATCCGAACGCCAACCCGCCGTGCGGCGGCGCGCCGAAGGTGAATGCGTCGAGCAGGAAGCCGAACTTGTCCTGGGCCTCGGACTGGTCGATGCCCATCATCGCGAAGACGCGCTCCTGGACGTCTCGGCGTTGGATACGGATCGAACCGCCGCCGATCTCGTTGCCGTTGCACACGACGTCGTACGCGTCGGCCAGGGCGGACCCCGGGTCGGTGTCGAAGGTGGCCACCGACTCCGGCTTGGGCGCGGTGAACGCGTGGTGCACCGCGGTCCACGCCCCCGAGCCGACGGTCACATCCCCGGCGGCGGTGGCCTCGTCGGCCGCTTCGAACAGGGGCCAGTCCACCACCCAGGTGAACGCCCACGCCTCGGGGTCGATCAGGTCGAGACGCTTGGCGATCTCGATGCGGGTGGCGCCCAGCAGCGCGCGGGCCGACTTCGCCGGCCCGGCAGCGAAGAACACGCAGTCCCCCGGTGCGGCGCCGACGTGGGCGGCCAGACCGGCCCGCTCGGCCTCGGACAGGTTCTTGGCGACCGGGCCGCCGAGCTCGCCGTCGTCACCGACCAGCACATAGGCCAGACCCTTGTGCCCGCGCTGCTTGGCGAACTCCTGCCAGCCGTCGAGCGTGCGCCGCGGCTGGGACGCACCGCCCGGCATCACCACGGCACCGACGTAGGGCGCCTGGAACACCCGGAACGGGGTGTCGGAGAAGAACTCGGTGCATTCCACCAGTTCGACACCGAAACGAAGATCCGGCTTGTCGGTGCCGAACCGGCGCATGGCCTCGCCGTAGCTGATCCGTGGCAACGGCAGCGGCAGGTCGTAGCCGATCAGCGCCCACAGCGCGCGCAGGATCTGTTCGGAGACCGCGATGACGTCGTCGGCCTCGACGAAACTCATCTCGAGGTCGAGCTGGGTGAACTCCGGTTGACGGTCGGCGCGGAAGTCCTCGTCGCGGTAGCACCGCGCGATCTGGTAGTAGCGCTCCATGCCGGCGACCATCAACAACTGCTTGAACAGCTGGGGGCTCTGCGGCAACGCGTAGAAGCTGCCTGGCTGCAGGCGGGCGGGCACCAGGAAGTCGCGGGCGCCTTCCGGGGTGGAGCGCGTCAGCGTCGGCGTCTCGATCTCGACGAAGTCGTGGTCGGCGAGCACCGCCCGCGCGGCGGCGTTGACCTTGGAGCGCAAGCGGATCGCCTGCCCGGGGCCGTCGCGTCGCAGGTCCAGGTAGCGGTACTTCAGCCGGGCCTCTTCGCCCGCGGTTTCGTCGAGCTGGAACGGCAACGGCGCGCTCTCCCCCAGCACCGTCAACGACGTCGCGTTGACCTCCACGTCGCCGGTGGTGATCTCGGGGTTGGCGTTGCCCTCCGGACGGATCTCCACGACCCCGGTCACCGCGATGCAGAACTCCGAGCGCAGGCGGTGCGCCGACGTCAGCACGTCACCGTCGCGGAACACCACCTGCGCGACGCCGGACGCGTCCCGCAGATCGATGAAGATGACGCCGCCGTGGTCACGTCGGCGGGCCACCCAGCCGGCCAGCGTGACCGTCTGTCCGGCGTCGGCGGACCGCAGCGAGCCGGCGGTGCGGGTGCGCAGCACGAGGAACTCCTCGAAGTAGGGGTTGCAAACGACTGCTCAGTCTAAGGGGCGGCGACAACCCGCCTGACGCGACAGCTATGGTGACCTGTCAACCGGGAGTGGAAGGGTTGACAGCATGGCCAAGCGGCATCCCTGCACGAGGGTCGGCCTGGACTTCGTCGACTCCGCGCCCTACCGGTTCGTCAGTACCGTCGATCTCGCGATCACCCCGGAACAGCTGTTCGAGGTGCTCGCCGACGAGACGTCCTGGCCGCACTGGGCCAGCGTCATCACGAAGGTGACCTGGACCAGCCCTGAGCCGCGTGGCGTCGGCACCACCCGCACGGTCGAGATGCGTGGCGGAATCACCGGCTACGAGGAATACCTGGTCTGGCAGCCGTTCACCCGCATGGCGTTCCGCTTCAACGAGTCCACCACCGGCGCCATCGCGGCGTTCGCCGAGGACTACCGGGTCACCGAGACCGCGGCGGGCTGCCGGCTGACCTGGATCATGGCGCTGGAGCCCAACGGTCCGGTGGGTCGGTTCGGTCTGTTCACCGGACGCCCGGTGATGGGCTGGCTGTTCCAGCGTTTCCTGCACAATCTGCGTGCCTACACCGACGAGCGCTACGCCACCGCGCAGGCCTAGAAGGCCGGGCAGACCCAGCACACGGGCAGGCGCCCGGAGCACCGCGCCGGACTAGTACACCGAGGCCCACGCCGCGCGGCGCGGTCCGTCCGGGTCGGGAGCCATCACGTCACGGGCCGAGTCGATCAGCCGGGTCAACCGCTGCGGGGTCCGGTACACCGGCCAGTGAGCATCGTCGACGCTCGGGGTATCACAGGCGAAATCCAGCCAGGCACGCTGCATGCGGCGGCCCACGGCGGGCTGGAAGCGCCGGCCCAGCGGGTGCAGTTTGCGGCCGATGAACGAGGCGTAGCTGTGCTGGATGTGCACGATCTCGCTGCCGTGGGTGGCGCCGAGACCGAGCATGCGCAGGCTCACCCCGACGTGGTCGAAGCGGTACATCCGGGTCGGCGCGTATGCGCTGTACGCATCGGCGAACGCCCACGCGGGACCGCCGAACATCACATCGGAGCCGATGGCCAACAACGCGCTGCGCCGGGGGTAGCGCGGATAGGCCTGCAGCACGGACTCTTTGACCTCTGGCCCGGTCCGGTCGAAGTACGCCTCGACGGACGCCTCGGTAGTGGGCAGCATCGGCGGTTTGGTCCAGGCGAACATCGAGGCCTCGTGACTGTTGGTGCCGATGATCAGGGGCACCTGCGTCACCTGCCCGTCGCGCGCCGCGTCGATGGGGTGACGGGGTAGCAGTTCGGTGCCGTGGGTCAGCCCGTAGGCCAGCGTGGGCGTGGTGGCGGCGCTCTCGAGCTGGACCAAGCCCGCGGCGCGGCGCAGCCGGCGTTGAGGCAGCTCCTTGACGCGGTCGACGGGCACGCCGAGACGAGCCAGGAAGGCGTGGGCGCGCTGCGCGCGGAGCTCACGGTCGGCGATCAACGGCAACGCCGGGCTCTGCGCGATCGCGCGGTGCATCAGTCCCCGGGCAGCGGGGCTGGCCAGCAACGCCAGCACCGAGGTGCCGCCGGCGGACTCGCCGAACACCGTCACGCGCTGAGGGTCGCCACCGAACGCGGCGATGTTGTCGCGCACCCACCGCAGCGCCGCGATCTGGTCACGCAACGCCAGGTTGTCGTCGAATTCCTCACCGAGATCACCGAGCTCGAATCCGCCGAACACCCCGATCCGGTAGGTGAGGTTGACCACGACCACGTTGCCGTTGGCCGCCAGCCGCGACCCGTTGTACAGCTGGAACTGCCCGGCGCCGTAGACGAACGCACCACCGGGGATCCACACCATCACCGGCAGCGACGCCGTGGTGTCGGGCGACCACACCGTCAGCGTCAGACATGCCTCGTCGCGCACCTTGGGGTCATCGCGCCCACCGCCGACGAACGACTTCGTCTGCGGCGGCAGCGGGCCGTGTTCGCGGGCGTCCCGGATGCCCGACCACGGCTTCAACGGCCCCGGCGCCTGGAACCGACGCGGCCCGACGGGCTGCTCGGCGTACGGCACGCCCCGCCACACCCCCACGCCGCCTTCGGTGTCACCCCTCAGATCACCCGATGGGGTGCGCACGACGGTGGGATGTCCGGCGACGACAGGCACGCAACGAATCGTAGTGTGCAAAGCTGAACTGGCCTGGCTGCCAGGCCGGTGAAATGGGGTGATGCGATGACCTTCAACGAGGGCATGCGGATCGATACCAGCACCACGTCCACCAGCGGAGGTGGGCGTGGGCCGGGACGCGGGATCGCGATCGGCGGCGGGCTGGGCGGGCTCGTCATCGTCGTGGTGGCGCTGCTGCTCGGCGTCGACCCCAGCTCGGTGATGTCGCAGCAGCCTCAGCTCGACACCCAGGGGGTGGACGCGCAGGGCTTCGATCTGTCCCAGTGCCAGACCGGCGAGGACGCCAACGAGATCGTGCAGTGCCGCGTGGTGGCGACGGGCAACTCGGTCGACGGCGTGTGGGCGCAGTTGATGCCCGGATACACCCGCCCGGCCATCAGGCTGTTCAGTGGGTCGGTGAACACCGGCTGCGGCCCGGCCAGCAGCGAGGTGGGCCCGTTCTACTGTCCCGTCGACCAGACCGCCTACTTCGACACCGATTTCTTCGACGTGTTGGTCGACCAGTTCGGCTCCAGCGGCGGGCCCCTGGCGCAGGAGTACGTGGTGGCCCACGAGTTCGGCCACCACGTGCAGAATCTCGAGGGGGTGCTGGGCCGCGCCCAACGGGATCCGAAGGGCGCAACCGGTGCGGGGGTCCGCACCGAACTGCAGGCCGATTGCTATGCGGGCGTGTGGGCCCACCACGCCGCGATCACGAGACAGGAGAGCACCGGGGTGCCGTTCTTGGAACCGTTGAGCGACAGAGACATCGCCGATGCGCTGTCCGCGGCGTCCGCGGTCGGGGACGACCGCATCCAGCAGTCCGCCACGGGCCGGGTCAGCCCCGAGTCATGGACGCACGGCTCCTCCGAACAGCGACAGAAGTGGTTCACCATCGGCTACCAGACCGGCGACCCGGCCAGGTGTGACACCTTCGCCACCAACAACCTTGGGTAGGACGCCCACGGCGGTCGACGCTGTCGCAGACCGCTACCTCGAGACCTCTGCCGCCCTGGATCCCTGCGAGGCAACCGAATCGGGCATCGCCGGCTACGACGACCAGATCACCGACTACTCCCCCGACGGGGTGGTCGCCCGCGCGGAGGCCGCGCGCACGGCTCTGCGCGAGCTGGACGCGACCGCTCCGGCGGACGCCGCCGACACCGTCACCGTCGCCGCGATGCGCGAACGCCTCGGCGTGCTGCTCGATCTGCACGAGGCCGGCCTGGATCTGGGCGAGCTGAACGTCATCGCCTCGCCATTGCAGACGATGCGCGATGTGTTCGACCTGATGCCCACCGACACCGAGGAGGACTGGGCGACGATCAGCCGCCGGCTGGCCCAGATTCCCCAGCGTGCGGCGGGATATGCCGACGGCCTGCGCGCCGCGGTGTCCGCGGGCCGGGCGCCGGCCGCCCGCCAGGTCAGACGCGGCATCGAACAGTCGGGGCAGATCCAGGAGTTGTTCGTCCGGATGGTCGCCGAGGCAGCGCCGGGCACCGCCGCGCTGCGCGACGAACTGCACCGCCACGCCCAGGAGGCCGCGAATGCCTACGCGGGATTGGCGCGCGTGCTGCGCGAGGACGTCGGGCCGCACGCCCGCGACACCGACGGCTGCGGACGCGAGGCCTACCAGGTGTTGTCCCGCAGCTTCCTCGGCGCCGCGGTCGACCTCGACGAGTCCTACGAGTGGGGATTGGAGCTGCTGCGCGGCATCGTCGCCGAGCAGGACGCCATCGCCGATCGACTGTATCCCGGCGCCACCGCGGCCGAGGCGCTGCGACGCCTCGACGGCGAGCGCCGCTACCTGATCCACGGCACCGAGGCGCTGACACGGTGGATGCAGGATCTGTCCGACCGCGCAGTGGAATCGTTGGCCGACACGCACTTCGACATCGCCGAACCACTGCGTCAGCTGGAGTGCCGCATCGCACCGACCCATACCGGCGGCATCTACTACACCGGGCCCTCGGAGGACCTGTCCCGGCCGGGCCGGATGTGGTGGTCGGTGCCGCTGGGGGTGGACACCTTCCACACCTGGCAGGAGACCACCACGGTGTTCCACGAGGGGGTGCCGGGGCATCACCTGCAGATCGGTCGCGCGGTGGTGTTGGGTGATCAGCTCAACCGCTGGCGCCGCATGGGGTGCTGGGTGTCCGGACACGGTGAAGGGTGGGCGCTCTACGCCGAACGCCTGATGGCCGAACTCGGTTGGCTCGACGACGCAGGCAACCGGATGGGCATGCTGGACGCGCAGCGGTTCCGAGCCGCCCGGGTGGTCATCGACATCGGCGTGCACTGCGGGCTGACCGCGCCCGACGGCGGAACCTGGGACGCCGAGCGGGCCTGGGCGTTTCTGCAATCGCACAGTGCGATGGCCGAGGAGAATCTGCGGTTCGAACTCGACCGCTATCTCGGCTGGCCCGGCCAGGCACCCTCCTACGCCATCGGTCAACGCATCTGGCAGCAGCTGCGCGCGGATATGCTGGCACGCGGGTTGTCGCTCAAGGACTTTCACAGCCGGGCACTGGATCTGGGGGGTCTGCCACTGGAGGTGCTGCGTTCAGCGTTGCTGACGCAGCTCTAGAGTCGTGAGTGCTCCTTGATCGCGGCGTCGGTGGTGCGCAGCGGACGGATCAGGGCCTCCTGGGTGAAAGAGGCGATCAGATCGCCGGCTTCGGTGTGGACCGCTCCTCGGACATAGGACATTCCGGCGCCGACCTGGGTGCTCTCGTGGCCGTAGAGAAGCCAGCCGTCCCAGCGCACGGGCTCGTGGAAGCTGACCGACACCGTCATCGGCGCCGTCGAGACCGTGAGATGTGCCTGACTTGTCCCGATCCCCTCGTGTGCCCGCATCGTGGTCGAGATGCCCAGGTGGCCGGTGAAGTACGCGATCAACGCCTTGGCCAGATCATCTCGGGTGGGGATGGGGTCGTAGTGCAGCCAGGCGAACAGCTCGGGTGGCCCCACCTCGTCGGGACTGTTGACGTCCTGCACGTCGACGAGCCGAAGTTGCCTGCCCACCATCGGCATCGGTGATTCGTGGGCCTGCGCGGGCTCGGCGACCTGCGGCCTGGGCAGCTGGTGGCGGATCACGTCGGCGGTCGGCACGTCGGCCAGGATCGTCGCGGTGATGACGCGTTTACCGTTCTGGGTGGCGGTGACGACCGCGGTGGCCGTCGAGCGGCCCTCGCTGATCACGTCGATGCCCAGCTCGACCGGTCCGGCGTCGACCAGCACGGCCCTCGCGAACACCGCGGAGGCCGAGCGGATCGACTTTTCCGGAAAGCGTTTGGCCGCAGCGACGATCGAGGCCGCCAGGATCTGGGTTCCTTCGACGACCTGGCGCTCGTCGGCGCCGGCCAGCCCGGTCTCGACGGTGTAGGTGTCCGGGCCGGTGGGCTGGGCGTCGAACAGGTCGAGCAATCCCTGCACCGTCCACTGGGTGTCTGCCGCATCGGTTGTCATGTGCTCTCGCCTCCACTCGGTGTGCGTCGAGACGGAACCCTAACTGAGCTCGGCCGAGGGCGGTAACGTCATTACCAATCGATTCTCGGACGGCGAGGGGTGACCGGTCTATGGCCGCACGTAGCGCGAAGGCGCAGGCGGGCCGGTCTGCGGGCACCGACGCCGAGTCCCGCGCGAACCGCTTCATGCGTTCGGCCCTGGGGATTCTCGGCGAAACCGGTCGAACCGACTTCACGGTGCTGGAGGTCGTTGAGCGTTCCAAGACCTCGTTGCGGGCGTTCTATCAGCACTTCGCCACCAAAGACGAGCTTCTGCTGGCGCTCGTCGAACGCATCATGGCCGATGCCAGCGAGCGCTGGCGGGCCGAGACGGCTGCGCTGCCCAGCGCGGAGGCGCTGCACACCCTGATCCGGCGGATCAGCGCCCCCGCGGAGTCGAGCACCCAGGACAGCATCAATCGGGGGTTGACCTACTACAACGACCATCTTCTCGAGACGCGGCCCAAGGAGTTCGCGAAGGTTCTGTCGCCCCTGCACGGCCTGATCACCGACATCGTCCGCCGCGGCATCGCCGAGGGCGCGTTTCGAGCGGATCTCGACGTCGACACCGACGCCGCGATCCTGATGCAGACGGTGCTCGGCGCGCTGCGGCTGCGCGATCTGGGCAGCGAGCTCAACGGTGTGCCCATCGACGGCGACCACGTCTACGCGTTCTGCCTGCGCAGCCTGCAGGCCGACCCCCAGAACAGCCCCTGAACAGCCCAAATCCACACTGAAGCACTTCTGGCGGCGTTACACCGCAGCGTGGTAATGTCGTTACCACTAAAGCGGTAATGGCATTACCAGTATGCGAAAACCAGGAGCGACATCATGCCCTCACGCGATCTCGACTATCCGGTCTTCGACGCCGACAACCACTTCTACGAGCCCAAAGAGGCGCTCACACAGTTCCTGCCGGACAACCGCAAGGGCGTCATCGACTACATCGACGTCAAGGGCCGCACCAAGATCGTGGTGCGCAACCACATCAGCGACTACATCCCCAACCCGACCTTCGAGGTCGTCGCCCGTCCCGGCGCGCAGGAGGAGTACTTCCGGCACGGCAGCGGCGGCAAGAGCTACCGCGAGGTGATGGGCAAGCCGATGAAGGCCATCCCCGCGTTCCGCAACCCCGAGGCCCGCATCGAGGTTCTCGACGGGCTCGGCCTGGACTACACGATCATGTTCCCGACGCTGGCCAGCCTCGTCGAGGAACGGCTCAAGGACGATCCGGAGTTGATCCTCGACATCGTCCACGCGCTGAACCAGTGGATGTACGAGACCTGGCAGTTCGACTACGAGGGCCGGATCTTCTCCACCCCGGTGATCAACCTCAGCATCGTCGACCGAGCCCTCGAGGAACTGCAGTGGTGCCTGGAGCGCGGCGCCAAGACGGTCCTGGTGCGACCCGCGCCGGTGGCCGGTTTCCGCGGAACCCGCTCGATGGGGCTACCCGAGTTCGATCCGTTCTGGGACGCATGCGTCAAGGCCGGCATCCCCGTGTGCATGCACGCCTCCGACAGCGGCTATGCCCAGTACCTCAACGACTGGGAGCCCGCCGACGAATTCCTGCCGTTCAAACCGACGGCATTCCGCCTGGTGGCGATGGGCAAACGCCCGATCGAGGACACCATGGCCGCGCTGGTCTGCCACGGGGCGTTGACCCGCAACCCCGACCTGCGCATCCTGTCGATCGAGAACGGCGCGTCGTGGGTGCCGTACCTGTTCTACCAGTTCAAAGACGTCTACTCGAAGATGCCGCAGGAGTTCCCCGAAGATCCGATCGAGGCCTTCAGACGAGGAGTCTACGTCGCGCCGTTCTGGGAGGACGACTTCAAGAAGATGGCCGAACTGTGTGGCATCGAGCGCATCATCTTCGGCTCCGACTGGCCCCACCCCGAAGGGCTCGCCGACCCGATCAATCTGGTCGGCGACCTGGAGGCCCAGGGCCTCGACGCCGAGGGTATCCGAAAGGTCATGGGTGCCAACCTCGTCGAGCTGTTCAAGGTTCCCAACAAGAAGGTTCACAAGCCCGACGTGCCCGCCCTCGTCATCGCCTGACCCGTGAGAGGCTGATCAGCACCCATGACCGACACCGCCCACCCGGAACAGATGCTGTTCGCCTCCACGACACGAGGGTTCCTCGAGAAACAGGCCTCGCTGTCCCATGTCCGGGAACTGCACACCTCGGGCGCTTCCTTCGAGCCGCAATGGTGGCAACGCGCCGCCGAACTCGGCTGGGCCAGCCTGCTGGTGCCCGAAGAGCTCGGCGGGGGCAGCGTCTCCGGCGACGGCCTGGCCGACCTGGCACTGGTCGCTCAGCAGGCGGGGCGCTCGGTGGCACCGGGTCCACTGCACCCCGTCAGCACCGTCCTCGCCGGGCTCGTCGACGCCCCTGCAGGGCATGAGGATTCGATCGAGGCCCTGGTCTCTGGCGCTTTGGTGGCCTCGTGGGCCGTCTATGAACCCGGACGCCCGTTCACCCCCGCACACCACGGCATCGCGACCATCGCGACCAGAACCGAGTCGGGTTACCGGATCGACGGAGTCAAGGACCGCGTCGAGGCCGGCACGCAATGCGGTGCCGTGCTGGTGGTCGCGGCGTGCGACGGCACGCTCCGGCAGTTCCTGGTGCCGACCGACACCGCCGGCGTGACAGTCACCGGCCAGGAATCGGTGGATCTGGTCAAACGCCATGCGCGCGTGGAGTTCGACGCCGTCGAGGTATCCGAGAGCGCCGCCGTCGGCTCCGCCGAGCAGACACCCGCCCTCATCGAACGTCAGCGCCAGATCGCGCTGGTGCTGCAATGCGCCGAACTGGTCGGCATCCTCGACGCCGTTCTCGAGATGACCACGCAGTGGCTCTTCGACCGGCACAGCTTCGGCCGTCCGCTGGCGTCCTACCAGGTGCTCAAGCACCGGGCCGCGGACATGAAGATGTGGTTCGAGGCGTGTCGCGCCACCACCGCGGCTGCCGTGACCGCGGTGTCGCAGCGCAGGCCCGACGCGACGACGTTGGTCAGTGTCGCCAAAGCCTATGTGGCCGAGCGCGCCCCGGTGATCATCCAGGACTGCGTTCAGCTGCACGGCGGCATCGGGGTCACCTGGGAACACGACCTGCACCTGTTCCTCCGCCGGGCCGCCCTCAATCGCGCGATGTTCGGGTCGCCGGAAGACCACCACCGCGCCGTGTACGCACTGAGCAGAAAGACGCAGGCATGACCGAGACCGTTACCGCCGGCGAGAAAACCGAAACCGTCGACGAATTCGCGGCGCGGGCACGGACCTGGCTGGCCGACAACATGCCCTCCATCGACCCGGACGATCCGCCCTTCTCGGTGCGCGCCGAAGCCGCCTCCTGGGAGCGCGCCAAGGAACTCCAGAAGCGGCTGTATGAAGGCGGTTTCGCCGGAATCTGTTTTCCCCGCGAGTACGGTGGGCTGGGCCTGGACTTCGCGTACCAGCGAGCCTTCAACGCCGAGTGCCGCGCCTACGAGATGCCGCTGATCCTCAACACTCCCTCGTTCACGATCTGTTCGGCCACGCTTCTGGACATGGGCAGCGAGGAGCAGAAACGTGCGCGCATCTCGGCGGCGATCCGAGGTGAGGAAATCCTCGTCCAGCTACTCAGCGAGCCGAACGGCGGATCCGATCTGGCGGGGGTGATCACCCGCGCCGACCGCCATGGCGACAGGTGGATCATCAACGGCGCCAAGACCTGGAGCACCAGCGCATTCGCCGGTGACTACGGCCTGATGCTGGCCCGCACCGACTGGACCGTACCCAAGCACCAGGGTTTGACGATGTTCCTCGTGCCGCTCGATGCGCCGGGCATCACGATGCGCCGGATCAAGGAGGTCAACGGCAACGAAGAGTTCTGCGAAGAGTTCTTCGACGGCCTGGAGTTGGGCGACGACGCGGTGGTCGGTGAGGTCAACGACGGGTGGACCGTCGCCTCGCGGCAGCTGTTCCACGAACGACGGGCGGTCGGTGGCGGCTCGGAGTTCGCCAGCGGCACAGGTGCCGAGAATGCCAGCGAGATGCCGCCCAATCACGTCGCACTGGCCGAAGCCACCGGACAGGGCGACGATCCCCGGATTCAGGACCTCGCCGGCCGTGCGTTGGTACGCAGGCTGGTCAAGGAGCACCTGATCGAGCACGTCTTCCGCGGGGTCTCCGACGGGTCCCTTCCACCGACCTCAGGCACCCTGATCAGGTTGTTCCACGCTGAGACCACGGAGTTGGAGATCGACACCGCTCTGACGATCGCCGGCACCGCCGGCGTCGTCGACGACGGCAGCGGGCTGCTCGACGTCGGGGTGCGGTATCTGTCACGCCAGACCGGATCGCTGGGTGGCGGCACATCGGAGATGGCGCGCAACGTGATCGGTGAACGCATCCTGGGGTTCCCCCGCGAGTTCGCCGCCGACCGCGGTGTCCCCTTCAACCAGGTCAAGCGCAACAAGAGCTGACCCCGGTTCAGAACAACACCTCCTGATACGCCGGCGCAGGCGTCGTCTGCACCGGCGCCTCGCGGAACGCGCGGCCGTCACCAGTCAAACCGTGGCGGGCCACCAGCGGTGCCGCCCTGCGCTGCAGCATCATTCGATACTCTGCCGGCAGATACGCTCCGCGGCGGTACAGCGCGCGGTACTGCGCCACCAGGTCCGGATGAGTTCTACCCAGCCAGTCCATGAACCAGCCCCGGGTGCTGCCGCGCAGGTGCAGACCGAACACCGTGACGCTGGTCGCACCCGCTGCGGCGACCGCTCCCAACAGCCCGTCGAGGTGTTCTTCGGAGTCGCTCAGATACGGCAGCACCGGCGCCACCATGACGTGACAGTCCAATCCCGCATCCCGGATCGCCGCGATGAGCGCGAGCCGCGCCTGCGGCGTCGGGGTGCCGGGCTCCACCTCCGCGTGCAGGGCCGGATCCCCCACGGCCAGCGACACGGCCACGCCCACCCGAACCCGCTCGGCGGCGCCGACGAGCAGCGGCAGATCCCGCCGCAGCAGCGTGCCCTTGGTGAGGATGGAAAACGGTGTGCCACTGTCACGCAGGGCGGCGATGACGCCCGGCATCAGCGCGTATCGGCCCTCGGCCCGTTGGTAGGGGTCGGTGTTGGTACCGAGCGCAACCGTCTCCCGCGCCCAGGACGGCCTGCGCAGCTCACGGCGCAACACCTCGGCCACGTTGGTCTTGACCACCACCTGGCTGTCGAAGTCGCTGCCGCAGTCGAACTCGAGGTACTCGTGGGTGGGCCGGGCGAAGCAGTACCGGCAGGCGTGCGAGCAACCGCGGTAGGCGTTGACGGTGTAGTTGAAGGGCAGCCCGGTCGACGACTTGGGAATCTTGTTCAGTGCGGACTTGCACATCACCTCGTGGAAGGTGATGCCCTCGAACTGCGGTGTCCGCACACTGCGTATCAGGCCGATACGCTGGAGTCCGGGGAGAGCGCCGTCGTCGACGTCGATACTCTGACCCGCCCAGCGCATACTTCATGCGAACATACGTTCGACCACCTGTCAAGAATCCGCGACACGGATACGTCTAAGGGGCCCATGTCGACTACCGACCACGCCGCCGGCCAAGCTGCCGACCACGCTGACGAACTGCGCGCCGAACGTGCCTACGTGGCGCAGCTCTACGAACGTCTCGATACCGAACGCGCCCGGCTGCAGAGCCGCTACGCCGCAGCCCTGCGCGGCAACGGTGGATCGCTGGTGGACCGCGACGTCGAGGTGCGGGCGCTGGCCAAACAGGTGCACCGCTGGAATGTGGCCGACCACGGACTGTGCTTCGGCCGCTTGGACAGCGTTTCCGGCGAGCGCACCTACATCGGTCGTATCGGCCTTTTCGACGCGGACGACGACCACGAGCCGATGTTGATCGACTGGCGCGCGCCGGCGGCGCGGCCGTTCTACGTGGCGACCGGGGCGCACCCCGAGAACGTGCGCAGACGACGCCAGTTCCACAACCTGGGGCGGCGGGTCGTCGACTTCACCGACGAGTTTCTCGGCGCCCCGGGCGATGACGGCGACGGATCCAGTGACGCAGCCCTGCTGGCAGCGGTGAACGCGCCACGCGGTGAGGGCATGCGTGACATCGTCGCCACCATCCAGGCAGAGCAGGACGAGATCATCCGCTGTGACCACTCGGGGGTCTTGGTCATCGAAGGCGGCCCCGGCACCGGCAAGACGGTCGTCGCGCTGCACCGCGTCGCCTATCTGCTCTACACCAGGCGCGCCCGCCTGGAGAGCCACGGTGTCCTCGTCGTCGGCCCGAACGCCGACTTCCTCGACCACATCGGGCGGGTGCTGCCCTCGCTGGGTGAGACCAATGTGGTGTTCACCACGACCGGTGATCTGGTACCCCACCTGACGGTCACCACCGAGGACGGCCCCGCGGCCGCCGCGGTGAAGGGGTCGCTGAGGATGCTCGACGTCCTGGCAGCAGCGGTCGCCGACCGCCAGCGGGTGCCCGACGATCCGCTGCCGATCAACCTCTCCGACGTCGGGGTGCGTATCGACGCCGAGACCGCCGAGTGGGCCATCCAGGAGGCGCGGGCCAGCGGTGCGCCGCACAACGAGGCCAGGGCGGTGTTCGTCGATGTCGTCACCTGGGTGTTGACCGAGCGCGCGATCGCCAGGATCGGGCGCGGATGGTTGACCCGTGACGACCGTGCCGCCTGGGAGCACCTGCGCGCCGACCTGGTCGACGAATTGGAAGACCATGCCGGCTTCGCCGCGGCCTTGAACGAGTTGTGGCCGGTGCTGACACCGGAAACCCTTCTCTCCGAGCTCTACTCGTCGCATGACCGGCTTCGGGCCGCAGGCGCCGATGCGGCGCTGTGGCGTGCGGACGGGGCCGCGTGGACGGTGTCCGATGTGCCGCTGCTCGACGAACTGGTCGACCTGCTGGGTCATGACCGCTCCGGCGAGGAGGCCGCCGAACGGGAACGCCGCGAGGAGGCGGCCTACGCGGCCGGGGTGCTCGACCTGATGATCGGCCGCGAAGACCTGATGGACGACGAGGACCAACTGTTGGCGGGCGACGTCATCGGTGCCGAAGACCTCGCCGAGCGCTTCCTCGAGCGCGACACCCGCGACCTCGCCGACCGCGCCGCAGCCGACCGCAACTGGACCTACGGGCACGTGGTCGTCGACGAGGCGCAGGAACTCTCCGAGATGGACTGGCGCGTCCTGATGCGGCGGTGCCCGAGCCGCTCGTTCACCATCGTCGGCGACCTCGCCCAGCGCCGCTCGGCCGCCGGCGTGGGATCCTGGGAAGCCGCACTGGCGCCGTACGTCCCTGGGCGCTGGCTGTACCGCGGCCTGTCGGTCAACTATCGCACCCCGGCCGAGATCATGGCGGTCGCCGCCGCGCTGCTCGCCGACGCCGCCCCCGAGATCACCCCGCCGGAATCGGTGCGCTCGACCGGGGTACCACCGTGGTCGGCGCAGCTCGACGAGCACCAACTACTCACTGCGATAGAAGATTTCACCGATGCAGAGGCCGAGCGGCCCGGCACCAGTGTGGTGATCGGGCCGCCGGGACTGCCCGGCGTCATGACGCCCGCAGCCGCCAAGGGCCTCGAGTTCGACGCCGTGCTCGTCGTGGAGCCGGCGCAGATACTCGCCGACGGACCGCACGGAGCGGCCGACCTCTACGTCGCGCTGACCCGGGCCACCCAGCGGCTGGGTATCGTGCACAGCGCGCCGCTGCCCCCGGCGTTGGCCGGGCTGACCACGCGATCAGAGCGCGTGGGTCACCACTGACCGAGCTGGCACCGCACGTTGTAGGGGTCGTCGTGTTGCACGACGACCTGACCGTCGACGGCGATGTCGCAGTGCGCGTTGGGCGCGGCCTGTCCGCCGCGAGTGGTGGAACTGACCTGCATGATCGCCCACTGCGGGTCGGCCATCGTGGTTTCGAAGACCCACGGGGCGTCCGGCGCGACAGTCACCTTCTCGCGCTTGGCGAACGTGTATGCGTCGGCGTTGAAGGCCTCCATACTGGGCGGCTGGCTCGTCAGATAGAAGATGTCGAACTCGTAGGCGCCCGCCGAGGCCAGCGTGTAGCGGACCTGATGCGCCTCCTGGGCATGGGCCGACACCGGGCCGAGGGCCACCGTCGCCGCCGCGGCGACCAGGGACGCCCCTACGACCGCTCCTACTTTCGCTGTAGCTGTTCGCATGTTGGTCACATCGCCGGACCGTACCGGATCGTTACCGGCCGAGTCGTTTTCGACGGCCAACGACGTTAACGGCAAACGACCGTTTGGGTCGTGTTCACGTTAATGTAAATGTCACACACAGACACTTCGCAGAAACACAGGCGCTCTAACGTCCCGAGACGACACCGCGCGCCACGGCCGCCGCGGCGTCCCCCGGAAGCGTTCTGTAGATCCCTCTCACAACGCCTCATCTGCGGATGAGCGCTGCCGACGCGCAGAAAGGCTGTTCATGCAACACTCTCGACGGTACTCCTTGACCCGGTCGGCCCTGGCCGCCGGCAGCGTCCTCGCCGCCACCAGCCTGGTGCTGGCCGGCTGCGGCAGCCGCGCCGGTGATGAAGGTGCAGCAAACGCCGAGTCCTGTGTCGACACCTCCGGTGACACGATCAAGGTCGGCGCGCTGAACTCGTTGTCGGGCACCATGGCGATCTCCGAGGTGACCGTGCGCAACGCCATCGATCTGGCCGTCGAGCAGATCAACGCCGACGGCGGCGTGATGGGCAAGCAGATCCAGCTGGTCGCCGAGGACGGCGCGTCCGAGCCTGCGGTGTTCGCCGAGAAGGCCCAGAAGCTGATCAGCAGTGACTGTGTGGCGGCGGTGTTCGGCGGGTGGACCTCGTCGAGCCGCAAGGCCATGCTTCCGGTGTTCGAGGACAACAACGCGCTGCTGTACTACCCGGTGCAGTACGAGGGCCTGGAAGCCTCTCCCAACATCTTCTACACCGGTGCCACCACCAACCAGCAGATCGTGCCCGCGCTGGACTACCTCAAGGAGCAGGGCGTCACGTCGCTGTACCTGGTAGGCAGCGACTACGTCTTCCCGCAGACCGCCAACCGCATCATCAAGGCGTACGCCGCGGCCAACGGCATGGAGATCCTCGGCGAGGACTACACGCCGCTGGGGTCGACGGACTTCTCCACGATCGTCAACAAGGTGCGCGCCTCGGGTGCCGACGCGGTGTTCAACACCCTCAACGGCGACTCGAACGTCGCGTTCTTCCGCGAGTACAAGAACGTGGGCCTGACACCGCAGGAGATGCCGGTGGTGTCGGTGTCCATCGCCGAGGAAGAGGTCGGCGGCATCGGCGTGCAGAACATCGAAGGCCAGCTGACCGCCTGGGACTACTACCAGACCATCGACAGTCCGGTGAACAACGCCTTCGTCGCGGCCTACAAGGACAAGTTCGGCGCCGACAAGCCCACCTCCGACCCCATGGAAGCCGCCTATGTGTCGGTGTATCTGTGGAAGAACACCGTCGAGAAGGCGGAATCGTTTGCAGTTCCCGATGTTCAGGAGGCGGCCGGCGGCGTCGAGTTCGATGCGCCCGAAGGCCTGGTGCAGATCGACGGCGACAACAACCACATCACCAAGACCGCCCGCATCGGTGAGATCCGCAACGACGGCCTGATCTACACGATCTGGGAGTCGCCCGGCCCGATCGAGCCGGATCCGTTCCTCGAAGGCTATCCGTGGGCCGAGGGCCTGTCGGGCTGACGCGCACATGGATGTCCTGATCGGGCAACTGGCAACAGGATTGAGCCTCGGCTCGATCCTGTTGCTCGCCGCCCTGGGCTTGTCCCTGACGTTCGGCCAGATGGGCGTCATCAACATGGCCCACGGCGAATTCATCATGGCCGGCTGCTACACCGCCTACGTGGTGCAGCAGGTCGTCTCCAGCGCCGGTGTGTCCCTGCTCATCTCACTGGTGGTGGGGTTCGTCGTCGGCGGTGCGATGGGTGCACTGCTGGAGGTCACGCTGATCAACCGCATGTACCACCGGCCGCTGGACACCCTGCTGGTCACCTTCGGTGTCGGACTGGTGTTGCAGCAGTTGGCCCGTGACCTCTTCGGCGCCCCCGCCAAGAACGTGTTCGCTCCCCCGTGGCTGTCGGGCGGAGTCGAGATCTTCGGCGCCGTGGTTCCGAAAACCCGGCTGTTCATCCTGGTGCTGGCGATCGCCTGCGTCACCGCGCTGGCCGTCGCGCTCAAGGCCAGCCCGATGGGCCGGAGGATCCGGGCGGTGGTGCAGAACCGCGATCTTGCCGAGACCAGCGGTATCTCGTCGCGCAGAACCGACATCACGACGTTCTTC
Organism: Mycobacterium sp. PO1; assembly: GCF_017312405.1. Lineage (GTDB taxonomy): Bacteria > Actinomycetota > Actinomycetes > Mycobacteriales > Mycobacteriaceae > Mycobacterium. Next base: position 56,631 of record NZ_BLTG01000023.1, read on the forward strand.
ATCGGTTCCGGGCTGGCCGGCGTCGCCGGAGTGGCGTTGACGTTGATCGGTTCGACGAGTCCGACGATCGGGCAGAGTTACCTCATCGACGCCTTCCTCGTGGTGGTGGTCGGAGGCCTGGGCCAGATCAAGGGCACCGTCATCGCCGCGTTCGCACTGGGCTTCTTGAACTCGTTCATCGAGTACAACACCACCGCGTCGCTGGCCAAGGTGATCGTGTTCGTGGTGATCGTGATCTTCCTGCAGGTCCGGCCGCAGGGCCTGTTCACCGTTCGGACAAGGAGTCTGGTGTGATGCCGACGAGCGCTCGCGCGAGGAGCAGACGAGCACCGACGAGCGCTCGCACGAGGAGCAGACGAGCACCGACGAGCGCTCGCGCGAGGAGCAGACGAGCACCGACCAGCGCTAGCGCGAGGAGCCGGTGTGCGTAGTCTGGTGGGCCGCTGGCAGACCTGGGCCGGTTTCGGCGTCGCCGCGGTGGCGCTGTTCGCGATCGCCCCGGCCCTGCTGTCGAGCTTCCGGCTCAGCCTGTTGGCCCAGTTCCTCTGCTATGCGATCGTCGCCGTCGGCATCGGGCTGGCCTGGGGCCGCGGGGGCATGCTGGTGCTGGGGCAGGGGGTGTTCTTCGGTCTCGGCGGCTACATGATGGGCATGCACCTCAAGATCGCCGACGCCGAGATCGCCGGCAACGACGTACCCGACTTCATGCAGATCGCCGGCGTGCGTGAGCTTCCCGCGCTGTGGGTGCCGTTCGCGTCGCCGTTCGTCACACTGGTGGCCATCGTGGTGATCCCGGCCGGCATCGCGGCGCTGCTGGGCCTGGGCGTGTTCAAACGCAAGGTCAAGGGCGCCTACTTCGCGATCCTGTCCCAGGCGTTGGCGGCCGCGATGGCGATCCTGCTGATCGGCCAGGCCGAGCTGCTGGGCGGTTCCAACGGGCTCAACGGCTTCCGGACGTTCTTCGGCTTCCGACTGGCCGACCCGGTCAACCAGCAGATGCTGTACTTCATCGCCGCGGCCACGCTGCTGGCCGTCGTCGCGCTGGTGCGCCAGCTGATGCAGAGCCGTTACGGCGAACTGCTGGTGGCGGTCCGCGACGGCGAGGAACGGGTCCGTTTCCTGGGCTACGACCCCGCCAACACCAAGGTCGTCGCCTACACCGTCGCGGCGCTGTTCGCCAGCATCGCCGGGGCGTTGTTCGCCCCGATCGTCGGCTTCATCACCCCGTCACAGGTCGGCATCCTGCCGTCGATCGCGTTCCTGATCGGCGTGGCGATCGGCGGCCGCACCACCCTGCTGGGCCCGGTGCTGGGGGCCATCGGCGTCGCGTGGGCGCAGACCCTGTTCTCCGAGCAGTACCCGTCGGGCTGGATCTACGCCCAGGGTGCGCTGTTCATCGTCGTGGTCGGGTTCTTCCCGGCAGGTCTGGCCGGGCTGGGCATGCTGTGGGCGCGCCGGCGCAGGAAGTCCGAGTCCGACCAGATGCCCGAGCCCGACAACGATCCCGATGCGGAGAAGGTGGGTGCCAGCTCATGACCGAGGTCCACGCGAGCTCGGCGGGAAAGGAACCGGTCGAGGGCGGAAACGCCGGGATGGGCACCCAGTATCTGGAGGTCCGCGGACTGACCGTCGACTTCGACGGCTTCAAGGCGGTCTCCGAGGTGGACCTCACGCTGTTCCAGGGCGATCTGCGGTTTCTCATCGGTCCCAACGGCGCCGGTAAGACCACGGTCATCGACGCGATCACCGGATTGGTGCCGGCGAGCGGGTCGGTCAACAAGTCCGGTGTGGAGTTGTTGGGCAAGAAGGTGCATCAGATCGCCCGGCGCGGCGTCGGGCGGACCTTCCAGACCGCCAGCGTGTTCGAGGAACTCTCGGTGCTGCAGAACCTCGACATCGCCGCCGGAGCCGGGCGGTCGGTGTGGACGATGCTGCGGCGCCGTCACGGCGTGCTCCCTGCGATCGAGCAGGCGCTGCACACGATCGGGTTGACCCATCTGGCCGACCAACCCACCGGGATTCTGGCCCACGGCCAGAAACAGTGGCTGGAGATCGGGATGCTGCTGGTGCAGAACGCCGACGTGCTGCTGCTCGACGAACCCGTCGCCGGCATGAGTCACGAAGAGCGTGAGGAGACCGGAAACCTGTTGCGCCGCATCGGCGCCGAACGCACCGTCGTCGTCGTCGAACACGACATGGACTTCATGCGCGAGTTCGCGACGTCGGTGACGGTGCTCGCCCGCGGGCAGGTGATCGCCGAGGGGTCGGTGGCCGAGGTACAGGCCAATCCCAGGGTTCAGGAGGTCTACCTCGGGACCGCGGCTGCCGGATCGGCGGAGGCCGAGGAGACCGGCGCTGCCGAACTGATCGAGGAGAAGTCCTGATGCTCGAATTGGTCGACGTCCACACCGGTTACGGCCGCACCGAGGTCATCCACGGCGTCAACGTCGAGGTGCCCAGCGACGGGGTCGCCGCGGTCATGGGCCACAACGGCGCCGGCAAGACCACGCTGCTGCGCGCGGCGGTCGGGCTGTTGAAGTGCTCGAAGGGCACGGTGCGCTTCGACGGCGAAGACATCACCAAACTGCGTCCCAGTGCGCGGGTGAACCGCGGACTGGCCTACGTCCCGCAGGGCCAGCAGTCCTTCGGCCAGCTCACCACGGCCGAGAACCTGCAGGTGGTGGCGGACGGGCGCAAGAACGGCAAGCAGCTGATCGACGAGCAGCTCGACCTGTTTCCCGCGCTCAAAGAGCTGCTGACGCGTCGCGCCGGCCTGCTCTCCGGCGGTCAGCGCCAGCAGCTGGCCATCGCGCGTGCATTGATCACCTCCCCCAGATGTCTGATCCTCGACGAACCCACCGAAGGCATCCAGCCCTCGGTGGTCGCCGAGATCGAGGAGACCATCACCACGCTGACCAGTCGCGGCAACCTCGGTGTGCTCCTCGTCGAGCAGCACATCGGCTTCGCGCTGCAGTCATCGCAGCGCTACTACGTCCTGGAATCGGGTCGGATCACCTCGACCGGCACCGGCGGTTCGTCCTCGGAAGCCGACGTGCGCGCCGCGATGGCGATCTGACGCTTTCCGACACCGGGCAGACATGTCACGGTGGAGGCCATGGCACGACGTCTCCCCGACAGCGCAGCGCGCAGGCGGCGCCACCGCAGTTGGCTGACGGCGGCGCTCAGCGTCATCGGAGCTTTCGGCGCGGGAAGGGTGCTCGCGCCCAGTGTGGCCGTCGGGCACTTCCACTCTGCTGAGGCGATGGACCGCTACTTCGCCGCGTATGACCGCGCCATGGCCAAGATGCCGAATCCACAGCAGGTGCTGGACATTCGCACGGCCTTCGGTGTCGTACGGGTGTACCGATTCGCCGGCGCGCGGAGGGGCGCACCGCTGTTCCTGCTGCCCGGCGCCCGATCGGGCACGCCGGTCTGGGCGGACAACATGCCGTCGCTGCTGGCACACCGTTCGGTGTACACGGTGGACCTGCTGGGAGAACCGGGGCGCAGCATCCAAACCCGTCCGATCACCGATGCCCACGACCAGGCCGCCTGGCTGCACGAGGTCCTCGACCAGCTGCCCGATACCGAGGTCAATCTGCTCGGGCTCTCGCTCGGCGGGTGGAGCGCGACCAACCTCGCACTGCGCGACCGCAGTCATATCAGAACATTGACCTTGGTCGAGCCCGTGCAGGTGGTCGACGGCCTGTCGCCGGCGGCGATCCTGCGCTCCATACCGGCGAGTGTGCCCGGATTTCCGAAGGCCTGGCGCAACAGCTTTGCTAGTTGGACCGCCGGCGGTGCCCCGGTGCGGGACGTGCCCGAGGCGGCGATGATCGAGGCCGGTATGCAGGCGTATCGCACGCGCACCCCGACGCCGGACCGGATCAGCCCCGAGCAGTTGACGACTCTGAAAGTTCCCACGTTGGTGATACTCGCCGCCGAGTCGCCGATGCACGACGCGCGCGCAGGCGCGCGGACCGCCCGAACCGCATTGCCGACGGCCACAGTGAAGATCTACGACGGCGCGTCTCATGCGATCAACGGCGAAAGACCCGAGCAGATCGCAGCCGATGTCGCGGCGTTCCTGGGGAAGCACCGGTCATAGCCCGTTTCTGCACGGCGCGCCGCGAAATTCGTACAAACGCGCGACGTCGCCGCGAATGTCGTCCATCGTTGAGCCGTGGGCACTTCCGAGGAGCCGATCATTCTCGCCGAGTACGGCGGACTGGTGATCGCCGAACGAGGGCCTGAGGTCATCCTGGTCGACCGCGGCAGCGGCCCGACCGAAATCGTCGTATTCGTGCTCGTGGTCGTCACCGTGGTGTTCGGCGGCTTCGGCGCGGTGTCGGTGTGGTCGGCCGCCGCGGGCGGCATGTCCGCAGGCTCGGCGTGGCTCGGCGTTGCGCTGCTCGCGGTGGCGGCCGCGGCGGCAACGGCGATGTATGTGTCCGTCAACGCATTGCGCCGCCGACGGGGTCGTCCTCTGACCTCCTTCACACCGGTCGCGGTGTTCGACCGGGCCACCCGGGTGTACCGCGACGGCGCCGGGGCAGAGGTCGCGCCGGTGGACCAGGTCAGATTCGAGCGCCGGATGCACATGACATCGAGTTCAGCCAAGCTGGTCGCCGTCACGCCGAACGGCACGCGGGTCCTCAAGCGCGGCCACCCGTTCGGTGGCGGCATCGGCGACCTCGACGCGGTGCTCACACGTGTAGTCCACGGCGCCCCGCACTGACGAGCGCGCGGTCCGGCACGGAGTGTCGCCATGCGGACGCACGCGTCCGCGGAACCGTCTCAGCCCAGTCGGGACAGCACGTCGGCGACGACGTCGGCGACCGCCACGTCGACCTGCTCTCCGGTCGCCAGGCTCTTGACGCCGACGGTCCCAGCCTGCAGGTCCCGGTCACCGGCCACCAGCGCGATCGAGGCGCCCGAGCGGTCGGCGCCTTTCATGCCGGCCTTGAGGCTGCGGTCACCGTAGGCGACGTCCACGCGCACACCGGCCGCGCGCAGCCGCGCGGCCAACACCGCCAGGGCGACCTTGGCGTCACCGCCGAGCGGTACCGCATACACGTCCACCCGTGCCGCGTCGGCGGCGCTCTTACCCTCCGCGCGCAAGGCGAGCAGCGTGCGATCGACGCCGAGCCCGAATCCGATCCCGGACAGGTCCTGCCCGCCCAGCTGACGCATCAACCCGTCGTAGCGACCGCCGCCCCCGATGCCGGACTGGGCGCCCAGGCCGTCATGGACGAACTCGAACGTCGTCTTGGTGTAGTAATCCAGCCCGCGCACCATGCGCGGATTGATCGTGTACGCCACGCCGAGGGCATCCAGATGCGCCAGCACCGTCTCGAAATGGCTCTTGGCCGCCTCGGAGAGGTGATCGAGCATCACCGGCGCGGCGGCGGTCATCTCCCGCACCGCGGGCCGCTTGTCGTCGAGCACCCGCAGCGGGTTCACCTGCGCGCGCCGCCGGGTCTCGTCATCGAGGTCCAACCCGAACAGGAACTCCTGCAACAACTCCCGATACTGCGGACGGCAGCTGTCATCACCCAGCGAGGTGATCTCCAGGCGGAACCCGTCCAATCCCAGAGACCGGAAGCCGGCGTCGGCGACGGCGATCACCTCGGCGTCCAGGGCCGGGTCGTCCACGCCGATCGCCTCCACCCCGACCTGCTGCAGCTGCCGGTACCGGCCGGCCTGCGGACGCTCGTAACGGAAGAACGGACCCGAGTAGGCGAGCTTGACCGGCAATGCACCCCGGTCCAGCCCGTGCTCGATGACGGCCCGCATCACTCCCGCGGTGCCTTCCGGGCGCAGGGTCACCGACCGGTCGCCGCGGTCGGCAAAGGTGTACATCTCCTTGGACACCACGTCGGTGGACTCCCCCACGCCGCGGGCGAACAGCGCGGTGTCCTCGAAGATCGGCAGCTCGATGTGCCCGTAGCCGGCGCGGCGCGCCGCCTCCAGCAACGCCGCACGCACCGCGACGAACTCCGCCGATTCCGGCGGTACGTAGTCCGGCACGCCCTTCGGCGCCCGGAAGGCATGCAGAGGTGAGGAACTGGCAGAAGTGTCGGTCACGGGGTCAAACCTTCGAGAAAGGGGTTGGTGCGGCGTTCGAGACCGATCGTGGTCCTCTCGCCGTGCCCCGGCAGAACCAGGGTCTCGTCGTCGAGCACGAGCAGTTTCGTGACGATCGATTCCAGCAGATCGCGGCCGCTGCCGCCGGGCAGGTCGGTGCGACCCACCGACTGCTTGAACAAGGTGTCACCGGTGAAGGCCACGGACTCGGGCCCGCTCTCCACGCCGCCGTCGACCCGGAACACCACCGAGCCCTGCGTGTGGCCCGGCGTGTGATCGACCGCGACGGTGATGCCGCCCAGTTCGATCTTGTCGCCGTCCCGGTCCAGCTCGACGACCTGGCGGGGCTCGCGGAACATCGCCGCCACCGCTATCCGGCCGACACCGGCGAAAAAACCCGCACCGAAACCCTTGATCGGGTCTGCCAGCATGAACCGGTCCGCCGGGTGGATGTAGGTGGCGCAGCCGTAGGTGTCGGCCACCTTCTGGGCCGACCACATGTGGTCGATGTGGCCGTGGGTGAGCAGCACGGCCGCCGGGGTGAGGCGGTTCTCGTCGAGGATGCGGCGCAGCGGACCCATCGCCCGCTGGCCCGGGTCGACGACGATGGCGTCGGCGCCCTGGCGCGGGGCCAGCACGTAGCAGTTGCACGCCAGCATGCCGGCCGGGAATCCGGTGATCAACACGCCTCCCAGCTTCCCATGCCCAGGTCGCACCGCTGTTCACGAGGGTCGCGGCGCCCTCACTCGCCGTGAACTGGCACACTCGGTGCCGACCGGATCGACTGCAAGGAGGGACCCGGGGTGCCGACGAACGAACAACGGCGGGCGACAGCCAAGCGCAAGCTGGAGCGTCAGCTCGAGCGACGGGCCGAGAAGGACCGCAAACGCCGGACATACACGATCGTCGGCTCGGCGGTCGCCGCGGTGGTCGTGATCGGCGCCGTGATTGCCACCATCGTCCTCACTACCGGCAATTCCGATTCCACCGCCTCGGGGTCGTCGACCGAGGCGTCCGAGACGACCGGGCAGACGCCCGAGCAGGATCCGTTCGACGCTCCGCAGCCGGGCGAAGTCGCCGCCCTGCCTCAGTTCACCGCCCCGGACGGACTCGGGCAGAACTGCGAGTACCCGGCCGCGCAGGAGGCCAGCAAGGCGAACAACCCGCCCCGCACCGGCGAGGTGCCCACCGAGCCGGCCCAGGTCAGCGCCAGCATGGAGACCAACCAGGGCAATATCGGGTTGCAGTTGGACAACGGCAAATCACCGTGCACCGTCAACAGCTTCGCCAGCCTCGCCCAGCAGGGTTACTTCAACGACACCCCCTGCCACCGGTTGACCACCAGCGAATCCTTGTCGGTGCTGCAGTGCGGCGATCCGACCGGTGAAGGCACCGGGGGCCCCGGGTACGAGTTCGCCAACGAGTACCCCACCACCCAGTACCAGCCCGACGACCCCGCGCTGATGCAGCCCGTCGTCTATCCGCGCGGCACGCTGGCCATGGCCAACGCCGGCCCCGGCACCAACGGCAGCCAGTTCTTCCTCGTCTACCAGGACTCGCAGTTGCCGCCGCAGTACACGGTGTTCGGCACCATCGACGAGACCGGTCTGGCCACGCTGGACAAGATCGCCGCCGAGGGTGTGCAAGGCGGCGGGCAGGACGGCCCACCCGCCGCGGACGTCGTCGTGGAGTCCATCCAGCTGGACTGAAACCCGGTCGCGAATCGCCCACAAGCGGGTTCGGGGGCGTCGAGACCCTTTGACCCGCCCGCCCGTTTACGCATACGTTCGTTTGGCTGAAGTTCACCCGAAACGCACGTGTGGATACGAAAACGACGAGGGATGGGTCATGGCCGATTCGATACGACGGAGTTTCATCAGGCTGGGGGCGGCGACCGCAGCGACCGTGCTGGGCGCGGCGCTCGTGACGAGTTGCTCGAAGGTCCCCGACAACGAGCAGGGCGGCACCCTGCAGCGCATCCAGGACGCCGGCACCGTGAAGGTCGGCATCGCCGGCGAGGTGCCGTACGGCTACACCGAGGGCGGTGAGGTCACCGGCGAGGCACCCGAGGTCGCCAAAGCGGTGTTCTCCGCGATGGGTATCGACAACGTCGACGCCACCCAGGTCGAGTTCAGCCAGCTCATCCCGGCGTTGAACGCCGGCCAGTACGACATGGTGGCCGCCGGCATGGCGATCCTGCCGCAGCGCTGCGAGAACGCCCAGTTCTCCGCGGTGGACTACGTGACCCCCACTGCCTTGCTGGTGCCCGCCGGCAACCCCCAACAGGTGAACAACTTCGAGGACGTCCTGGCCAAGGGCGTGCCGCTGGCGGTGCTGTCGGGAACCGTCGAGGAGTCGGTGGCCCAGTCGATGGGCATCCCGGACAACCTCATCCAGCCGTACCAGGGCCAGCCGGAGATGCTGCAGGCGCTCCTCGACGGCCGCGCTTATGCCGGAGCGCTGACCGACATCTCGCTGCGCCGCATGGTCGCCGACAACCCCGGCGCGCCGCTCGAGGTCACCGACGGTTTCGTCCCGGTGATCGACGGTGAGGAACAGATCCAAGCCGGTGGGTTCGTGTTCCGTAAGGGCGACGACGAACTGGTCGACGAATTCAACACCCACCTCAACGAACTGCACGGTTCGGGCGAGTGGCTGAGCATCGTGGAGCCGTTCGGCTTCACCGAGGACAACGTGCCGCCGGAGGATGTGAGCACCGCGCAGCTCTGCGCCGCCGGCTGAGCCGGTGTTCGACAACGTCGGACTGTTCGTCGACACCATCTCCGCGGGTCTGCTCCTGACCGTGGAGGCCACCGTCGGCGGCATCGTCATCGCGACCGTGTTGTCCTTCGCGTTCGGGTTGGCGATGTTGTCGCGGTGGCGTGTGGTGCGGGCCCTGGCCCGCGTCTATGTCGAGATCTGGCGGGGCACTTCTGAAGTCGTGCAGCTGATGTGGATCTACTTCGTGCTGCCGGTCCTGGTCGGATACCAGATCGTGCCGCTGGCGGCCGGTATCGCCGTGCTGGGTCTGAATTTCGGCGCGTACGGCGCGGAGATCGTGCGCGGGGCGGTGCAGTCGGTGCCTCGCGCCCAGTACGAGGGCGCCGTTGCGCTGTCGCTGACGCCGCGGCAGCGGATGCTGCGGGTGATCTTGCCGCAGGCACTGGTGGAGATGGTCCCGCCGTTCAACAACCTGTTCATCCAGCTGCTCAAGGGCAGTTCGCTGCTGACCATCATCACGGTCCACGAGATGACCTATCAGGCAAGGGAAGTCCTGATCGACCGGTTCATCTCGCAGGCTGCGACCATCTGGACGATCGTGTTGTTGTTCTATTTGGCGCTGGCGGTGTTGATCACCGCCGGGATGCGGTTGTTGGAACGCTGGGCCGCCGCCCTGGTCGGTCGCCCGGTGGCACCGCGCCGCACCGTGCGTGCGTTGTTCCGTCGCGACCGGGTGGAGCAGCGGTGATCTGGGACTGGCAGTACGCCTGGGAAGTCTTTCCCGACATCGTCGTCGACGGATTGCGGATCACGCTGCTGGCGACCGTGCTGGGCTCTGCGCTGGCCTACACACTGGGTCTGCTGCTGACGTTGCTGCGTCGTTCGCCGATACGCATCGTCAGCTCCGCCGCGTGGGCCTTCATCGAACTGGTGCGCAGCACACCGCTGTTGGTACAGATCTTCTTCTTCTTTTTCGTGCTGCCCGATTTCGGGGTGCGCTTCGATCCGTTGACCACGGGCGTCGTCGCGCTCGGTGTGCACTACGCGACCTACTGCGCCGAGGTGTACCGCGCCGGCATCGACGCGGTGCCGGTGGGCCAGTGGGAGGCCGCCGTCGCGCTGAACCTGCCGCGGCTACGCACCTGGACGGCGGTCATCCTGCCGCAGGCGGTCCCACGCGTGTTGCCCGCGCTGGGCAACTACACGATCTCGATGCTCAAGGAAACGCCGTTGCTGCTGATGATCGGTGTCCTCGACATCGTCGGAGTGGCAAACCAATTGGGTTCGCGGGCTTTCCGTTACGTGGAGCCGATCACGATCGCCGGGGTGTTGTTCCTGGTGCTGAGTTACTCGGCTTCCCTACTCGTGCGAGGGATGGAGCGACGTGTCCGATACAGCCACTGACATGATCCGATTCGAGCATGTCGTCAAGAGATTCGGCGACAATGTCGTGCTCGACGGGCTCGACTTCGCCGTCCGGCCGGGCGAATTCGTCACCCTCATCGGCCCCAGCGGCTCGGGTAAGACGACGATCCTGCGCCTGTTGATGACACTCGAGCAGGTCAGCGAGGGTCGCATCTTCGTCGGCGGCGACTGCCTGAGCCACATGACCCGGCGCGGACGGGAGGTGCCCGCCGACGAGAAATACCAGCGCCGGGTTCGCAAGCGCATCGGGATGGTGTTCCAGCAGTTCAACCTGTTTCCGAACATGCGGGTGCGACAGAACATCACGGAGGGACCGATTCACTCCCTGGGCCTTTCCCGCGCCGAAGCCGAGGAGCGTGCAGACACACTGCTCGACATGGTCGGTATCGCGGACAAGGCCGACGCGCACCCGGCGCAGTTGTCCGGCGGTCAGCAGCAGCGGGTGGCCATCGCGCGTGCGCTGGCGATGCAGCCCGATGTGCTGCTGCTCGACGAGGTCACCTCGGCGTTGGACCCCGAGCTCGTCACCGGCGTGTTGGCCCTGCTCAAGGACATCGCCACCACCACCGAGATCACCTTCCTGTGCGTGACGCACGAAATGAACTTCGCCCGTGACGTTTCCGACCGCGTGATGATGTTCGACGGGGGCAGGGTCCTCGAGGACGCGGCCCCAGACAAGTTGTTCAGCGACCCCGACCACGAGCGCACCCGGGAGTTTCTGCGCGCCGTGCTGGAGCGCGGTTAGCTCAACTCGTGGCCGGCACCGGAACCATCGGTTTCTCGCAGCAGATCTCGTTGTGTTCCATCTCGGGCGGGCACGGACATTCCTTCTCGTAGACCAACCGCGCACCGCACTCCTGACATTCGTATCGATCACCCACGTGTCGTCCCACTGCGGTCCTCCCACCGATCACGCGGCGCACCACGGCGGCGCACCTGCTTCTGCAGCGAATGCTATGGCCGGGGACGCCCGCCGCCTACGGCCGAAAGTCCCTGGCGATCACTGCGCCCACCGGTTTCAGCGCAGGCTGTCGGCGGTCGCCGCTGCGTCGGCGACACTGATGACCATCCGGCCGTAGGGCTGCCCGGACAGGTCCAGCCGCACCGCCGGCGTCGAACGACGCGCCACGGCGAAGGTCTTGGCGCCGGAGCGTCGCCATGTGCCGATCTTGACGCGACCGGGTACATGCAGACCGGGCGCGCGCATGCCGCGCACACACGACAGCGGGTCGTGATCCACCTCGACCGCGGTGATCGCCGAGACAGGGAACCGGAAGTCACCGTGCAGACCGGCAATTTTCTCCCACACGCCCAGCTGCACCGTCACGTCGTCGCCGATCCGCGCAATCCTCGCCATTGTCCGCCTCCTGTATCATTCTCATTTATGAGAATAATAGCACCGGCGATAATGGCGGTATGCCGTCGATCGATCTCCTCCTGCACCCGATCCGCATCCGCATCATCCAGGCTCTGCTCGACGGCAGCGCGCTGACCACCAAGCAGCTCAAATCGCAGTTGACGGATGTGCCCAGCGCATCGCTGTACCGGCACGTCGCGATGCTGGCCGATGCCGGCGTTCTCGTCGTCACGGGCGAAAGGCCGGTGCGGGGCACCGTCGAGCGCATGTACGCGCTGCATCTGCCCAGCGCGTCCGTCGGCGCTGCGGAGGCTCGCGCGCTCAGCCTCGACGATCACCGGCGCGCCTTCACCGCCTATGCGGCGGCACTGCTCGCAGACTTCGACCGCTACCTCGATGACGCCGACCCCGACCCGGTAGGCGACGGAGTGTCGTTCACTCAGATGGCACTGTGGCTGTCGGACGACGAGCTGGCGACGTTGCGCCGCAAGCTCGCCGAACTACTCCAACCCCTGTCCACAAACGGGCCGGGCAGGGACCGGACGAAACGGATACTGACCATGGTGCTGATGCCGGCGCGATGACGCGGCTCACGCCGCCACTGCCCCACCGCGGCTCACGCCGCCACTGCCCCACCGCGGCTCACGCCGCTTCTGCCCCACCGCGGCTCACGCCGCTTCTGCCCCACCGCGGCTCACGCCGCCGATGTCACCCGGTAGACGTCGTACACACCCTCCACATTGCGCACCACGTTCAGCACATGGCCGAGATGCTTGGGATCGCCCATCTCGAACGTGAAGCGACTGATCGCGACCCGGTCGTTGGACGTCGTCACCGAAGCCGACAGGATGTTGACCTTCTCGTCGGCCAGCACCCGGGTGACATCGGAGAGCAGCCGGTGCCGATCCAGCGCCTCCACCTGGATCGCGACCAGGAACACCGACGACGGCGACGGCGCCCACTGCACGTCGATGATCCGTTCGGACTGATCCTGCAGCGACGCGGCATTGGTGCAGTCGGTGCGGTGCACGCTGACGCCGCCACCGCGGGTGACGAAGCCCATGATGTTGTCGCCGGGCACCGGGGTGCAGCACTTGGCCAACTTGGTCAGCACACCCGGGGCGCCGGGGACGGCGACGCCGACGTCGTCGCTGCTGCGCTGACGCACCGGCATGGTTGCCGGCGTGGACCGCTCGGCCAGTTCGTCGGCAGCGTCGTCGTCGCCACCGATCTGGGCGACCAGCCGCTGCACCACGTGGCGGGCCGAGACGTGCCCCTCGCCGACCGCGGTGTAGAGCGCCGAGACGTCGGTGTAACGCAGTTCGCGGGCCAGCGCGCCGATGGACTCGGCAGTCATCAAGCGCTGCAACGGAAGTCCGCCACGACGCACTTCTCGCGCGATCGCGTCCTTACCCGTTTCCAGCGCCTCTTCTCGCCGTTCCTTGGCGAACCACTGTCGGATCTTGGCTTTGGCGCGCGGGGAGACCACAAAGGTCTGCCAGTCGCGCGACGGTCCAGCGTTAGGCGCCTTCGAGGTGAAGATCTCGACCACTTCGCCGTTTTCCAGCTTGCGTTCCAGCGCGACGAGTCGGCCGTTGACCCGCGCACCGATGCAGCGGTGTCCGACCTCGGTGTGCACCGCGTAGGCGAAGTCGATCGGTGTCGACCCGGTGGGCAGCGTGATCACGTCACCTTTGGGGGTGAACACGAAGATCTCCTGCACCGCAAGGTCGTAACGCAACGACTCGAGGAACTCGCCGGGGTCGGCGGCCTCCCGCTGCCAGTCCAACAGCTGACGCATCCAGGCCATGTCGTCGATCTCGGTCGCTGCGTGGCTGGGCGGGGCGGCGTTGCGGCCCTTCGCCTCCTTGTACCGCCAGTGCGCGGCGATGCCGTATTCGGCGGTCTTGTGCATGTCGAAGGTGCGGATCTGCACCTCCAGCGGCTTGCCCTCCGGACCCACCACCGTGGTGTGCAACGACTGGTAAACCCCGAAGCGGGGCTGGGCGATGTAGTCCTTGAACCGCCCGGCGATGGGCTGCCACAACGAATGCACCACCCCGACCGCGGCGTAGCAGTCCCGCACCTCGTCGCACAGGATGCGCACGCCGACCAGGTCGTGGATGTCGTCGAAGTCGCGGCCCTTGACGATCATCTTCTGATAGATCGACCAGTAGTGCTTGGGCCTGCCTTCGACAACGGCGTTGATCTTCGATGCCGACAGGGTCGCGTTGATCTCGGCGCGCACCTTGGCCAGATAGGTGTCACGCGACGGCGCCCGGTCGGCGACCAGCCGGACGATCTCCTCGTACTTCTTCGGATGCAGGATCGCGAACGACAGATCCTCGAGCTCCCACTTGACCGTCGCCATACCCAGTCTGTGCGCCAGCGGGGCAATGACTTCGAGTGTTTCGCGGGCCTTGCGGGCCTGCTTCTCCGGCGGTAGGAAGCGCATGGTCCGCATGTTGTGCAGCCGGTCGGCCACCTTGATCACCAGCACGCGGGGATCACGCGCCATCGCGATGATCATCTTGCGGATCGTCTCGCCTTCGGCAGCCGTGCCGAGGGCGACCTTGTCCAGCTTGGTGACCCCGTCGACGAGGTGGCCGACCTCGGTGCCGAACTCCTCGGTCAGCGCCTCCAACGTGTAGCCGGTGTCCTCGACGGTGTCGTGCAGCAGTGCCGCCACCAGCGTCGTGGTGTCCATGCCGAGCTCGGCCAGGATGTTGGCCACCGCCAGCGGGTGGGTGATGTAGGGATCACCGGACTTGCGCATCTGGTCGGCGTGCCGCTGCTCGGCGACGTCATAGGCCTTCTGCAGCAGCGCCAGGTCTGCCTTCGGATAGATCTCCCGGTGTACGGCGACCAGCGGCTCGAGCACCGGGTTGACGGCGCTGCGCTGCGACGTCATCCGCCGGGCCAGCCGGGCCCGCACCCGCCGGGACGCGCTGGTGGAGGGCTTCGGCAGCTCCATGGGCTGGGTTTCAGGGCCCGCCGCACCGGCCCGGGTTGGTGACTGCCCGGCCTGGCTCGCGCGGTGATCCGTGTTGACCTCGCCGGCCATTGTTCACCTCCCGGGGCTGTCCTGTAGGCAGGATATCCGTTCAGACCGTGTACAAGCTCGTGACCGCAAGCGGATCCAGCACCGCCCGGCCACCGAGGGCGGCCAGCTCGAGCATCACCACCGCCCGCGTCACCTGTGCACCCGCCGCGGTGAGCAGCGCGTGCGTCGCGGCCAGGGTCCCCCCGGTCGCCAGCACGTCGTCGATGACGACCACCGACCGCCCGGCGAGCTCGACGCCCTCGGCGGGCACTTCCAGCGTGGCGGTGCCGTACTCGAGCGTGTAGGTCTCGCTGAGCACCGGCGGCGGGAGCTTGCCCCCCTTGCGCACCGCGAGGACACCGACGCCGAGCTCGAGGGCGACCGCGCCGCCGAGCAGGAAGCCGCGCGCATCCACCCCTGCGACCAGGTCAGCACCGCGTGCGACGTCGGCGATGGCCTTGCTCACCTCGGCCAGCCCGCGCGCGTCGGCCAGCACGGGTGTCAGGTCTTTGAACTGGATACCCGGCTCGGGAAAATCGGGCACCTCACGCAGCAGGGACGCGATGACCCCGGAGACCCGAGAGACGTCAGGGGCGTCGGAATTGCCGGAGACCTCAGGCACCGGGGAGAGCTCCGAGCCGCTCACTGGCTCAACTTCCAGCGGTCCATGTTCCACCCGGCTCCCCATCGTGTCGGATTCGCGCTCACCGCGAACATGTTCGTCGAGGTGACCAGGGTCCGCTGCTGACGGTACAGCGGCAGAGTCGGCATGTCCCCCCAGAGGATCGGCGCCGCCTCGGCGAGCAACCTCGCGATCTCCTTCGGGTCGTTGATCACCGCGATGGTCGAGATGATGCCGTCGATGCGTTCGTTGGCGTACCGCGGCAGATTGTTGCCGTTGGCGCTGTGCAGCGTGTACGCGTCCACGGCCGAGGATCCCGACGACCCGCTGCCGGCTGCGCCCCCGGTCCCGGCCACCAGGACGTCGATCTCGTTGTTGCGCAGCGCCAGTGGCCCCGTGTCCGCGCCGGCAACGTCTTCGACGGTGATGCCGGCGGGAGCGCAGGAGCGCGCGATCGCGCCGACCAGCGCGGCGAGGCGGGCATTGGGGGTTTGATAACCCATCCGCACCGTCAACGGTTGCCCGCCCAGCGCGGCACGCGCGGCGTCGGGATTGGCGACGGCGAACTCGCCGGCCTCGGGGGTCGTCTCGGCCGCGCCGTAGGCGTCCTCGGTGGCCGTGTTGAGCCGTGAGTTCACCACCGGCACCTCGGCGTTGCGGGCGATGACGTCGCGCGGAGTGCACAGGGCCACCGCGCGTCGCGCCGGCACGGCGGCCAGCGGTCCCTGCGGGGCGAACAGGAGCTGCTCGACGCCCGCCGAGGCCGATTCGGATCGCTGATAGTCATCGGGCAGGTTCAGCGTGCCCAGGGAACCCGACGCGATGTCGACCACGTCATAAGCGCCCTCGTCCACCCGGTCCTGCATGTCCGAGCTGCGCGGATGGACCACGACGCGCCCGGTGATCGGCATGGTGCCCCACCACTTGTCGTTGGCGACCAGCACCACCGAGCCGTCGGCGGACACCGAGTCCAACTTGTAGGGACCCGACGACGGGAACCGGGCGAGGTCCACATCCGGCGTCAGATCCCAGACGGTGTTCCACGCCGCAGCGATGCGCTCGACGACCGGACCGTCGTTGTCCAGCAGTGCCCGCGTCACCCCGCCGTCGCCGAGGCCGAGCTCGTCGGCCAGGACGTGGGCCGGCATCAGCGAGGTCGCGGTGAACAGCTGCCCGTAGTCGGTGAACGGCCGGTCCTGGGCGAAGGACACCCGAGCCTTCTTCTGACCCGGCACACACTCGACGGTGGCGATGTCGGTGTAACCGGCGCGGCTGGCCGCGTCGAAGGCCGGGAACCGCCCGGACTGCGCCGCCCACGCGAGCACCATGTCGTCACACGTCACCGGTTTCCCGTCGGAATACACCGCTTCCGGTTTGATCTCGTAGTCGAGCACCAGCGGGTTGCGGCCGACCAGATTGGTGCTTCCGAAGTCGTGGTCGCCGACGATCTGCCCTTCCGGGCCGTGATACGTGAACCCGGTCAGCGCCCGGGCGAACGCCTGGGGGCCACCGGAGGCGGCTCCGGCGACGGTGTTGGTGTTGTAGCTGACCAACGCACCGTCGACGGCGTAGTCGACGGAGTCGGCGGCCTGGTCAGCACAGGACGCCAGGGCCGGGCCGGCGAGCAGACACAGCACGACGGCCGCCACGGTGACGCGTCGCGCCCTGCGTCGGGCCATCCCGGCTACCGGTTCCGGGGGCTTCGCTTACCCGAAGGCCGCCCGGTCCTGCTCGTGGTGGGACGCACCGGGCGCGCGCCGGGGGCGGGCTTGTCGGGCGGGATGCTCGGCGCCGCCGAGGCCGACACCGAGGCCGGCTGGGCGTCGTCGTCCTCGTCGGCGCCGAGGCCGGCCGCGTCGTCACTTCCCGATCCGCCGGCGGCCTTCGCCGCGGCAGTCGCGCGGCGGTTGAGCACCCGCCGGGTGTGCTTGCTGACCAGTTCCGTGCGCTCACGCAGGCTGACCAGCAGCGGTGTGGCGAAGAAGATCGACGAGTAGGTGCCCACGATGACGCCGACGAGCTGCACCAGCGCCAGGTCCATCAGGGTGCCCACGCCCAGCAGCCACACCGCGATGACCATCAGCGCGATGATCGGCAGCACCGAGATCACGCTGGTGTTGATCGAGCGCATGAAGGTCTGGTTGACCGCGAGGTTGGCCTGTTCGGCGAACGTGCGCCGGGTCGTGTGTTCGAACCCCTCGGTGTTCTCTTCGACCTTGTCGAACACGATCACGGTGTCGTAGAGCGAGAAGCCCAGAATCGTGAGCAGGCCGATCACGGTGGCCGGGGTGACCTCGAAGCCCACCAGGGCGTAGACCCCTGCCGTGACGACGAGGTCGAACAGCAGCGTCGTCAACGCGGCGATCGCCATGTACCGCTCGTAACGCACCGTGATGTAGATGGCCGCCAGCACCAGGAACACCACCAGCGCGATCAGAGCCTTCTGGGTGATCTGACCGCCCCACGTCTCCGACACGGCCGAATCGCTGACCGCCTCCGGGCTGGGGGTGCCGTCGGCGCCGACGGGCTGGAAGGCGTCGAACAGCGCGCCGCGCAGCGCGATGACCTCGTCGTTGCTCAGTGTCTCCGAACGGATCTGGAACGTCGCCGAGTCGCCGCTGCCGACGACCACCACCGACTCCGGGGGCGCGCCCACCGTGTCGGTGAACACCGTCTCGACCTGCTGCGTGGTGGCCTGACCCTCACCCCGCGGGAACGACACCTTCGTGCCGCCGACGAAGTCGATGCCGAAGGTGAAGCCGCGCAACAGGATCGCGGCCAGCGCGATGAGCACGATGCCGCCGCTGATGCCGTACCAGAGCTTGCGCTTGCCGATGACCTCGAACGCGCCGGTGCCGGTGTAGAGCCGCACGAAGAAGTTGCGGCGCGGCGCTCCGGCGCCCGATTCCAGGTCGGGCGCCTCGACTCCGGTGGCCCGGGTGTCGACGCTGTCGTTGGTTCGCTGACGTCTGGCCATGCCTCAGCCCCGTCCCGCCGCGTGCGCGGCCGCTCGGCGTTCGCGTGCGATCTGCTGGACGGCTCCGAGCCCGTTGAGCGCCGGCTTGGCCATCGTCGTGGACTTCGAGGCGAGGAAGGCCAGCGGCCAGGTCACCAGGAACACGACGACCACGTCGAGGATCGTGGTCAGCCCCAGGGTGAAGGCGAAGCCCTTCACCTGGCCGATGGCCAGGAAGTACAACACCGCGGCGGCCAGGAACGTCACCGCGTTGCCGGAGAGGATCGTCTTGCGGGCCCTGGTCCAGCCTCGCGGCACCGCCGACCGGAACGAGCGTCCTTCCCGGATCTCGTCCTTTATTCGTTCGAAGAACACCACGAACGAGTCCGCGGTCATACCGATACCGATGATCAGGCCGGCGATCCCGGCCAGATCCAGCGTGTAGCCGATGTAGCGGCCCAGCAGGACCAGGATGGCGAAGACCATGGCGCCCGAGGCCACCAGCGACAGCGCCACCAGCAGGCCCAGCACGCGGTAGTACAGCAGCGAGTACAGCAGCACCGCCGCCAATCCGACCGCACCGGCGATCAGGCCGGCCCGCAGCGACGACAAGCCCAGCGTGGCCGACACCGTCTCTGCTTCCGACGACTCGAACGACAACGGGAGCGAGCCGTATTTGAGGACGTTGGCCAGCTCGCGCGCCGTGTCCTGGGTGAACTGGCCGGTGATCTGGGTCTGCCCACCGGGAATGGGCTCCTGGATCTGCGGGGCGCTGACCACCTGCGAGTCCAGCACGAACGCCGTCTGGGTGCCCACGTTGGCCGCGGTGAAGTCCGCCCACGTCTTGGCCGCGTCGCTCTTGAACTCGACGTCGACGACGTATTCGCCGCGCTGCGTGTCCAGTCCGGAGCTGGCGTTGGCGATCTGCTCGCCGTTGATGATCGAGCTGTCGAGCAGGTAGACCTCGTTGCCGTCGGTCGAGCAGGTGACCAGGGGCAGGTTGGGGTCGTCGTTGCCTGCCAGCACGTCCTCGTCACCGCAGCGGGTGGCCTGGAACTGCATCGCCAGGATCTGGATCGCCTGCTCGCTGCTCTGGCGCAGCCGCTTCTCGTCCTGGATCCGGGTGGCCAGCGGGGCGTCCTGCTGACCGGGTTCGGCGGAGTTGCCCGGCGTCTGCGGCGCGGGACCCGGCGGCGCCGGGCTCGGTGAGGGACCCGGTGTCGGGGTGGGCG